>JAURUC010000001.1:1203750-1530000 GCA_030803735.1 Actinopolyspora lacussalsi | reverse complement strand
CGGTCAAGGACATGATGAGCCAGGACCCGGACAGCTACGCGAAGTTCTGGGAGCAGTTCGGTCAGGCCGTCAAGGAGGGGCTGCTCAACGACGTCGACAACCGCGAGCAGATCCTCGAGATCGCCTCCTTCGAGTCCACGCACGATGCGGAGAGCAAGACGACGCTGCGTGAGTACATCGAGCGGATGAAGGACGGTCAGGACAGCATCTACTACATCACCGGTAGTTCGAGGTCCAAGGTCGAGAACTCCCCGCACATCGAGGCCTTCCGGGACAAGGGCATGGAGGTGCTGCTGCTGACCGACCCGGTCGACGAGATGTGGGTGGAGTCGGTACCGGAGTTCGACGGCAAGCCGTTCCAGTCGATCGCCAAGGGCCAGGTCGATCTCGACGAGCAGGACGAGGACGGCAAGGACGGCGAGCGGCAGCAGGAGTTCGCCGACGTGCTGTCCTGGATGTCGACCAAGCTCGCCGAGGACGTGAAGGAAGTACGGCTGTCCTCGCGCCTGAGCTCCTCACCTGCCTGCGTGGTCGGTGACAACAACGACATGGGGCCGACCCTGGAGAAGATGTACCGGGCCATGGGGCACGAGGTGCCGCCGGTGAAGCGCATCCTCGAGGTCAATCCCGACCACCCCCTCGTGAGCGGGATGCGCGACTCCTACGACAAGAACGGGGAGAGCCAGGAGTTGAAGGAGACGGCCGAACTCGTCCACGGCATGGCGCTGCTGGCCGAGGGCGGTGAGCTCCGCGAGCCCGCGCAGTTCACCAGTCTGCTGGCCAACAGGCTCGCCCAAACGCTGTGAGGACTCCGCGTCCCGGGGTCGGAGAGCGGTCGCTCTCCGACCTTGCCCGGGGCGGGTAGGCTGCGGGCGCACGAGATCGTCGGAGAACCACGATTCGAACCCGACACGGGAGTCCGGAGCGGACATGAGCTATCCGCCACAACCCTGGTGGCTGTGCGGTGAGATGTCCGTTTCGCTGTGGCGACTGCCGAAGCGGCTGCTCCCCGCTGTCCCGGAGGGACTGTCTCCGGTGCTGCTGGGGGATACGGGCATCGTCGGTACCGCCTGGGTGCTCTACCGGTCCGGGAGCGTGCTGGAGTACAACGAGCTGCTCGCCGCCGTACTCGTGCGGCGTGGCGCCCGCCTCCGTGCGTGTATCACCCACATCTGGGTGGACAGTGCGGCCTCCCTGCGAGGCGGTCGTGAGTTGTGGGGCATTCCCAAGGAGCGGGCCACGTTCGGGGTCGATTCCGTGGAGCCGTTGCGGATCGAGGCGCACGGGATCGCCTCGGCGTCCCTGCGCGACCGGGTGTCGCTGCCGGGGAAGTGGTCGTTGGGCTACCGGATCGCGCAGTCGATGGCGGGTGGAATCGCGGAGAACCGGGTGCGGGCGCGCGGTCGCGTTGCCGTGCGCACCTCGTCGTGGCACCCGGATCCGCACGGGCCGCTGGGGTGGTTGCGGGGGCGTGAGCCTTTCCGCAGCCTCGCGCTGCACGACTTCGAGATGCGGTTCGGGGAGAAAGCGGATTCGTCCGTCCAGGGGTGATGCGTCCCGGTCGCGGAGCCCGTGTGTCCCCTGCCCGGCCACGAGAGCCACACCCGCTCGACTGACAGCACTCGGTGGGCGGGAGCGGTGTCCGCTCCCGCCCACCGAAGAGTGGCTCCCACCTGAACGGTGTCCCGCGGGGGCGCGCTCGGCCGGTGTGACCGTCAGCCCCAGCCCGCCTGCGCACCCCCGACGCGTTGCTCGGCCAGGTACCGCTGGTGGCCGGACTCGGCGTAGGCGCGCATCGGTTCCTCGGGCAGCCCGCGCGAGGCGCGCCACCGCGCCAGTGCCGGTCGGACGTCGGTCTGGAAGGCGTCCATCAGCACTTCGTTCGCACCGAGCACGTCGTGCTCGGCCTGGGCCTTGTCGAGGGCCGCCCGGTCGACCAGGAGTGCGCGTGCGGTCATCTCCTGCACGTTGAGCACCGAGCGGATCTGACCGGGGATCTTCTCCTCGATGTTGTGGCACTGGTCGAGCATGAAGCGCACCGGGGAGTTCTCGCCGAGACCACCGTTCGCGATGACCTCGTACAGGATGCGGAACAGCTGGAACGGGTCGGCCGCGCCGACGATCAGGTCGTCATCTGCGTAGAAGCGCGAGTTGAAGTCGAACGAGCCGAGTTTGCCCAGCCGCATCAGCTGCATGACGATGAACTCGATGTTGGTTCCAGGCGCGTGGTGGCCGGTGTCCAGGCAGGTCAACGCCCGGTCGCCGAGCGCGCTGACCTGCGCGTACGAGGTTCCCCAGTCGGGGATGTCGGTGTGGTAGAAGGCCGGTTCGAAGAACTTGTACTCCAGCACGAGCCGTTGGTGCGCGTCGAGCCGCTCGTAGATCTCGGCGAGCGACGCGGCGAGCCGGTCCTGACGCGCCCGCAGCGAGTCCTGACCGGGGTAGTTCGTCCCATCGGCCAGCCAGATCTTGAGATCGGTCGATCCGGTGGCGTGCATGATGTCGATGCACCGGAAGTGGTGATCGATGGCCTTGCGCCGTATCGCGGGGTCGGAGTGGGTGAGGCTGCCGAACTTGTAGTCCTCGTCCTGGAACGTGTTGGCGTTGATCGTGCCCAGCTCGACTCCGAGATTCTCGGCGTGGGCCTTGAGCTCGGTGAAGTCCTCGACGTCGTCCCACGGGATGTGCAGCGCCACGGTCGGCGCGAGCCCGGTCATCTCGTGAACCTTGGCGGCGTCGGCGATCTTCTCGTGCGTGTCGCGCGGGGTGCCGGGAGTGCCGAACACCTTGAAGCGGGTGCCGGAGTTGCCGAACGCCCAGCTGGGCAGTTCGATGGACTGGCGGGCGAGCGTTTCGGTGATCTCGTCGAAGCGATGCGGTACGGTCATCGTTCCCCTTCGTTCGGATCGGCGTTGTCGAGTACCGGCGTAGTGCTCGCGTCCTGGTGGTGCTCGTCGAGCGCGGCGAGCTGGTCCTCGAGGTGGAAGACCTCTTCGAGGGTGATCGCGGTCTGGTCGGCGCGTCCGCTCCGGTCTACGAAGAGATCGGCCATGTACTCCTCCCAGATCGCGGCCACCCGTGATTCCGCGAGGTGGGCGTCCGAAGCGGACACGGAGTCCGTCTCGTAGTAGCCGATCAGCAGCCCGTCCGGACGCAGGAACAGCGAGTAGTTGCGTCGTCCCGACGCCTCGAGCTCGCGCAGCATCTCGGGCCACACGGCCGCGTGGCGGCTCCGGTACTCGTCGAGGCGGTTCGGATCGATCCACAGCTGGAAGCACACGCGGGTCACGAGGTCATCACCGGGTCCTCCGCTGTCGCGGTTCCGTAGCGCTCCCGCTCGATCTGCTTCAGGTCCTTACCCTGGGTGTTGGGTGTCCACAGTGTGCCGATGAGCAGGGCGGCGGCCAGCAGGCCGAGGATGAGCAGGCCGAGCCCCTGCAGCCCGATCTGTGCCAGCAGCATCGGGAACCAGACGCTGAGCACGCCGACGAGCACTCGGGCGGCCAGGAACAGCACGCCCTGTGCGCTGGCGCGGTACTGCGTCGCGAACAACTCGCTGGTCCACAGACCGTAGAAGGCTTGCGCGCCGACGCCCATGGACACGCCCCAACCGATCGCGAAGAAGAGCAGGGTGAACATTCCCGGCGGGACGTAGATCAGCGCGGCCCATGCGAGAACGCCGAGCAGGGCGCTGGAGCAGTACAGCCACCGGCGGCTCATCCGGTCGGCGAGCCGCATGAAACCGAGGTAGGTCGCCGCGCTGGTGCAGCCCCACATGAGCACCTGCAGCAGGTACTGCTCGGTCACGGACGTAACGCCCGCCGCTTCGTACACGCGCGGCTGGAAGATCCCGGACTGCCCGGCCACGGTGTTCCACAGGGCGTAGACGCCGAACAGGAACAGCATCGCGGTGAGGTTGGCCTTCTTGGTGAACAGGCCGCGCAGGCTGCCCAGGAAGGAGGGGCGCTCGTTCGGGGCGTTGTTCTTGTCGCGCCAGATCCCGGATTCCGGCAGGCCGCGTCGCACCCACCAGGTGATGGCGGCGACGACGAACAGGTGCGCGAAGATCAGTCGACTGCCGAGCAGGTCGAGCGGAGCCACGACGACGGCCAGGAAGTAGCCGATCATCGGCCCGATCGACCAGGCCAGCTGGGCGGTGCCCACGTGCGCCGCTCGTTCGTGCGCCGGTGCTTCCTCGGCGATGTAGGTCCACGAGGCGGTCACCCCGGCGCCGACGGCGATACCGGTCAGTATGAAGGCGGTCAGCAGCATCCCGTAGGACGTGGCGAACACGGCCAACAGCACGCCCAGCATGTACAGCAGCAGGTCGTAGGTGTAGATGAACTTCCTGCCGTACCGATCGCACAGCGGGCCGCCGATGGCCGCGCCCGCCGCGGCGCCGAACGCGTTGGCGCTGAGTGAGGCGAGCAGGCCGACAGCCAGGTTGTCCAGGCCGAATTGTTCCTGCCACAGGCTGAGGCTCGTGGCGATCGCGATGATCGATCCGGCCTCGATGTAGTTCGACATGGCCACGGCGATCGTCGCGCGCCACCCCGTCGTGCGGTTGTTTCTGGAACGGACCTCCATTGGCCCTCCCATCCGTTGACCCTGGTCTCTCACGCTCCGACTGCGGAAGCAGTAGAGGTAAATCGTTTCAAAGTGATGCGAACCATAGCGGCCTTCGGGGCTGTGAACAAGGCCGTGCGCGAGATTCGTGCGGACGGGTCAGCTCGCTGTTACGCACCGGATACGTGTGTGCGGAGCGGGTGTCGAGTGCGGGTGGTATCGCCCGGGATGCGGGAGCGGTTACGCTCTTTCGCGTGTTGCCGGGGGTGGAGCTGTTTTGATCGGCGGGGTGGTTGTGCCTGCTCGCTCTTGGTGTGCCGAGATGCGGCATATGGGCGTGTTTCGGTACGGCCGAGTCGGTCGTGGATGACCGAGGCGGCCAAAGAAGCTTAAAACGTTTTATTTCAATCTGGTGTATCGGGAATGCTCTTCGGTGAGCGGAGGCGTGCGTGAATCGGTTCCGTCGGTATTCGCTCCCGCGGCCGGGGCAGGCGCGAGCGGCGCTGTTCCGGCGAAGGAGACGTGCGGTGCGACCGGGCTCGTGATGCGGTGAGGTCGTCGCGACCGCCGAGTACGGGTAGGTGTGGCTCGTGCGGGCATCGGCAGCCTCGGTCCGTTCGACCTGGTCGTCGTGCCCGCTTTCCCCTGGGCGCGGGTGCGCCCGGATCGGTTGGTTAGTGCGTCGCGGCCGGTTCGTACGCGCGGGACCGGTGCGCCTGCCAACACGTCACCAGCAACGCCACCGCCGCGAGGACGACGTAGGCATTGCCGACGAGCTGCTGCGGCACATACAGCAGCGGGGAGACGTCGGCCGCGAGCGCGTGGAACGCTACCTTTCTGCCCGCGACGACGATCGCCACTGCGAACAGGAACCGGCTGATGCTGCGGGTCCGCACCGCGGAACCGAGCAGGATCAGCAGACCGGGAATGGCCCAGACCCAGTGACTCGACCAGGTCGTCGGCGATACCAGTAGCGCGAACACCCCGGTCAACGTCATCGCCACCGGCGGTTCGACCCGGCCGAGCGTGCGTGCGAGCACGACGGTCAGCGCGAGGCACAGCACCGCCCAGAGCCCGTACTCCACCACCGGTTGCGATACCAGCCGGGCGAGCACACCCATGATCGACTGGTTGGTGTCGGCCGCATGACCCATAACGGAGGAGGCCGGACCATAGCGGAACCAGTAGTCCACCGATGCCTCGAAATCGATCGCGAAACCGGTCAGCGTGCACACCACGGCGGTGATGGTGCAGGTCACCGCTGCTCGGAAATCCCTGCGGAACAGGAAGAACAGCAGGAAGGCCGCTGGCACGAGCTTGATCGCGGCGGCGATGCCCACCAGCAGGCCACGCGGCCATCGCGGATTCCGCACGAGGCAGTCCGCGGCGACCAGCCCCATCAGCAGGAGATTGACCTGTCCCTGGGCGAAGCACGCGTAGACGGGCTCCAACCACAGGGGAAAGGGGAGCGCGAGGGCCGCGACGGCGAAGGCGCCGCGAGGCCCCACGCCGGGCCACTGGTGCCGCACGATCAGGTAGAGCGTCATGCCGATGGCAGCCAGGTCCGCAGCCCACATCAGGAACGCTCCCACCGTGACCGGCGGTAGTGCGAACACGCTCAGCGGCAACAGCGCGAACGGGGGATACACCCAGGGCAGCAGATTGCCGCCCCGGAGCGGGGCCCAGTCCTCGATGATGTCGCCGCCGGACAACCAGGTGTGTACGGCCCAGCGGTAGACCTCGAAATCACCCCGGAGGTAGAGTTCCCCACCTTCCCCGCGGAAGAGAGCGGGCAGCAGCACGAACCACACCGAGACGGCCAACAGTGGTATCGAAGCGGCAACGAGGAAACGCGGGTACCGCGTCACCAGGGCGCTCAACCGTTCCCGCGAACCGTTCCTCGAAGCCGGGGTTTCGGGGCCGACCGATGGTTCCGTGGATGTGTGTTTCGAAACTGCCACTCCGATATCCGACCACAATGCCGCGCGCGGCGATCGAGGGGCGGTCCGGAACTGGTCACGGCGCTACTCGATCGAGTGAGATCGCCACGAGTAATGCCCGAATTCCCCGGACTTCGGTCGGCGGGTTCCACGGGACTGCGCGACGGGGAGGTGTTGAACGGGCGAGTCCGTCGTCGGTCGGTTGCCAACGGGATCGTCCTGGTCCCGACCGGCATCCGGTCGACCGGTGACGCAGCGGGACGTGAGAAGCCTGTTGCTCAGGCCGAGCGAAGGTGTTCGAGCAGGTTCCGGGCACGTTTCAGGGAGTGCGCGCGGTTGCCGAGCTCGGACCAGGGGTCACCGTGCTCGCGCAGCCTGGCCGGGATGTCGCGCACGGTGAATTCCCACGGTGTCACCTCGGGAAGCTCGTCCCACCCCAGTGGAGTCGCCACGGGAGCGCCTGGCCTGGCACGTACGGCGTACGGCGCGACAGCGGTCTGTCCGTACGCGTTGCGCAGGTAGTCCACGAACACGCGGTTTCCGCGCTCCTCCTTGCGCTGCTGCACGGTCAGTGTCTCGGGCTCGCGCTCCGCGAGGACCGCGGCCACCTGTCCGGCGAAGTCGCGCACCTCGTCGAAGTTCTCGTGTCGCCGCAACGGAACCAGCACGTGGAAGCCCCGGGAACCGGTGGTCATGACGAAGGAGGGCAGTGAGAGCTCGTCCAGCAGGTCACGGGTGGAGCGGGCCGCGTCGCGCAGGGTTTCGAGGTCGTTGCCCTCCGGGTCGAGGTCGAAGATCAGCCGGTCCGGGAAATCCAGCGCGTCCACCCGGGACGGCCACACGTGCGGTGTCAGACAGGCCTGATCGCTCAGGTACACGAGAGTGGCCGGCTCGTCGCACACCGCGTGCACCGTCACACCGCCCTCCTTCTTGGGGGTGGAGAAACGGCGAATCCAGTCGGGCGCGTGTTCGGAGACGTTCTTCTGGAAGATGCGCTGCCCCGTTATTCCGTCCGGGTAGCGTTCCGCCGCCAACGGGCGTTCTCTGGTGTAACGCACGATGGTGTGGCCGACTTCCCGGTAGTACTCGGCGATGTCGCCCTTGGTGAACCCGTCCTCGGGGAAGAGCACCTTGTCGGCCTTGGACACCGCTACCGAGTGTCCCGCCGTACGCAGGGTTCGCTCACTCATGTCCCACGCTCCCCGGTGACTTCGGAAGGCCGCTTGTCCCGGCGCAGCCCTTGGTAGCTGGGGTGGCGGAGCTTGCCGTCCCGGGTCCACTCGGTGAAGGAGATCTGGGCGACCAGCTCCGGTGCCACCCAGTGCGCACCGTGCTCGTGCACTTCCGCCGCGAACGGGTTGTGCGCCCGCTCCAGCCGGTCGAGTCGCTTGCGCAGGTCCTCCAGGGTGGCCTTGTCGAATCCGGTGCCCACCTTTCCGGCGTAGGCGAGGCCGTCGCCCTCGTAGTACCCGACCAGCAGTGCACCGAGACCAGGACGGCTCCCGGTCGGTTCGGTGAACCCACCGATCACCAGTTCCTGGCTGGCGACGCACTTGAGCTTCAACCAGCCGCGGGAACGCCCGTGCTCGTAGGGGGCGGTGGCGTCCTTGGCCAGCGTTCCTTCCCACCCCCGCGCGCAGGCCCGTTGGTGGTACCGCTCGCCGTCGGTGTGCTCGTACGGGGTCCACCGCAGTGGGTCCGTGAACTCCACCGCGCCGCTCAGCAATTTCTTGCGCTCCCGCAACGGCAACCCGGTGGTGTCGTAACCGGCCAGGTGCAGCACGTCGAACAGGTAGCACCGAATCGCGATGTCCGACGGTGTCGATTCCTCGTCGACGAGCTGCATTCGTTGTTGCAACCGGGCGAAACTGGTCAGTTCACCGTCGAACGCGACCACCTCGCCGTCCAGCACGCAATCCGGTTCGACCAGGCGAGGGATCGCTGCCACGAGTTCCGGATAGGTTTGGTCCAGCGACTTGCGGTTGCGGGAGAGGACGTCGACCCGGTCACCGCGCCGCACGATCAGGCAACGCTCGCCGTCCAGCTTGGGTTCGAACAGCCAGTCGGCGTGGCTGAACGGCTCGTGCACCAGGGTAGCCAGCGTGGGTTCGGACCATTCGGGGGAAGGCTGTCCCCGGAGCTTCTCACGGGACTCGGCACTCAACCTCTCGAAGAACCCGTTCATTCCTGCTGCCCTCCGTGAGCGGCTATCGTGCTCAGATCCGCACCGCTTCGCACGGAACGGGGCTGTTTCTTGAGTGGTTTGCGTCGCCGATCGGCCCCCTCGTCGGCCGTCTTGACCAACAACCACTGGTCCTCGGTGCGTCTGCTCATACGCAACAGCGTGAAACCGCCGCGCAGCTTGTGGCCCTCCAGCCAGATGTCGATCCGTCCTCGGTCCAGCGGCTGGGCGGCGTCCTCGTCCCCATCGGTGCGCGGGCTGTACGAGCCGCTGTCCCACACCAGGACGGTTCCCGCGCCGTACTCCCCTTCGGGGATGACCCCCTCGAAGTCCGCGTAATCGAGCGGGTGGTCCTCCGTTCGGATTGCCAGTCGCTTGTCCCGCGGATCGATGGACGGTCCCTTCGGCAGCGCCCAGGACTTCAGCACCCCTTCCGCTTCCAGACGGAAGTCGTAGTGCAGCGAGCTGGCGTCGTGCTTCTGCACGACGAATCGAGGTCCGGAGTTTCCCTCGTTCGTGCGAGTGCCACCGTGCGGCTCGGTGGTGCCGCCGAAGTCACGCCTGCTCCGGTACTTCCGTAGTTTTCCCCGCATACATCGGGTTTACCCGGCACGCGGCGGTGACAAACGATGTGTCCGACGCCCTGGCTCGGTGTTCTCGGCGCGTGCGACGTGACGACATGATCACCTGGTAGGGCTCGCACCGGGTCGCTGTGACAGGCATGATCGTAATGTGGCCGTGGTTGTTCACGCGCGTCACACCGCTGCGGTCACCGGGTACCGGCCGAACATCGCGACATCCGTTTTCGAGGTGGTTGATGCTCTACTGGATCGTGCTCGGTTCGCTGGTCGCGGTGCTCGGCGTGCCTGCCTCGGTCGTCGTCGTGGTGCTGTGGCGCAGGCAGCGCCGGGTTTCTCGGCAACCGGAGCCCGTGCCGTCACCGAGCACGCGGGCCCAGCGTCGGGTGCGGCGCACCAGGGAGCGTGAGGCTGGTGACGAGGAGGTCACCGATGTGCTGCCCATCGTGGACGGTCGTGGTGATCGGCATGGCACGCGGTAATCGCCTGAACCGGTGAACGCGGCGTGCGCGTCGATCCGCTGTGCCGCCGGGATGGGTGGGTTCCAGTCGGGAAGCAGCAGGATCCATCGGCACCGGGGACGTAATGCCGGGCTCATCGGAGGGGGAGCTCGACTTCGTGTTCGTCTTCGGTGCGGGATCCGTGGATGCGTCGCTCGGTTTCGGTGATGGTGACGTCGTTGATGCTGGCCTCGCGGCTTCGCATGAGGCCGTGTTCGTCGAATTCCCACATTTCGTTGCCGTAGCTGCGCCACCACTGCCCCGCTGTGTCGTGGCACTCGTACTGGAAGCGGACGGCGATCCGGTTCTCGTGGAATCCCCACAGGCTCTTGCGTAGCGCGTAGTCGAGTTCGCGTTCCCACTTCCGGGTGAGGAAGGTGATGATCTCCTCGTGGCCCCGCAGGAAGGTGTCCCGGTTGCGCCACGTCGAGTCCGGCGTGTAGGCCGTCGCCACTCGGTGGGGATCGCGGGTGTTCCAGGCGTCCTCGGCGGCCCGGACTTTCCGCAGGGCCGTTTCCCGCGTGAATGGCGGGTACGGCGGACGGGCTTCCGACATGACGGATCTCCTCACGTGTTGAGAACGTGCGTTCTCTATTGATGATGCCCTAAAATAGGAAACGACCGTTCTCGACGTCAAGGAGTCACGGATGCCGGCCCCACTCACCGAGGAACGCGATCGTCTGGACCGTGCTGCGCTGCTCGACGCGGCGGAGCGGCTGTTCTACGAGCGAGGTATCCAGGCGGTCGGGATGGACGAGGTGCGTACGGCCTCGGCGCTGCCGTTGAAGCGGATCTACCGGTTCTTCCCGGCCAAGGAGGAACTGGTGGTGGCGATGCTCCGGCGGCGCGACCAGCGGTGGCGGGACGACCTGGCCGCGTTCGTGGAGCGCGTTTCGGATCCGTGTGAGCGGGTGCTCGCGGTGTTCGACTGGCTCGCCGAGTGGTTCGTCGAGCCCGGTTTCCGGGGGTGTGCCTGGATCAATGCCCACGGCGAGCTCGGCTCTTCCTCGGAGGCGGTGCTGGCCGAGGTTCGGTCGCACAAGCGGGCGTTTCACGATCAGCTCGCGGAGTGGGTTCGGGCCACGGGTGTGGCGGTGGTCGAACCGGTGTTTCTGCTGTTCGAGGGGGCCGTCGTCACGGCGGGTGTCAGTGGTGATCCCGCTCCGGCGCGTCATGCTCGTGCGGCTGTCGCCGAACTGCTCGGCACGCCGTGATTCCTCGGGTGGCATCCGCTTGCCCGACCGGGTCATTCCTTCGGTTGATCAGGCACGAACACTGCCTCCCGTGGTGATCATCGTCACCGTTCCGAGGGAGGTCGGACCCATTCGCTTCCGTCTCCGCCGCGCCTGGCACGTTTTCGAATGTTTCCCCGGTGAGGAGTGGAAAAGGGCTTACTCGCCGTGGCGTTGACGTTCTGCCGTGTCGAGCTCCCTCTCGTGCCTACGACTATGTGGACACTGCTTGTGTTGCGCCGCTTTGATCAACTAGTTTGCCCTTTCGGGTGACTGTTGATCGCCTGATCGGGCGATCGGCTGTGGTCGTCCGCCGGCTGGGCAAGAGCATGCTCGGCACCGCGCTGGGGGATTTCAGTGCGTGGGCACTGACTGATCCGACGCGGACAGGAACGTGTGACATGCGTCGAAATGGTGGTGTGTGGTGACAGGTACGGACCCGGTCTCCGGTCAGCAGAACGATAACGGGCAGTCGCCGCTGAGTCTGGGCACGGCGGCCGCGCGGAATCTGTCGACGACGACGAAGACTCCGCCGCAGATGCAGTCGATCACCTCGCGGTGGTTGCTGCGCCTGCTCCCCTGGGTGCAGGCCACTGGTGGTTCTTACCGGGTGAACCGACGGCTGACCTACCAGCTCGGGGACGGGCTGGTGACCTTTTCCAACACCGGCTCGACGGTGCGAGTGATCCCGGGCGAGTTGTGCGAGTTGCCCGCGCTGCGAGGATTCGACGACACCTCGGTGCTGGAGGGCTTGGCCGAGCGATTCGAGCAGCGCGAGTACGCCCCGGGCGAGGTGATCGCCGAGGCGGGAAGCCCGACCGACGAGATCGTACTCATCGCGCACGGCAAGGTGAACAAGCTCGGTACCGGGCCCTATGGGGAGCAGACGACACTGGGAGTGCTGGCCGGTGGTGAGCACTTCGGTGGCCAGCTCCTGGCGGACGGCGAGGCCACGTGGGAGTTCACCGCCAAGGCCGTGACCCCGTGCACCGTGCTGACGTTGTCCCGGCAGTCCGCCCAGGAGGTGGTGGACCGTTCCGACGCGCTGCGCACCCACCTCGCGCGGGTCGGTACCGCTTCGCAGGGCGCGCACAACGCCGACGGTGAGTCCGAGGTCGCGGTGGCCTCCGGACACGCCGGTGAACCGGATCTGCCCGGCACGTTCGTCGACTACGAGCTCAAGCCCCGCGAGTACGAGCTCAGCGTGGCCCAGACGGTGTTGCGCGTGCACAGTCGGGTCGCGGATCTGTACAACGAGCCGATGGACCAGACCGAGCAGCAACTTCGGCTGACCATCCAGGAGCTGCGCGAGGAGCAGGAAAAAGAGCTGGTCACCAACCCCGATTTCGGGTTGCTGCCCAACGCCGACCTGCGCCAGCGCATCCACACCCGCACCGGTCCGCCGACCCCGGACGACATGGACGAGCTGCTGTCGCTGGTGTGGAAGGACCCCGGATTCTTCCTGGCCCACCCGCGAGCCATCGCCGCGTTCGGGCGCGAGTGCAGTCGTCGTGGGTTGTACCCGGCCAGCGTGGACATCGGTGGGCACCAGGTACCCGCCTGGCGGGGTGTGCCGATGTTCCCGTGCAACAAGCTGCCGATGAGCGGCTCCCGGACCACCTCGATCATGTTGATGCGTACCGGCGAGGCCAACCAGGGTGTGGTCGGGCTGCACCAGACCGGTTTGCCCGACGAGTACGAGCCGGGCCTGTCCGTGCGGTTCATGGGTATCAACGAGAAGGCGTTGATCTCGTACCTGGTCTCCACCTACTACTCCGCGGCGGTGCTCGTGCCGGACGCGCTGGCCGTGCTGGACGACGTCGAGACCGGTAGGGAAGGCTGAGCCCGTGGCGAGCCAACCGTTCGAGCTCCCGGAGTTCTACCTGCCCTGGCCCGCCCGGTTGAACTCGCACCTGGGGAGCGCGCGCGAGCACTCCACGGCGTGGGCGCGCCGGATGGAGATGGTCACCCCCGGTGGCGCGGCGGGCAGCAGCGGCGCGTTCGCCTGGGACGAGGCCACGTTCGACTCGGCCGACTACCCGCTGCTGTGCGCCTACACCCATCCGGACGCCACGGCGGAGGACCTCGATCTGGTCACCGACTGGTACGTGTGGGTGTTCTACTTCGACGACCACTTCCTGGAGCACTACAAGCACACCGGCGACCTCGCCGGAGCCCGGCAGTATCTGGCCGGACTGTCGGCGTTCATGCCGACCGATCCGGCCGAGCGTCCGCCGGAGCCGACGAATCCGGTGGAGTGGGGCCTGGTCGACCTGTGGAACCGCACGACCTCGATCATGTCGGCCGACTGGCTCGTCCGGTTCGCCGAGGCCACGCGCAACCTGCTCGAGGACTGCGTGTGGGAGCTGACCAACATCAACCAGGGACGGGTGCCCAACCCGGTCGACTACATCGAGATGCGCCGCAAGGTGGGTGGGGCGCCCTGGTCCGCCGGGCTCGTCGAGCTCGCCGCTCGCGCCGAGATCCCGGCGTCGGTCGCCGTGAGCAGGCCGATGCGGGTGCTCACCGACACGTTCTCCGACGGGGTGCACCTGCGCAACGACCTGTTCTCCTACCAACGCGAGACCCAGCAGGAAGGCGAGGTCAACAACGGTGTGCTGGTCATGGAGACCTTCTTCGGGACCGGTCCACAACGGGCCGCCGAGCTCACCAACGATCTGCTGACCTCGCGATTGGAGCAGTTCGACAACACCGCGCTGACCGAGGTGCCCGCGCTGTGCGACGAGCACGCCCTGGGGCCGGACGAGCGGGCCAGGGTGCTGGCCTACGTCAAGGGGCTGCAGGACTGGCAGGCCGGTGGTCACGAGTGGCACACCCAGTCCAGCCGGTACATGAACGAAGGTGTCACCACGACACCCACCGCCACGGGCCTCACCGGTCCGAGCGGGCTGGGTACCTCGGCGGCCCGGGCGTTCACCCGGCTGCGGCCCGGCGTGCGGCGCCGGGCCCAGCAGCAGTCCCACATCCCGTTCCAGCAGGTGGGGCATCTGACGCTGCCGGAGCTGTACATGCCGTACTCGGTGCGGATGAGCCCACACCTGGACAACGCCCGTGAGCACGGTGTCGACTGGGCCCGGCGGATGGGCATGTTCGACTCGGTGCCCGGGGTGGAATCCCACGGGGTGTGGGACGAGCGCCGGTTCATCGGTTTCGACTTCGCCCACTGCGCGGCGATGATCCACGCCGATGCGGGCTCGGAACAGCTCAACCTGTCCGCGGACTGGCTGGCCTGGGGAACCTACGGCGACGACTACTTCCCCGTCGTGTTCGGAGCGACCCGCAATCTGGCGGCGGCCAGGGCGTGCAACGACCGGTTGTCGGCGTTCATGCCCGTGAACGGCGAGTCCACACCGGAACCGAGCAATCCGATCGAGCGGGGACTGGCTGATCTGTGGCGACGTACCGCCGGGCCCATGCCCACCGCGGCGCGGCGTCAGTTCCGCACCGCGGTGGAGGAGATGACCGCCAGTTGGTTGTGGGAACTGGACAACCAGGCCCAGCACCGGGTGCCGGACCCGGTCGACTACCTCGAGATGCGTCGCAAGACGTTCGGCTCGGACATGACGATGAGCCTGTCCCGGCTGTCGAATCTCGACGTCGTGCCCGCCGAGGTGTACCGGAGCACGGTGGTCCGGGAGATGGAGACCGCCGCGCAGGACTACGCCTGCCTGACCAACGACTTGTTCTCCTACCAGAAGGAGATCGAGTTCGAGGGCGAGGTCCACAACCTGGTCCTGGTCGTCGAGCGATTCCTCGACGTCGATCGGTGGCAGGCCCGCGACGTGGTGGCCGAGGTGATGAACGCCCGGATGCGGCAGTTCCAGCAGATTCTCACCGAGCAGCTACCCCGGGTGTTCGAGGAGTTCGGACTCGACGAGTCCGCCCGCCGGGTGCTCATCGGTCACGCCGAGGGTCTGCAGGACTGGATGTCCGGAATCCTGGAGTGGCACCGCAGGTGCGTGCGCTACACCGAGGCCGAACTGCGACGTCGTCACGAGCCGGGGGCTGCCGCGATCGGGACATCATCGCCCCGCGGTGCTCCCGATATCGCACAGCCACAGGGGGTGCTCCCGACACGGCAGCGCCTGGCCGGCCCCACCGGCCTGGGAACGGCGGCTCGCATCGCCGCGCCGAGGGGAACCACGGACCGGCCTTCACCCGAAGCCGGGTGACCGGTTCCGTGGCTGCCCGCTTTTAGATCCGACACGCGAGGGGGAGAGACATGACCGAGATCGCTACGAGCGCGTCCGACGAACCGGGATCCAACGGACAGGGACAGCTCAGCCTGGGCACGGCCGCGGCCCGCAATCTGGCCACCACCACGAAGACGCCGCCGCAGATGCGGGCGATCAGTCCTCGGTGGCTGCTGCGCATGCTGCCCTGGGTCGAAACCACCAGCGGTTCCTACCGGGTCAACCGGCGGCTGACCTACGAGCTCGGGGACGGGCGCCTGACGTTTTCCAACACCGGTGACAGAGTTCGCGTTCTGCCACCGGAGCTCCGCGAGATATCCCCCTTGCGTGATCTCGACGACGAGACGGTGCTCGAAGCACTGGCGGAGCGGTTCACCCAGCACCACTACGCCCCGGGCGAGAGCATCACCACCGCTGGTGAATCCGCCGACGAGCTGATACTGCTCGCCCACGGCAAGGTCAACACCAGTACTCCGGGGCCCTATGGTGGCGAGGTGTCGCGGGACGTGCTCGCCGACGGGGAGTACCTCGGCGAGCACGTGCTCACCGGCGGTCGGGACACCTGGCCCGCCACGGCCACCGCGCTCACACCGTGCATCGTGCTGCGGCTGTCCCGCCGCGACGTGGACGAGCTCACCGACCGTTCCGAACCACTGCGTGCCCACCTCGATCGGGTGCGCGGCCACACCCCGCCCGAGCACAACAAGCACGGTGAAGCGGCCGTGCGACTGGCGTCCGGCCACGAGGGTGAGACCGAGCTGTCCGGTACTTTCGTCGACTACGATCTCAGTCCTCGTGAGTACGAACTCGCCGTCGCCCAGACCATCCTGCGCGTGCACACCCGGGTCAACGACCTCTACAGCCAACCGATGAACCAGCTCGAGCAGCAGCTCCGGCTGACGGTCGAGGAACTGCGCGAGCAGCAGGAATCGGATCTGGTCAACAACCGCGAGTTCGGGCTACTGCACAACGCCGACCTGCGCCAACGGATCCAGACCGCGGGCGGCCCACCCACCCCGGGCGATTTCGACGAACTGCTGTCCCGGCGCCGCAAGTCGGAGTTCTTCCTGGCCCACCCGCGCACCATCGCCGCGTTCGGCCGCGAGTGCAACCGCCAGGGCGTCTACCCGGACAGCGTCGACGTGGACGGCACCCGCGTGACCTCCTGGCGCGGCGTTCCGCTGCTGCCCTGCGACAAGATCCCCATCAGCGAGAGCAACACCAGCTCGGTCCTGGTCATGCGAACCGGGCAGAAGCACCAAGGGGTGGTCGGGCTGCACCAGACCGGTATTCCCGACGAGTACGCACCCGGCCTCAACGTGCGGTTCATGGGCATCAACGACAAGGCCGTCACTTCGTATCTGGTCAGCGCGTACTACTCCGCCGCCGTGCTCACCCCCGACGCGCTCGGCGTGTTGGAAAACGTCGAGATCGGGCGCTGAAAGGAACACTCACATGGCCACCCCAGATGTGTTCCCACACGCGGTTCCGGCAGCGGAGGCTTACGAGGCCCTGGGCGTCGCGCGCGGCCGAGTCGATCCCGCGCTGCGGTCCGCGGTGGACACACTGCCCGAGGACATGCGTCGTATCGCTCGATACCAGTTCGGCTGGACCGATGAACACGGCCTTCCCAGCGACGCCTCGGGCGGAAAGGCGTTACGCCCCGCGCTGGCCCTGCTCGCCGCCGAGGCCGTGGGTGGCAGCACCGATGCGGTGCTGCCCGCCGCTGTCGCCGTCGAGCTCGTGCACAATTTCTCGCTGCTGCACGACGATCTCATCGACACCGACGCCACTCGTCGTCACCGCCCCACGGCCTGGACCGTGTTCGGGTCGGAGGCGGCGATCCTGGCAGGCGATGCCCTGCTCTCGCTGGCTTCCGGGGTGCTCGCCGACAGTGGGAACCCGGCTGCCCTCGCCGGTGTGCGACTGCTCAACGACACTGTCCAGGAGCTGGTTCAAGGCCAGGCCACGGATCTGGCCTTCGAACAGCGCGGTGATGTCGACGTCGACGGATGCCAACGCATGGCCGAAGCCAAAACCGCCGCGCTGCTGGCTGCCGCCTGCGAACTCGGTGCCCTGTTCGCGGGGACCGAGCCGCGGCGGGTCGAGCACCTGCGTCGCTTCGGTCACGATCTCGGGCTGGCCTTTCAGCACGTCGACGACCTGCTCGGCATCTGGGGCGATCCCGAGACCACCGGCAAGTCCGCCTATTCGGACCTGCACGCCCGGAAGAAGACCCTGCCAGTGGTGTTCGCGCTGAACTCCGACACCACCGCCGGACAGCGGCTCGCCACGCACTACCACCAGCCGTCGACCTCGGAAGTCGCGCTGACCGACATCGCCGATCTCGTCGACGCGGCGGGTGGCCGCGCCTGGAGTCACGCCCAGACCGACCGGCTGCTCGCCCGAGCGCTGGGCCACCTCGACGCGGCCGCTCCAACCGCCCGAACCGACGAGCTGACCGCGCTCGCGCACCTCGTCACCCGACGCGATCACTAGACGATATTCGGTGATCTTGTGGTGGGTTCGTGAACCGGCACTGTTCCGGGAACCTCGACACGCAGTTCCACCAGCGGCACACCGTATCGGGATGGACAGTGGGCAGAAACGCGGCAAGCGGCCCGGCACGAGGCTTTTATGCTCGGAAGACGGTTTGCTTTATATCACGTCCACATACTGCGAGACTGTCGAGCACGCCGGCGGATACGAGCAGAAAACGGGTGGTGTGATCGGTGATCGTCGATCTGTCGGATGTGTGCACCAGCGCTGGACTGCATAGAAAAATCAAGGTTTATTTTGGTTTTCCCGATATGTACGGAATGAATTGGGATGCCTTCTGGGATGCCATAACAGGGCTGGTCGAGCTGCCTGACGAGATTACGTTTGCTGGGTGGGGGCACTTCGAAAACGTATTGCCGAACGATGCTCGAATCATGCGTGATGTATTCGATGAATACATGACGGGCCCGTATCACTCTCACAAGGTGATCAGGTTCGAGTGACGCCACGGTGAGGGTGCCCCGAAGTCTGATTCCGGTTCGGCCGGGTACGCCAGCAATAATCGAGCGGCTCCAGCGACACTCGGGGTAGCCCCATCCGCATCGGTGGAAGTGAACAACGAAACCACAGCCTTCGCCGTGGCGACTCGGTTGCGGGGGATCAAGTGAGCTTGATCTGACGGTTGACGTCCTTGTAGAGCAGGTAGCGGAACTTGCCGGGGCCACCGGCGTAGCAGGCCTGCGGGCAGAAGGCGCGCAGCCACATGAAGTCGCCCGCTTCGACCTCGACCCAGTCGTCGTTGAGGCGGTAGACCGCCTTGCCCTCCAGGACGTAGATACCGTGCTCCATCACGTGCGTCTCGGCGAAGGGGATCACGGCACCGGGATCGAACGTGACGATGTTGACGTGCATGTCGTGGGACAGGTCGTCGGGATCGACGAATCGGGTGGTCGTCCACGCGCCGTCGGTGTCGGGCATCGGAGTGGGGGTGACGTCCTGCTCCTGCACGGTGAAGCCCTCGGGAACCGGGTGCCCGGGTAGTGGCTCGTAAGCCTTGCGGACCCACTGGAAGCTGGCCGTCTCCTCGGACTCGTTGGTCACCGACCAGTCCGCGCCCGCGGGCAGGTAGGCGTAGCCGCCTGGGGAGAGGACGTGGGTCTCGCCCTCGAGCACGACGGTGAGTGCGCCGGAGAGCAGGAACAGCACCGATTCGACACCGCGCTCCGGTTCCGGTTCGTCGCTGCCGCCGCCGGGGGAGACCTCGACGACGTACTGGGCGAACGTGGTGGCGAACCCGGCCACGGGCCGGGCCAGGATCCAGGAGCGGGTGCGGTTCCAACCGGGCAGGTTGCTGGTGACGATGTCGCGCAGCACGCCGCGTGGGATGACGGTGTAGGCTTCCTTGACCACGGCCCGGTCGGTGAGCAGCGTGTCCTGCGACGGGAGGCCGCCTTGCGGTGCGTGGTACGTCGGTGCGTTCAAGGTCCGCTCCTGTCCTCGTCGAACTTCGCGTGCCCGGTCGCTCCTCCGGTGCGGAGCGCCGTTGGCATGCCGGGTGCCCACCGGGGTCCGGGGAGAGATCGTTTCCGTCGGTGGCCGTGATCTTTGTGACAGTTTGTTCCGTTATTCGGAATAGTGATTCCGTATGAAGGATACTTTAGTTAGTCCCGTCAGTCGGGTCAACGCGCGTCCCGTCGGGTGATCCATGGACGGCAGCGTCGTCGGTCCAGGTGTGCGGGACGCCGGTGCGATCGAGGAGGGATCATGATCGGCGAGGCCGAATCGGAGCTGCGTCGCTGCGTGGAGCTGGCGGAGGAGGCGTCGCGGGCGGGTGACGAGCCTTTCGGGTCGGTCCTGGTGGCCTCCGACGGGCGCCGTCTCGCCGAGGACCGCAACCGTATCGTCACCGGCGGTGACGCGACGCTGCATCGTCGCTTCGTGGCCGGAGGCGGCTGAATCCGCCGCACGATCGGACCTCACCCGATCGACGTGCGGAGCGGGTGGGTAACCGTCGTGCTGCCGGTGGGCCCGCCACGGGATGCGGGCGAGGGCCGCTGCTTCCGGAGCGTCGCTCGGGAATTAGGGTTACCGGATGGTAGAACGCCAGGTGTCGGCGACCAGGACGGTCGCGACCACACCGGACAGGATCTTCGAGCTGCTCACCGATCCGGACCGGCACTCGCTGTTCGACGGTTCGGGCACGGTGCTACGGGCACAGCAGGGTGGCCCCCAGCGGCTCGAACTCGGCTCGAAGTTCGGCATGGACATGAAGATGGGCGCCTCGTACAAGATCCTGAACACGGTGGTGGAGTTCGAGCAGGACCGCCTGATCGCGTGGCGACACTTCAACGGTCACCGCTGGCGTTGGCGGCTTCGCCCGGTTGGGGAGCGAACCGAGGTGACCGAAACCTTCGACTGGTCGACCGCTCGGATTCCGCTGCTGATCTCGCTGAGTCCGTTCCCCCGGCGGAACAGAGCGGCCATCGAGAAGTCGTTGCACCGCCTCGGTGAGCTGTTCCCGGGCTGAGTCGTTCCCGTCCCGAGGCGGTGCGGCCTTCGAGCTCTCGCGTCCTCGGCGGCCCGAGCCGGTTTGCCCGACTCAGCCCGGCACACCTGTCCGGACGGCCTCGACGTCCTCGGCCAGCAGCCGGGTCAGATCGGCGGTGGAGGTGTCCGGCGAGACCGACAGTCGCGAGGCCTGGTGGTCGACCATTCGCTCGAAGGTCTTGCGCGCGGTCCGGCCGTTGCCGAAGGTACCGTCCTTGGGCATCGCCTCGAAGTAGTCCTCCAGTGCTTCGGCGGCGCTCTCGTCGAGCTGGTAGTCGTGCTCGGCGCACTGCTGGCGCACGATCGTGACCAGTTCCTCGGCGGTGTAGTTGGTGAACTCTATGGTCCGGCTGAAGCGGGACTCCAGCCCGGGGTTGGTGGCCATGAACTCGCGCATCTCCGCGGAGTAGCCCGCCGCGATCACCACCACCTCGTCCCGGTGGTCCTCCATCAGCTTGACCAGGGTGTCCACGGCCTCCTTGCCGAAGTCCGGGCCGGAGCCACCGGAGGAGGAGCTCAGGGTGTACGCCTCGTCGACGAAGAGCACTCCGCCCAGCGCCTTGTTGAACTCCTCGGTGGTCTTGATCGCGGTGCCACCGACGATGTCGGCGACCAGATCGGCGCGCGAGACCTCGACCAGGTGCCCGGAGGCGAGCACCCCCAGCTCGGCCAGCACCGCGCCGTAGAGCCGGGCCACGGTGGTCTTGCCAGTACCCGGTGCTCCCGCGAAGACCAGGTGCCTGCTCATTGGGGGCGCCGACAGCCCGGCCTCCTGGCGCCGCTTTGCCATCTTGTTCAGGTTCACCAGCGTGGTGACGTCGTGCTTGACTCCCTCCAGCCCCACCAGCGAGGTCAACTCCCGCATCGGCTTGCTCTGCTCGGTGCCCGCCTCGGCAGTGCCGGTCTCGGGGCCGCCGACCTCGGCAGGGTTCCCGCCGGAGGGGGAGTCGGAGTTCCCGTTCCCGAGGCCGTACGCGTCCGGGAAACCGTTTCCGGAGCTGGTGAATCCCTCCACCGTCAACGCCTCCGAGGGAACCGTGCGACGCAGGCCCGCACCACGGTTGTCGGTGGCCGTGCAGTCGCGCAGCACCACGCTCTCCGTCGAGCGCACGCTGATACCGTCGGCCTCGTTCTCGGCGAACTCCGATTCGGACACCTCGGCACGGGCCGAGGGGTCCACCCGCACGCCACATGCCCGACCGGAACGGGCCCGGCAGCGGTTCAGCACGATCCCGCCCCGTTCCCCGGTGTGCACCCCGTCGCCACCGGCACGATGGACGTCGCAGTCGGTGAACGTGGCGTCCGCGGCACGCAGCACCGCTACCCCGGAACCGTTCGTTTCCAGCACGCTGCACCCGTTGACCGTCGCCGCACCGTCGTCCGCGACGAGCACGCCCACCTCACCGGCCCGTTCGATCTCGACGTTGTCCAGCCGGGCCTTCGCTCCCTTGGTGACCTCCACGGCCGCTCCCGTGGAGCCGGTGATCCGCAGCCGCCGGGCGGAGGGTGTGGCGCCGCTCGTGGCGCTCAGTCCCGTCCCCTGGCACTCGGTCACGGTGAGCCGCTCGAACTCGGTGCTCGACTCCGCCTCGACGAGGACTCCCGTCCCGCGCACCCCCGTGATCGTGCAGTCGCGGAGGATTCCGGCCGAGCCACCGGTGATCCGGATGCCGTGGTGGTTGGTGTGTTCGACGGTGCACCGCTCCAGCGTGCCGCGGCCGGTGGAGGCGATCAGCAGTCCGTCCGTCTCGGATCGCTCGACGGAACAATCGGTGAGCTCCACGGTCGAACCGGTGGCGAGGTAGCAGCCGATGCCACGACTGTCACGCGCCGCCAGTCCGCTCAGCGTGGCCGATGCTTGCTCCTCCACGGCCAGCGCGGGCTTGCGCGCGCCGATGATCGTGATGTTCTCGCCGTCGATGCGCCCGCTGCCGTTCAGGCACAGTCCGTTGCCCGCCGCCTGCTCGACCGTGCACGAGCGCAGCGTGAGTACCCCCTGCTCGGCGGCCACGATCCCCGACGTTCCCGGCTCGGGGAAGGTGCACCGCTCGACCGAACTTCCGAGGGGCGAGGTGATCACCACACCGGCGCCCTCGGAGTTGCGCACCGAGCAGTCGCGCATCGTCAGGCCGCCCCGACCGTGGCCGTGGACCGCCGCCCAGGCAGTCGCCTCCAACCGGCACTCGGTGATGGTCAACCGGTCCGATCCGGCCACGGCCACGGGACTTTCCGGATCAGTGGAGCGCAGGGTCAGTCCGCTGAGCTTCGTCGCGACGTCGCCCGATATCACCGGCCCCCGCGCGGAGCTGATCTCGACGGTGTCCGGCCCGTCCTCGGCGACGAGCGTGACCGGTCTGCGCGGCGCCAGGCTCTCCTCGTACTTCCCGGGTGCGATGTGCACCGTCGCTCCCTCGGGAGCCGAGTCCACCGCTTCGGCGATCGACGAGTGGCAGCCGGGAGCGTCCGGCGAGACGATTATCATCAGCTCTCCTGCTGGCTGAGCCCCGGTGTTCGCACCGGTTTGGTGGAGTGTGTCCTTCTCGTGCCGAGGTGTCGCGTGTCCCGGGCGGCTCGTTCTCGTGCCACCGCGATCAGGCGGGCATGAGTCGGCCCTCCAGCCGTGCGGTGGCCAACTCCACACGGGAGCGGCAGCCGGTTCGGGTGAACAGTTTGGTCAGGTGGCTTTCCACGGTCTTCTCACTGGCCTGTACCGCCATCGCGATCTGACGGTTGGTGTAGCCGTCACTGACCAGATCGATGATTCGGTTCTCGGTGCTCGACAGCGGTTCCCGCGGGCCGCGTGAGCGCGTCAACGCGATACCGCGGCTGCGCATCAGCTCGCTGAACACTCCGCGCCCGTACGAGGATCCGAACTGTTTAACCAGGTCGTAGCCCTCGTGTAACCACGGTCGCGGTTCCTCGAGCAGTCTGCCCATCGCGGCGCAGCCACGGGCGACCCGATGGTTGTCCCCACGCCGCTTGGCCGACTCGATTCCCTCGCGCAGGCGTGTCGGGTCCGCCTCCACCATCCCCCGCGCGAGCAGCGCCGCCTCCCTGGCCGAGGCGGTGCGGTGGCGGGTCTCGAAGGCTTCCAGCTGTTCGAGCATCCGCTCGGCGCCCTCCTGATCACCGAGTCGAACACTGTAGTCGATCAATCGCTCCAGCAGCCGTTCCAGACCTGCCGTACTGCCACGGTCGCGGTGGTGCAGGTATTCCCGCCATCCCTCCGCGACCGCCTCGGCGGTGTGACCTCGGCGGTGTCGCAGACCGCAGCGCACCCAGGCGAGGAGGTGGCCGCAGGCGAACCTTCGCGGCAGCCGGGCCAACCAGTTCTCGGCCCGCCGGAAGTGGCCTCGCGCCGCACAGATCTCCGCCGCCACCACCCGCGTCAGGTGCAGTGCCAGCGAGCCTCGGGGATGCGATCGGTCGGCCTCCAGCGAACGGGACACCGACAGCGCCTCGTCCCACTCACCGGCGTAATAGGCACGCAGCACCCGCTGGTAGGCGTGGGCGGAACCGCCACCGCGACTTCCGGGGCGGTGCCCGAGGACCAGTTCCAGCGCCGTGGCGTGGTCGAGCATGCTTCCCGCGTCGCGCAGCCGCTCGATGTCGGGGGCATCTCGCTCCGCCGGGTGACACTGTTGCCACCGCGAGAGTGCTCGTAGGAACCGCTCGTGCTCGCCCTCCATCGCTTGGAGCAGCAGCAGTACTTCGTCGAAAGCGATCACCGGCCGTGCCTTGTCCCGTGCGGCGGGGAAGGTCGCTACCAGAGTGTCGAGTGTGGTCATCGCTTCGCGCGTTCGCCCGCGAAACAGCGCGGAGAAGAGCCGGCGCACCTGTTCGGCGTTCTCGTCCCGCGTGCTCATCAGGTCGAACAACCGTGTCGAATCGTGGATCCCGACCGTGTGCCCCTCGTGCAGCTGCACCAGGAACCAGCAGACCGCGAGCTCGGCCAACATCCGCTCGTCGTCGTGCCCGTACGGACCGGTTCCCGCCGAATCGACCTCGCGGCGCGGTGTTTCCAGCAGCGTGGGCAGCACGGTCCCGAGATCGTCGGCCAGCTCCCTGAAGTTCCCTCGGGACAGCTGCAGTCGGGTCATCGTTTCCAATGACCTCGGCAGCCGCCGGTCCGACGCCCGCATCCGGTGCACCGCCGCGCGGTACCGTTCGGCGGCCCGCTCCGGATCGGTTTCCACGGTTCTGCCCGCCTCGTGGAGCAGGATCTCCAGGCCGCGCTCACCACCGAAATCCGGGCCCGCCTCGACGAGATGATGCGCCAGCGCCGAGTCATCCACCGCGCCCCCGCGTTCGCGGCGGTCGAGCATGTGCCGAACCAGCGCGCCGTGCACGGGCCGGGACGACCGCGCCCCTTCGCGGCCCAGCGCCGTTCCCAGCGCGGGTACCGACAGTCGCAGTCGACCGTTGTCCTCGCGCAGCACTTCGTCGTGCACCAGCCGGTCCAGCACGCGTCCGCAGGCGTGCAGCTCGACGTCGGCTACTTCGGCGAGCACCGGCAGATCGTTCACGTCGAGCTCGCCGAGCACCGCGACGCACCACACGATCCGGCCGCCCTCGGGGCCGCACTCGTGCACCGGGCGCAGCAGCTCGTGGTCGCCGGGCAGCGCGATCGGCTCCCAAGACGAGCGCAGGCACAGGTGTTCGTCGATCACCGTGAGACGGTCCTCGCGGCGGAGCGCTCGCACGAGCGAGCGCATCGTCGCCGGGTTGCCGAACAGCGGCCCCAAAGTCGTGCGCAACGCCTCCGTCGTGGTCGGGTCCACGGCCGCCTGCCCACCGGCCCACCGCGGCAGCAGCGCCGTGATGTCGTCGTCCGACAAGGGCGGGAGATCCAGCACGGAGTCGGACAGGTCCACCAGTTGTTCGTGGGCTCCACGGGAGGCGTTGCCGAGCGTGGCCAGCACCACGCCGCCCACGGCCCGAACACCCTGGGCCAGCGACGACAGTGCGGAGACCGACTCCCGATCCACGTGGTCGACGTCCTCGATCACCAGCACGGTGCGTTTCCCGCGTGCCAGCCGCGTCAGCGCGCGGGTCAGTTCGTGCACCAGGGGCAGCGGGGTGGAACGCGTCGGACCTTCTCCCGTGGGGCCCTCGCTCGTGGGACGCAGCCGTGCCGCCGCCGCGACCGCCTCCAGCAGCTCGGGTTCGCGTTGGTCGCCCACTCTTTCGCGCACGGCCTCCAGTAGCGCGTCGAACATTCGCGGCGCCGGGACGGCGGCCGAGACCGAGAGCACCCGCACGTCGTGTCGAAGCCAGTTCCGCGAGGCGGCATCGAGCAGTGCGCTCTTTCCCGAGCCGCTCGGTCCACGTACGACGAGCAACGCTCCGGTTCCGTCGGAGGTGTGAACGGTGCTGTCGAGCCGGGCCCACTGCTCGTCTCGGCCGAGGATGGGGGTGTGCTCGCGAACCATTCGCCTTTCTTCCTGGTGTAGGTGGGGCCGATGTGCGGTCACGTTCGTCGGAAGGGCTACGCCCGCACCTCTTTGTTATCGAGGATGTGAATGTCACACCAGTGTTGCTAATCATGATGCCCTAGATGGAGGGAGATCCCTCGCGTGGAGCACAATGGATCACCATGAGATCGAGGCACGTCCTCCTGTCCGAAGTTCCGTCCCACATCGCGCGAGCGAACTCGGAGGGCGTGACCGCCGAGAACCGTCGTCGCGCGGAAATCGGTGATCGACGTGGTTGACTCCTCGCGATGGGAGCCGCGTCCGGCGCCCTCCCCGGAACAGGGGGAGCGGTCTGTGACGTCGATGTTCGGCAGGCGGGCGCTAGTCGAACGACTGTGCTCCGGCGCGCTGTCCGGCTTTCCGCCGCTGACGCTGCTCACCGGGGAAGCGGGCAGCGGGCGTTCGGCAGTGCTCGACGCCGTTGCCGGCGAACTCGCCGCGGCAGGGGCCCGGGTGGTGTCCATACGCGTCGGGGAGCACGAACGGTCCACCCCGTACGGGGTGCTCTACCGTCTGCTCACCGCTGTGGAGGAGCGCGGAGGTCGGGAGCGGGAGCCCACTTCCACACGGGACTCGGTGCTCGGTCTCGTCGCCAGGCTCAGTGCCGACACCGGTCGGGCCGGAGATGTATCCGACCGGCTCGCGAACACCGTGCTCTCCTCGGTGCGCCGGTACGCGCCGCTGACCGTGCTGATCGACGACGCGCAGTGGACGGACACCGCCACCGCTTCGCTGCTCGACCGACTCACCCGTCTGTTCGCCGGGCAGGGGTGTTCGATCGTGGCGACGTGGCGAATCGGGCACTCCACCGGCCAGGACGGACAGCGGCCTCCAGCCGAGCCGGCTCGGCTGGAGGCCGACGGGTTCGCCCGGTTCGTTCCGCTGCGCCCGCTGACCCGGGCGCAGAGCGCGGCCTTCCTCGCCGATTCGGTCCGGGCGGTACCCGACGCCGAACTCGTCGACCGGCTGCACACCGCGAGCCGGGGCAACCCCGCCGCCCTGCGTTCGATGATCGAGGTGCACCGGCAGGCAGGGGTGTTGCGGGTCGTTGACCAGCACGCCTACACGCGGCCTGCCGTGGAGTGGCCGTCGCTGTCCGAATCGCACCCGTTGCTCGCCCCGATTCACGAAACCGGTTCGGTGCGCTGGTCGGTGGCCCGCGCGATGGCGGTGTTGGCCCCGCTGGACGAAAACGCGGTCGGGCTGGCCGCCGAGGCACTCGACCTCGATCCGGAAACCGTGCGTGCCGCGCTGGATTCGCTGGTGACCGACCGGGTGCTGGTCGGATCTCGCGGAGCCCGGCAGCGGTGGCGGTTCCGGATCCCGGCGGTTCGGGACGCGCTCGAGTCCTCACTGGGTCCCTACGAGCGCCGCAGACTCTGCGCGCTGGCCGCGACCGCCGTCCAGGACGGCACCGCCGAACCGGCCGACGAGAACTACCTGCCGGACCGACTGGCCGACGCGGGCAAACTGGTCGATTCGCGGCGTTCCGCCGAGCTGTTGCTGACGCGCAGCGTGGAGGTGATGTTCACCGACGGGCTGCACGCCGTCCGCTGGCTGCGTGCGGTGCTCGACCGGGCGAGCGATCCGGAACAGCGCGCCGTGGCGGTGCTCACCTACAGCGCCGCCTGCGCGATCCACGGCCGGATGACCGAGGCCGCCGACGGTGCTCGGGCCACGCTGCTCGAGCACGCCGACCGGTTGCCGGTCGAGATGCTGCAGGAAGTCGCGATCGTGTACGTGACCGGTCTCGCCGCCTGCGAGCGCTGGTCGGAGTTGTACCGGCTGGGAGAGGGCGAGCCGCCACCGGTGCCCGGCGGCCCGGCCAACGAGCTGGTCACCCGTGCCTTCTCCCTGATCGTGCAGGGACGCTGGGCCGAGGGTGACCGGCTGCTGGCCGAGAACCAGCGGTTGTGGTCGTCGGCGAATCCGATCACCGCCGACTTCGGCCACATGTTCCGGGGTGGTGCCGGAGTGCTGCTGGGCGATCCGAGTACACTGCGCCGTTCCCTGGCGGATCCGGGCATCTGGTCCGCTTCGGAGTACCCGCAGCACCGCTTCGAGCAGGCGCGCTACGAGGTGGACATGCTGCTCCAGCTCGGCGAGCTGGACGAGGCGATGCGGGTGCTCGACGACCGGGAGCTCGCACTCGAACAACTGCAGACTCCGGACCAGTCGCTGGTTCTGCTGCTGCGGGGCGAGCACTCGAAGGGACTGGACGTCGCACGCCGCAGCATCGCGGACGGTGTCTACTCGGCACGTCCGTTGGCGCCGGTGAGGATGGCCCACGGTGCTGCCGGTGTGCTGACCGGGCGTGGTTGGCTGAGCCGGGCCCGGCAGCTGATCGGGATGGTTCGCGGCAGGCACCTCGGTCACGTGCTCGACCACGCCGAGTCGTGGGCGCTGTACGCGCTCGGGGAGGAGTCCGAGGCCGACGAGCTGCTGCGTTCCGGCCTGCGCTCGGCCGACGAGCAAGGCTTCGTGCTGGGGACCGACTGGATGTGGGCGGATCTCGCCGTCCGCGAGCATCGGCGTGGCGATACCGGCGCTGCCGAGGAGTGCGTGCGTCGGGGCGGTTCGGTGGCCGAGGCGCTGGGCACCGGTCGATCCGAGATCGCCTGGCTGCTTTCCCGCGCCCTGGTGCACGGCGACCGGGACTCGGGGCGGACCGCGGTGCGGCTTGCCCGCGAGCGCGCGATGCCGGACGAAATGGCCTGGACGTTCCTCCGGGCCGCTCGGTCCGGTGTGGACACGGCGCGGTTACTGCCGGAGGCTTACGAGCTCTTCGGCGAACTCGACGCGCTGCTGTGGCGGGCCAGGACGCGCGGGATCATGCGGGAGCACGACATCTCGGTGCCGGGGCGCGGAGTGGCCACGACCGAGAACGAGCGATTGCTCGCGGTGCTGGTCACCGAGGGTTTGGGAAACCGACAACTGGCGACGGTGCTCGGCACCAGCGAGAAGAGCGTGGAGGGCAGGCTCACCCGGATGTTCGCCCGGACCGGTTACCGCTCTCGGGTGGAGTTGGCCGCGGCCATGCTCACCGGTGAGTACACGCCTTGAGAAGCCGTGTGTTCGCCGGCCGCGTTCCCGGTGCCGAGCCCGCCGGTGGGTGGACGGTCCCGACCGGAGTCGGAATCCCGCTCGTTCCCAACGACGGCGGAGCAGCGTGGTTTCCGGAAGATCAACCGCCGTCCGGTCCGCCCGAGGGAGGTGACGGGGCGAGGAAGCTCGCCAACGCGCTCTGCGGGGGTGGTGCCTCTCCCGCGTCGTTCCCCTGCAACGGCCGGATCTCACCCGAGGGGGCGTCCTCGAACACGTCGCGGTAGCCCACCACGTGCTCGGCACGCACCCCGCCCGGGAAGACGATCTCCTTCTGGTCCGGGAAGGGAGAGGCTATGTCCAGGGTGGCGTTGACGTCGATGCCTCCCGGAGCGCGGAAGATGTAGAGGTAGCGGTAGGTCGAGCCGAACACGTGGTCCGGATTCTTCCAGCGCAGTCGGGACATCATCTCCGGATCCCTGGTGGCGCTCATGAAGTTGGTGTCCCGGTGGCCGTTGACGACGTAGTCCAGCAGGTGTCGTCCGGTGCCGTTGCCCTTCGGCAGCAGCCCGCCCTCGGCGAGGATCCGCTCGGGCGGTTTGTTGCTGAAGTGGTACAGCTCCCCGTCGTCCTGGCGCCACAGCGCGTTCGGCAGCGTGAACCCGGTGTCGGCACCGTCCGGGGCGACCGAGCCCGCGCCCTGTGGTGGCGCCGGGGAGGCCGAGGCCACTTCGGGCAGGCTCTCGGTCCGAAACTGGCTGTGGCCGATCGGCTCGTCCGTCAGCTCTCCCCGGTACCACTCGAACACCGGTGTCTCACGCAGCAGTCTGCCGGTGGTGCTGCTGACGAAGCTCCCGTCCGAAGGACCCGCCTCCTCGTAGAAGGCCATCAGCCCCGATCCGCCGTGCCAGGCCAGGAAGCCGGTCTCGGAGTCACCACGCACCTCCCAGGAACCGTCGTGGCTCCGGGAGACGGGCGCGAAGCCGTCACGCACCTCGGTGTACTGCTGCGGTGGTTGGGCGTAAGGGTTGACCGGTTCATCGGGGGTGAGCGGGGCCGGGCGGGGAGGTATCGCCCCCGCGGAGTCGCTACCCGTCGGGAGCGGGATCGATGTCTGCCCATTGTGGAGTCCGGATCGCACCTCCTCGGTGGTGTCCTCCTGGGGCGCGGATGTGTGGGGCTCTTCCGAATCGACAGGGCTGTGATCGGAGTCGGCCCGTTCGTCGTGCTCCCCTCCTCCGGAACCCGGCCGCTCGATCCGATCCGAAGTCGACTCCGGAGTCTGCTCGCCGGGCGACTCCCGGACCCGATCCTCGGCCGTTTCGGAGGGCGGTTCCGTTTCGTGCAGCCCCAACCGGATCAGTCCGTCCCGGTCCACTTCGAGCAGAATCGGCTCGTCAGGCCCGGTGCGCAGCGGATTTTCCCACTCCGCAGGGTTCTCGCCACGGTAGGACGGAGTCAGCTCCCACTCCGGTGTCACCCGCACCAGGTAGCGGGTTTCCTCGCTCCTGTCCGTGGATTCCTCGCTGGTGGAGTTCTCCGCCTCCTGGCTGTTGTTCCAGTCGCCCAGGGTCCGGTTGATGCTGACCAGTCCCTGATGCGGTCGCAGTGGTGCTCCCTCCAGTCCCTGTTGGCGGAAGTCCATCGAACTCATCGCTCCCGCCTGACCGCCGCGTTGCGAGGTCGACTTCGTCTCCCGCCGCTCGGTGTCGGTGTGGGTCAGCGAGCCCTGCTCGATCTCGCCGAGCAGTTCGCGACGGCTCAGATCGGCGTTGATCCGCACCGACTCCAGGCGTCCTCCCGAGAGGTCGACGGTGTGGCCACCGGCCGACAGCGCGTTCCGCAGGTTCGAGCGCAGGTGGCCGACATCGGTGGCGGTGTGCAGTCGGGAGGCGTTGCCCGGACGCAGGCCCGGCCTGGGTGGTTCCAGGTCGGGGTCACCGTGCGCGAGCTTGCCGAGCTCCTCGTGCAACGCCGGTGCGGCGAACGGCCGTACCCGCACCTTCGCCTCCGCCGACCAGGCGGGCTGATCCGCCCGGTTACCCCGGCTCTGCCGGAACGAGCCGTCGGCCCGGGCGATGGGCTCCGGTGCCGGACCGTCGACGGGCAGCACCTCGGAGGCGGGGACGGTGGAACGCGCCGCCCCGTGCAGCTCGAAGCTGCTGCGCCACGGCTCCCCGAAGCGGCGCGGGGCGAGCCGGTCGAACCACTCGCCGAACCGGTTGCTGTAGCTGCCCGGCCGGGCATAGGGATAGACCTCCATGTCGATGGTCAGGTCGTGCAGGAATCGTACCCCGTCCTCTTTGCCGGTGGCGGTGGTGGAGTGCTCGGTGCTCGCGGTGTTCTCGAAGCCGCGTTTGTTGCCGTAGGCACCGGTGAAGCCGTGCATGTGCACGCTGCCGGGGTTTCCGCTGGTCCCGTAGAAGGGAGAGACCCCGAGCATGGTGTTGAAGTCCCACCCATGCTGGTCGCTTCGTCCGGTGGCGCCGCTGTCGCCGTGCGAGTCGGTCATGGTGTGTTCGGACAGCGTCTCCTGGTACCGCCCCGCACCGGGGCGTGCGTGCAGCACCACCAGCTGCTCGACCTTGCCGAAGGGAGTGTCCCCGGTTAGGTGCACATGCCGTCCCCCGTTGAGCATCTCCTCGACGGCGTTGTTGAAACCGTGCCTGCTGCCCAGCTGACTCAGCACATCGTCGACGACTCGTTCGTTGATCGCGTCGAACTTCGCCACGCTCGGTTGTCGCTCCACCCGAGGTTTGCCCAGCGCCTCGTAGGCGAGGTCGAGCATCCGAGCGCGGGCACCGGGTCGCCCGTGCTCGCGGGACCACCCGTCCAACCGCTGCCGCACCTGTTCCAGCAGCTCCCGCGCGGCGCCCATCCGGTAGAGCTCGATCCGTCCGCTGCCCCGCCCCACGTTCGCCGGGGGACGCACCGTGGAACGCTCCTCGTCCGTCGCTCGTGCGGAGACGTCGTTGTCCCGCCGCGCCTGTGGCGTGGGCCCGGAGTCAGTGCCATGTTGATTCTCGGTGTCGGTGCCCGGCCGCTCGATGTTGCTCCGGTAGTGCTCGGCGTCCTCATCGGGCAGCCGTGCTATGTCGGAGTCGTTCAGCCTGCCGACCTGGTGCAGTTCCGAGGCGGGGACCCACACCTCGACGGCGTCGGGTACCCGTACCCACTTGCTCTGCTCGTCCGGATCGCCCCGGTGCAGCAGTCGGAAGGGGTCCTGCCAGGATCGCCGCGTCGAGGTCCGCACCTCGTGCACCGCGTCGTAGCGCACCAGGTAGCCCCGGTCCGAGTGGTGGTGCGAAGAACCGCTCTTCGCGGTGTCGGCCTTCGAGGTCTCCGCGTTCTCGGTGGTGTACTTCCCGCCTGCCTCGAAGGACGGGCCGATCAACGCCGCCGGGTTCCCGCTCGAGAAGTAGTGCGTGATGTCGAGCCCGAGCCGGTAACCGCGGTTCCGCTTGCTCTTGGAGTCCAGACCTTGTTCCGCGCGCTCGTCGGTACCGCCGAAGCGGTGCGCGTCGTCCCTGCCGACCACCCGCGGGGTGTCCAGCATGGTGGACAGGTCCGCCCTGGCGGTCAGCTCCCGGTTGCCCACCATTCCACCGGAGTTGTGGCTCTGCAACCAAGTGGTGTCGCGGTGCAGCGCGGCTCGTTCGAACCGGGCGGCACGAGCATCGGTGCTGGTGAAGGACTCGATCTCGTCGAGCGCGGCGTTGCGTTCGTCGAGTGCGCCGCTGCTCCGGTCGCGGCTGCCGGTCATCCCGTGATTGACGGACTCGTCGAACGCCGCGGGCCTGCCACCGACGAACGGAGCCATCAGGCGAGCAGACCACCGTGACCCCGTGATCGCACCGAGCATGTCCGTCATGGTGCGGCGCAGCCCCGGCACGGGTTTGAGCGTTTCCAGCTCGAATCCCGCGGGGAGGTGCCCTTCCCGGTCATGGCGCGGTGCCCGGCCCCGTTGCCAGGAGCCGGTCGTTCCGCTCCGGTGGGTCTCCGCTCCGGTGCTCCGGTTGTTCCGCCCGGTGCTCCTGGTGTCCGCTTCGGAGCGCGGCTCGTCGAAGCGGGTCCCCGTGCGTTCGGGGGCCGACACCCGCACCTCCGAGCTGATCCTGCTCGTGCTGTCCGGGTCCGGCCGGTCCGACCACCGACCACCGAGCCGCACCTCGAACTCGGTCGGGTAGCCGAACTCGTGTACCGGCGAGCTCTCCGACGACCGCTCGTAGCCGCTCAGATGTGAACTGGTCTCGCCCCGACTGTTCGAGGTCTCCACGGCGGCTTGCAGTCCGGAGAAGTTGTTGTGCTCGTCCGGCCCGATCGGGTTGGGGATCGAGGCGGGGGTGATCCCGCTGATCCCGGCCGTGGTGGTACTGCCGTGCCCACGTCCGGCGCTGTGCCCGTCGTGCCCCCCGAGCCTGCTCTTGACCGATTCGCCGTCCGTGCTGCCCAGATATCTGGCCCCGGAGCGGTCCATCGTGCCGCGTACGAACACGTCCGGAGCCCCCGAGTGCATCGAGCCCACTGGCAGGCGCAACCCGTCTCCACCGGTGATCTCCCCGGGATGGTTGCGGACGAAGGTGTTGAGCCGTTCGGCGAGGTCGGGAAGGTCCTTGCCCGGCAGCGTCCCGTCGGCGTGCAGCTTGCTCAGCACCGGTCCGGTGATGGCCCGCACCGTCTGTTCCGGCAGCCGGTGGTGGGCGTCGAGCCGATCCGGGACGCGGTGGCGGTCGACCCCGGCGGGAAAGGAATCCCGAGTCGACCCGTCATCGGTGTCGCGTGTCCACACCGTCGCCGTACCGTCCACCCGCAGCAGACACTCGGGTTCGTATCGTTTCGCCGATCGCGGGTTGTGCGGTTCGGCGTTCTGGCGGGTGGTGTGTTCGTCGTCCCGGTTCGGTTCGTTGTCGCCGGAGGCGCTCTCGTTGTCGTGGTGCGGTTCGTCGTTCGGAACCTCACGCTGTTCGTCGCCCACCCGCACCAGGTACCGCATGTCGAGGCGTTGCTTGTGCAGCTGCCCGCGGTAGTCGCTGGTGGTCTCGCGCTCGTGACCACTGGTGAGGGTGTCCTCGTTCCGGGTGCTGCGGATGTGCGAGACACTCGGCCCGGCCAGTGCCCCGGTCAGGCCGGTGATGTCGCCCCCGGCCACCCACAGTCCGCCCCCGCGCTGGCGGGTGTTCGCCTGTCCGGAGGTGGACTCCGCCTTGTCCTTGGCCGTGTGCTTGACCGTCCCCTCGACGTCGGGAAGTCGCTGGGCGTTCGCGCCGTCGGCGATGCCCACCACGATCTCGGTCGGAGTCCGCTTTCCACCGAAGGAGAAGGATTTCCGGACCGGCCCCTCGAATACCTCCTCGCCCAGCGAGTGCAACCAGTCACGCAGCTCCCGGCCCGCTGGATCCCCGACCCGCAGTCCCAACTCCTCGGACACCGCGCGGTGGACGTCACCGAGACCGGAGAGCTCGACGTGCTCTATCTCGCCCGGGTGTCGCCAGGGCTCGGTCGAATCCCGTGCCGTGTTGTCCGGCCAGGTCAGGTGCACCTTCGCGTCGGCGGAGCCGTGCTGGGTCACCTCGTCGCTCCAGCTGAACCTGCCCGGGGTGCGCAGGGTGATCCGGTAGTCGACCGTGTGCTCGGCCGTCCGGCTCGGCCTGCCGTGCTCGGTGAGCGTGGTGGTTTCCTCGTGCGAGTTCCGCGCGGTCAGGTCGGAGTCCCGGGAGTTGACCAGGCCGGCCACCTGCAGGTGCGTCAACAGGTGCAGCCACGGTATCCGGATGTTGAACCCTCCGGTCCCGAGTGGGGAGCGCTTGTTGGTGGAGCTGTGCTCGGCCTTGTCGTGCGTCCGCGAACTGGTGAACTCCTCGGTTTCCTCGCGCGAGTCGTTCCGCGCCGCCGCGCGCAGCCCGACCAGGTCCAGGCTGATCCGCCCGCCGTGCTTGCCTGCCCGGGGGCCCAGATCCACCTCGTAGCTACCCTCGGCCGACTCGTGGAACCTCTTCCGCAGGTTCTCGTCGGAGAAGGCGATCTCGACGAAGTCCCGCAGGCTCGGGTTGCCCCGCAGTCGCTTGTTGCCGGCGAGCAGTTCGAGCACCGACTCACGTACGGACGCGCCGTCGATGTCCTCGGCCACTTTGGGGCGGTCGGCCCTGACCCGGTCGAGCGGGGTCTCGCCTGAGCTCGTGGTGTTGTCCTGGCGGGGTGGTGCCGAGGCGGAGTGTGAAGTGGGCCGCTCGCTGGTCTCCTGCCGCCCGGTGCTGTCGAGGGTGGTCCGTGTCCGGTCGTTCGCCGCGTCGTGTATCCGATCGAACTCGCCGAGAACTTCGTCGGTGAACTCGCCAGTGGTCGATCGCTGCTCGACGGTTTCGTTCGCGGTGCGGTTCGTGGTCGAGCTGTTCCGGTCCGGTTGTTCGAGGTTCGATTCCTGGTGGAAGGTCTCCAGCTCGATCTCTTCGGGGATGGTGGGCAGGCGATCCGGTCGTGCCCGTGCCGGGGCTACGTGCGGCGTGTGGGCGGTGTCGTTTTCTGCCGGACGGATCCGTGCGGCTCGTCCGGAGCGGGGGCTTCCCGATTCCTCGCGGGGTCGAGTCGAGGAGTCGCTGTCTTGTTCGCCCTGCTCGTTCCGGGATGAGGATCGGTCCCGGGACACTTCTGGGGTGGATCCTTCCGTCTCGTCGTGCGTGGTCGTGGAACCGCTGTCCCGGTTTTCCGTCGAGCCGCGCGCATCGGGGGGAAGGGAGTGGGAACGGTCCTCGGAGGGGAGTGTTTCCGCGTTCCGCTCCTCGGAACCGCGGGGCTCACCCGCATCGGCCCCGTGGTCTCCGGGAGCCAGCAGTTGTTCCTGTGTCCGATCCGGTTTGGTGAGGATGATCCTCGGCGTCGGGGGAGCGGAATCGGGCCGTTCCGTCGCGGGATCGGGGTTCGCGGTGCTCGGGCCGTTCTCGGACGGGAGGTTGTTCTCGGGCCGGGCCTCGTCGGCGGACCGGGGGATGATGTCGGGCCGGGCGCCCTGGCTGTGGGCGGTGTTCTCGATGTGCCAGAGGTGGCGGGGTTTGAGGTGGGGATCGTGGTTGACGGAGTGGCCCATCAGGCCGTCGTCCAGTCGAACGGAGTTCTGTGAGGGGTGGGGTCGACCGGTGCGCAAGTCGGTGGCCCGAGGCGGGTCGCCCCGGTTGAACACACGGCGGGTGTCCGGGCTGTCGAGCGCACCTCGCGGGTCCGGGGACTCGTCCGGGAGGCCGAGGTAGTGGCCGATCTCGTGGGCGTGGATGTTCGGGGAGGCGTGGACGTTCCAGTGTTTCTGCTTGGTGCGCCCCTCACCGCTGACGCGGATGGTGTCGTGGGCCTCGGCCGGGGTGTCGACGAACTCGACGCGGGCGTGGAACTGGTCACCCGAAGGCAGCCGGTTCCCCTGGTTGAACAGGTTGTCCACGGTCTCGGTGAGCCGGTCGCGCAGGTCGCGGAGCTGGTCCGGGGTGATGGTGGGGTCGGGGGAGAGGTGGGCGCGGAAAGTGTACTCCTGCACGCCCTGCCCCGCCACGTCCATGTGACGGAGGTCGTAGCGGATGCGGCCCTCGTAGAACTCCAGGTTGGCGGCCGTGCTGTGCATGCGCACGTCGCGGACCTCGGTGGCGACCTCGTGGGCCGGAGTGTGTTCGCGCTGCTCGCGCCACTGCTCGGGATGGACCGGAGTGCTGTCGGGCTCGAACCAGTCGGCGGTGGAGGCGGTGCTGTGCTTCCACGACCTGTCCCACGGGTCGGTTTTCCCGCCGTCTGTGTTCGAATCGTTCTCCTGGAGGGTCGAGTCGTCGGATCTGTCGGAAGAGTTCGTGCCCTCGTCCACGTCCAGGGGAGCGGGACGACTGCCGGAACTACCGGAATGGTCCCGGTAGGTGCGCGGGTCGTTCCACTCGCTGAAGGTGTGCGGGTTCGACGAGTCGGGGGCGAACAGCGCGCCGGGGTTGATCGTCCCGTCGGACGGCGGTGCGCCCGGTGGCACCGAACCGGGCGCGGGTGCGCCGTTGCCGCTGGGATCACCGCTGCCGTTCGGGTCGGGACCGTTCCCACCTGCCCCGTTCGGGCCGAAGTTGCCCATGTCGAGCGCGTGCGGGTCGAAGCCGCCGGTGGTGTCGTTGAGCAGCGCGTTGAAAACAGGGTCGTTGAGCAACTCGTCGAACTCGTTGGGAATGTCCGGGGCGAAGGTTCCGGACGCGAACAGATCGTTGCCGTTGCCGGTCAGGTTGGTGGTATCGAAGCTCAGCGAGTTCGGATCGTTCGGATCGATCGAGAAGGCGTTGGGATCGTTCTGGTGTATCGCGCCCACGTTGTTGAGCAGGTTCTCCAACCGCGCACGGCTTTCGGCCCGTTGCTGGGCCGTGTCGTTGTGCTGGACCAGCAGGTCCTCGTAGTACTCGCGCACTTGTGCGTCGGCATCCTGGAGTGACTGCGGATTCTGAGTCGGGTTCCAGGGTTCGGGAAAGAACAGTGCGCTGGGGTCGGAGGCGATCACTATGGCACGTCCGCTCGGCATCCAACTGTTGTTGGTGGCCAGTCCCCATCCGGCGGGGTTGCCCATGAAATCGGCGTCGAGAACCTGCTGGATACGTTGCGGTGAGCCACCCAGGATCTGGGTCATCTCGCTTCCGACCTCGACGTTCATGTTGGACAGCCAGTTGTCGAACGATACCGGGACGTCGCTGGTGGAGGGGTCGAGCACGTGCAGCTTCGGGCCGTTCGGGGTGCTGACGATGACCGAGGGCGCGACGTGGTAGCTCCAGTTGACCTGTCCGGACAGGCCGGGCAGCGCGTCGGCGGAGTACGGCGTTCGCACCGACAGGTCCGGATTGATGCGTGCCACGAAGATCTTGCTCGGCGCGGCCCCCATGCGCTGCAGGTCCAGTGCCCACAGGTGGGCGCGGATGTAGCAGCCGTCCTCGGGGTGATCGGTGCGGATGGTGGTGCGACCCCGTGCGTGGTGCTCGAAGGTGGACCGCTTGAGCTGGTCGTGCCAGTACGATGCCTGCTCCATCGACACCGGATCTGTGGAGTAGGAGCCCATGGCGTGCAACACCTCGTGGTAACGCCAGGGTGCCGCGCTCATCAGATCGGAGCTCAGTTCGCTGCCCGTCTGCGTCCGGTAGGCGTCCTGGATCGCCCACAGCGCGCGGATGTCGCGGCCGACTCCGTGCAGCATCGTCATCGCGTCGTCGAATCGACCCGCCGAGTTGTGTTGGACCAGTTGACCGGCGAAGTTCCACACCGACTGGTTGTACGCGGGGTGATACCCCATCCCCGGCGGTGCGGAGGTCGACGGCGCTCCTGGCTGGGCCGGGCCCGTCACGTAGTCGCGTGGCAGCCCCAGCAGGTCCATCGCCCGCAAGTAGTTGGGCCGGTCGAGGTTCAACGCCAACGGCATCCACAGGTCCATGCCGCCGGTGCGCGCCCGGAAGCTCTCCTGCAGCGACTGGCTCGCGGCGGGATCACCCCGCAGCTGGTGGAGCTCGCGGAGCACCGCGTCGGTGTCTACCGGGGTGGTGGACAGCAGACCGTACAGCACCTCTGCCCGCTGGGCCGACTCCGCCGTGGGAGCCGGTCGTGTCGGTGCCGAGTCGCTGTCGGCGGTGTCCCGGAGACCGTTGCTCCGGGAGAACTCGCTCGTGCGGTTGGGATCACCGGTGGTGTCCACGGGCGCTTGACGCGTCGTCCCTGACTCGGACGTCGGACGTGTGGGCTGTGAGGTGGTGCTCGGACGCCCGGTAGTACGAGGAGTATCGCCCCGGTTCGTCGAGTTGGAGGATTCGGTGCGAACCTTCGACGGGTTGTCGTCGTTCGGAGTGGTGCTCCTGCCCGGGGCCGCGGTCTCCGTGTGGTTCGACACGGACGGCCCGGTGCTGCCGCGCTGGCCGGTGTTGTTCCACTGTGAACCGGAGCCGCTCCGGTCGCCCGGGGGAGCCACGGTGCCGGCCGATTCCGACTTGTTCTCCGGAGTCTCGTCCAGGCCGGTGGTCTTCTCGGTATTCGGGAGCCGGCTGGTTTCCGCGTTCGGATCGCTCTCGGTGGGGTGTGGTGTTGCCTTCTCGGCTCCCGGACCTTCGGAAGTGGTGCTTACCGGGGAACCGTCGAGGTCCGTGCGGGACGGTGTGGGCGTGACTTCGCCATCGGTGGTGCGCCCCGAAGGAGTGGTGTCCCCCGACGAGGTGGTGCTGCGGGGAGATCCGGCCGTGCGGTCAGCGGTGTCCGAGCGCCCCGGAGTCGTGTTGCCGGTGTTGGTTCCGTTCCCGCCGCTGGTGCTCGACGGTGTGGACGAGGTATTGCCCCCCTGCTGGGTGACCACGGGTGTCGGACCCTGTTCGGTGGTGTTCCGCGTGTTCGGTGTGGCGGCTTCCGATCGAGCGGTGGTGTCCTCCCCCAGTTCCGGGCCGGAGGTCGAACGCGATCCGGTCTCCGCTGTTTCTTCCGGTACGTGCGTCGTTGTTCGCGACGACTGGTCGAACCGGGAGTCGGTCGGCTCCGCCCGCTGTCTCGACTGCTCCGCTCCTTCGGGACGCGTGCCGGAATCGGTGTGCTCCGAATCCGTGTCCCGATTCGGTGCGGGTGTGTTCGTCGCGTCCGTACGGTCCTGCTGCCGAGATCCGGTGGTGTCGGTGTCGCGCTGTGTGCCGGTCGAGCCGTCCTGCTGGACATCGGTGTTCGAGGTGGTGCTCGTCGTTACTTCCGTGTCGTCTGCGAGTCCGGAACCTTCTCGAGGTACGGCGGTTGACTGCGGGGACTGGGCGCCGGGATCGCTGTGCTGGTCCTGGAGCCGGGTGGAGCTCGGGCCGTTCTGCTGTGCGGTGTCCTCCGTGTCGATTCGCTCTCCGGCCACGACGGCGGGGTCGGTTTCGTCGTGAACCGTGCTCTGTTCGTGGCCGAGCGGAGATTGTTCGGGGGAGTCGTTTTCTGCGGCGGATGCCAGGGAAGTGTCATCGCCGGTGCCCGTGCCGCTGTTGTCGTTTTGCGGGGTGTCGTTCTCGGGATTCCGTTCGACCCCGCTATCCGTGGGGGTTTCGTTCCGCAACCCGAACTCGTCCCGGGCATCGAATTCGTTCCTGCCCGGAGCGTCCGATCCGGTGTTGTTCCATCCGGTGTTGTCCTGACCGGTGGTGTCCCGATCCGCGCTGTGCCACTCAGCGGTGTTGTTCTCACCTGTTCCGTAGCGCTGTTGACCGTTCTCGACGGGGGTGTCGTACTGCGCGCCGGCCCCCGAGTCGTCGCCCACCACCTCTCCGAATCCGGCTGTTCCACCGTTGGTCAACGGAGTAGTGATTCCGTTCCCGCTCCGCTCCTGGAAGTTCCCCGAAACGTCCCACCTGTTCTGGGTCGGACCGGACCTAGCGTCCTCCCGGTACGAGGCGTTCCCCTCATGTGAGCCGCTCCGCTCACTCGTGGACCTTTGCGAGTCTTCCGTCCCGCGGGCTGTCCCGGAGTTCAGCCGATCCACGCCGTCCGGCCCCAGGCCGAAGGTGTTTCGGGTCGTTTCCGTCGCACCGAGCGTCGTGCCGCTCAACCAGCTCCTGTCACTTGCCCCGTCGTCGAGGGCATCCTCATTGAAGGAACTGCCGTCGAGGGTGCTGCCGTCGCTGTCCTCGCCGGGCCACGTGGACTCGCTCCCGACGACGGCTCCGTCTTCGCCCGTTGCCTCCCCCGGAGCACCGATCGTCTTCGGCAGGTCCTCCGACCCGGGCAGGCCCTCCGTCCCGGGGGGGTCGGTGGCGACGTCGTCGAAGTCCCCCAGCCCGTCCAGCCCGCTGGTGTCCGTCCCTCCGTCGTCTCCGCCGTATGAGCCGGTCCCACCGTTACCGCGTTTTTCGAACCCGTCGGCCATCGACGAGGTGAATGAGAAGGGGTTCCACTCCTCCGAGCCGAGCGCGGAGTTGGTCGCCCCGTCGGCGGCGAACCCCGCTCCTCCCTGGCCGACGATGTTGGCCGCGTCGAAGCCGAGTTTCCCTCCGGTGGTGTCGAGGAAGTCCTTCGCGCCCTGCCCGAGGACGCCCTCGGCTCCCTCCGCGCCCGGACCGCGGACTACCTTGTCGACGCCGGCACCGCCGACATCACCGATACCGCCCCGTACGAACCCACCGAGCCCTTGGAAAACGCCGTACACGGCACCGCCCATCGCGCCGCCGAGCGCGCCGCCGAGCACCGCGCCCTTCGTGAAGTCCTCGTTCCAGTCGGTGCGCACTCCGGTGAGCATCTGCATGCCCTGGATCGCCACGTCCAGACCGACCTCGAGGGCGACTCCCGCCGCCGCACCGACGATGATGTTCTGCAGCACCGTGCGGAAGAGCGACGTGATCACCGCTCGTGCCGTGGCGGCCGCGGCCGCGGTGATCGCCTGCCCGATCCCGGGCAGCCAGGAGAAGGCCAGCGTCGCGGCCACGATCACCAGCTGCACGATGATGCTGATCTTGACGTACTGGATGTCGGCCGCGGTGTTCTTCGCCAGCTCCGAGTGCTTGGTGGTCTTTTCGCGCAGGTCGCGCAGCAGCGGCCGCAGCGTGTCGGTGACGTACTTCCCGTAGGCGTCGCTGAACTCGCCGTGCATGGTGGTGCCGATGTCGTTGGCCGAGCGGTCCACCGCGGCTTCCAGCCTGTCGATCGCCGCGGAGATGTCCGCCCAGGCCACGCTCATCCTGCGCAGCCCGTCCTCGTCCCCCTCGGGCCAGCGTTGGCCGCCGACGATCTCCAGTGCCTTCTGGAGTCCCTCCGGGAGTTCTGTGGGCATGGGAGACGATTCCTTAGCGTGCGCGGGTTACAACTCATAACGGAACTGCGTGGCCGGCCGGGTAGCCGTCACGTGAGTCGGCGCCTCGCTGCGTTGGAGGGCACCTCGAGTAGCGGCGCTCGCGCCGGGTCCGGTGACGCGGCGGCTCCGCCGGGCCGTGCTCGGTGGGACCGCCGTTCCGGAAAAGCGTTATCGGACCCGTGCGATCACGAGGATTCCTCGTCGTCCGGGGGAAGCATGTGCCCCGTCATCTTCGAGCGGTATTCCTCGACCTGGCTCCGGTACTGCTTCATGACGTCGCCGTAGGAACTGTCCAGCTCCTGGACGTTCGATATGACGTTGGGCAGTCCCACGTCGGCGAACTCGGTGAGGGAGTCCCGCAGCTTCCGCAGGCTTTCCCGCGTCTGGTTCGCCTCGTCCAGGTAGGACGATTCGAACTGTTTGCCGATCTCGTCGTCGCTCCAGCAACCGTGGTCCCGCTCCAGCTCGTAGTTCAGGCTTCGCAGCGATCCCTTGAACTCCTCGACTGCCTGCGACAGCCGTCGCCCCGCGTTCTCGGTGCCGGGAACGTCGAGGTACGTCTCGGAAGTCATGTCCGTCTCCGTGGTGTTGTCGGGGAAGGGGCGGGTCAGGTCCGGTCCCAGCCGTCGTCCTCGGTCCTGTCGGAACTCTTCGACGGCGAATCGCCGTTGGCCTCGCGCACCAGATCCAGCGACGGTTCCATCACCTTGCCGAGTACGTCGGCCAGATCCGCCTGCCCGGAAGCGAGGTCGTTGAAATCCGTACCGCCCATCGGGCTGCCCATGAGCTCCTGCATGGTCTCCAGACTCTGCCGACGCGCCTTCTGCAGCGTCTCGGTGATCAGCGCGGATAGCTCGGCCGGTGGCATCGAGCGGTACCCGGTGGTGTTGAATTTCAGCTCGGTGAGTTCGCCGTTACCGTCCAACGTGACCGTGAACAGCTTCTTCGGCGCGTCCACCACGGTGGTGGTCTCGGCCAGCTTGCGCTGGAACTCGGCCAGCTTCCGTTGTTCCTCCTCGAACACCTCCAGTGCCGAGCTCAGATCGGGCATCTCGCGCCGGAAACCCTCGGATGTCATGTGGCCTCCTGATAGTCGGAATTCGGATGTCGGTCAACGCCCGAGCACGCCGCCGGAGCCACCGTCCCCGCCCCAGACGTCCTCGTCCTCGTACCGCAGGGTGTTCCGATCGCGCTCGCGGTCGTCTCGATCACCGGTGCCTCCCGTGGGGGGCACCGAGCCGCCCGGTGCTCCGCCGAGCCTTTCCGGGCTCGCGGGCAGGCCGGTGCGTCCGGAGTTTCCCGTGGTGACGGTGGAGGGAACTTCGGCACTGTTCGCGAGGCGTCCGGTGCTGGTCGGGGCGGCACCGCCGGTGGCGGCCCTGGCGTTCTCGGCCGAGTACGCGGTCGTGCCACCGAGCTCGCCCGCGGTGCTCATCCAGGCAGCGCTGGTTCCGTAGGCACTCGACGGGCTGACCACGGTCGACACTCGGGAGGGAGCCGTGGCACCGGGGGATACGCGCTTCGAGCCCCCGCTGTTCGCCACGTCGCCCTGCGTGGTGGGCGTGGCGTGGCCGGTGGGTGCGCTCGGGGTGGAGTACTCGGGCCGGGACACCGGAACCCCGGTGCCGAACGTCGCGGCACCGGTTTCCGGTTCGTTCCCGGCCCCGGGGAGATCCGAAGCCGATTCGAGCTCGGTCCGGTATTCGGGTTGTTCCGCACCGCCGCGTTCCCGACCGCGAGCGTTCGTGGCGCCGACGGGCATTCCGGGAGCGGAGAGCACGCCCGGGACCTCGGTGCTCGCCAAACTCACCTCGGCCCGCTCATCGCTGTCCGGAGCGGCCTCGGAAGCCCGGTTTACGTCGCCGCGGCCCAGCACGCCGCCTGCCTGCCCCGCACCGGCTAATGTCGTCGGTGCTCCGGTGCTTTTCACGAACGTTTCCGAAGAGCTCTCCGAACTCGTCGGGTGCGTCGTGGGCTGTGCGCTCTCCGAGAAGGATTCCGCGCCGCCGATCAAACCGCTTCGCAGTGTGTGGTCGGTGTCCGAGGACGCCGACCGGGTATCGGTGGCTCCCGCTCCGACGGGCCCGTAAGTCCTCGTGGGGGTGGCGGCACCGACCACACCGGCTCCGGTCGTGGTGTTCGTGATCGCATCCGTTCCCGCAGTGACACCGGAACCAACCTCGTCACCGGTGTCCCGGTGAACCGCGTCGCGCACCTGGTTGCCCCGCGTGCTGTGCGGCGGGGTTTCGCGCAACTGCCCACCGACCTGCTGATAGATCCTCGCCAGGTCCCGCAGTACGAGTTGGGCGTGCTCGTTCTGCGCCTGCTCCTGGTGCTGGAGTTGTTGTTGCCCCTCCGGTGTTCCGGCCATGGCCGGATCGTCGGCCACGGCCTGTCGTCCGTTCTCGCGCTGGGAGTGCAGCTCCCGCAGCTGCCTTCCGGCGTTCGACGCCGCGTCCCCGAGATGACCGTGCAACGCCGAGTAGCTCGGCGCGGAAATCGTTTCGACCAGCTGCTCCACGGTGTCCATGATCCGCCGCGCCGTGGTTTGGAACCGCTGCGCGCCCGGCCCCTGCCAGGCGTCCTCGACCCTGCGCAGCTCGCGTCGGAACGCGTCGTTGGCCGTGCGCAGTCGTTGCGCGGTGTTCTCGAAGTGCTGTCCGTCCCGGTAGAACTGCTGCGGATCCGCGGCGGCCACCGCGGCGACGGCGGTATCCAGCGTGTGGTGTTCTTCCACCCGCGGTACGTCGGATCGGTCCGATTGCTCGGCACCGTTCGGCGTGCTCATGCGATTCCTCTCCAGACGTGCTGCCGAATCGGCGCGCTAGGTCTCGTGGCCCAGAACTGGTGGCGCGATTGCCTCGTCGTTCGTGGACCACGCGCCGTTGTCCTCGGTCAACCAGGTCGACCGTTCCCGGTCCTGTTGGCCGCCACCCCCGGCTCCGGCCCCTCCGCCGCCCATCATCGGCGGCATCATCGGCATCCCACGGCCGCCGGAAGCGGGCGTGCCCGGCTCCGTCGCCGCCGAACCGCCTCCGGGGCCGACGGTGGGTTGTGTCGAGCTCGGCGGCGTGGCGCTCAGCCCACTGGTCGTGGCATTCGTTCCGAGCGTGTTACCCACGTTGTCGGGGACAGAGCTTCCACCACCTACATCGCCCATACCGCCGCTACCACCCCCGGTGAGCGCCGTGCCGGTCTCGGAACCGAGGTCGGGCAGGCTCGGGCTGTTCACGTCTTCCGAGGCGACGCTCGCCGCGTTCCGCTGTGGTGCCAGGAAGTCGCTGAGGCTCCGGCTCTGCTGGTCTCCGCCGTCGAGCGAGGCCATCGCCTCGTCCCCGGCGGTGCTGCTGGTATCCACCACGTCGTCGATCACGTCGCCGACCTCGTCGAAGCTCAGCGGCTCACCGTCCGCGGCGGCTTGTCGCAGGCTCTCCTCGCCCGCCGCGCGGGCTTGTTCGGTGACGTCGTCGAGGATGTCCTGGGCCTGTTCGCTCTGGGCTGCTTCGGGGCCGAGCAGTTCGTTCAGGGATTCCTGCCCGGCCGTGCGGGCCTCGTCCGTCATGTCGTCGATGATGTCGGCTACCCGCCCCTGCTCGACCGAACCGCCACTGGTGTCGATGCCCTCCTCGTTGAGCGCGTCGATCGCCCCCTGTCCCGCGTTCTCCGCGGAGCCGCCGGTCTCGTCGAACGCATCCGACACCCGAGAACCCCCGGTCGCGGCACGATCATCGCCGGAGGAGCCCAGCGCATCCAGCGCGTCCTCACCGGCCGAACGACCCTTCTGCAGCACGTCGTCGACCACTCCGCTCATGTCCCCCGCGGTGATGGGGCCGCCGTCCGAGGTGAGTTCGTCCAGGCTCTTCTGCCCGGCGGTGCGGGCCTGTTCGGTGACGTCGTCGAGGATGTCCTGGGCCTGTTCGCTCTGGGCGGCTTCGGGGCCGAGCAGTTCGTTCAGGGATTCCTGCCCGGCCGTGCGGGCCGCGTTGGCCATGTCGTCGACGACGCCACCGGCCTGCTCCCGCCCGATCTGCTGCTCGGCAGCCTCGGATCCCTCCGGGGCATCGGCACTGAGTGCTTCGAGGGCATCCTGCCCGGACTGCTTCGCCGCGTCGTCGGCGGCATCCAGCGCTTTGCCCAGCTGTTTCGGTTCGAGTGCGTTCCCGTCCTGTCCGGACTCGCCGTTGCCCGAACCGGTCGCGTCCGTACCGTCATTCGCGGACCCGTCGGTGCCCTCGTCGCCGGTGAGGTCTTCGAGGGCCTGTTGGCCCGCTTGGCGGGCTGCGCCGGTGGCGTTGTCGAGTGCCTCGTCCACGGCGTTCTGATCGATCGCGGCCTGATCGCTGCCGGAACCCGGGTCGCTCTCGGAACCCCCGACTCTCTCGGAACTCCCGCCGCTTCCGGCCGGGTCGAAGCTGCTGGTCGGTATGTCGCTGCCGCTGCCGCTGCCGCTGCCGGTGAGGTCTTCGAGAGCTTGTTGGCCCGCTTGGCGGGCTGCGCCGGTGGCGTTGTCGAGTGCCTCGTCCACGGCGTTCTGATCCATGGCCGGTTCCTGCTGCTGTCCGCCGTTGCCGCCGGTCTCGGAACCGTTGTCGTTGTTCCTGCTGCCGCTGTTCCTGCTGCTCCTCGAAGTGCCGGAGCCGCCGGTACCACCCAGCACACCGCCCCCGCCCGCACTCTGGTCGGTGCCCCCGCTGCTTGATCCCCCGGTGTCGTCACTGCTCTCGAACCGGGACATGGCTTCCCGACCCGCGTCTCGGGCCTCCTCGGACGCGTTTCGAGCCGCGTTCAGTGCCGCTTCCCCCGAACCGCTTCCGTCGCCACCGCCTGCGCCGACGTCCCGCGGGCGCTCGCTCGATCCGGTGTAGCCCGAACCGCCGTTCGCCAGCTTCGACACGGCTTCCTCGCCTTTGTCTTCGGCGTCCTGCCGAGCCTGCCGGGCCAGTTCTTCCTGCCGGGCGCGCTCCGCGGCGAGTTCCTCCTCGCTGCGTTCGCCGTTCCCGTTCGTGCCACTTTCGGACAGCGACTCAGCGGTCTCGCTGCCGTACCCGTTGCCGTTGGTGTACTGGTTGCCGTTTCCGTACTGGTTCCCGTACCCGTTGTTGTTGCCGTATCCGTTCTCGCTTCCGTACCGGTTGCCGGTCCCGTATCCGTTGCCGTAGCTGTTGCCGCTGCCGTACTGGCTGCCGTACTGGCTGCCGTACCCGTTGCTGTTCCCGTACTGGTTCCCGCTCCCGTAGCCGTTCCCATTCCCGTAGCCGTTTCCGGACCCGGTGCCGGGGAGGGAAGTGGTCAGCGGAGTCAGTGAACTGCCCGATGCCTGATAGGTCTCGGCGACGGTGGCTACCACTTCGCGCGCGTTGTCCAGAATCTCCTTCGCGATCTTCTCGGCGGATCGGGCGGCAGCGGCGGATCCCTTGACCGAGGAGCCCAGCGAGGCGAAGGCTTCGGCGTAGGCAGCGGCCTCGGCATAGGCCTTCACCAGCGGGATGACCGCGTTCTTCCCTCGTGCGGCCATGTCCCCCGTCTCGGTGATGCCTTCCCGGTAGCGGCCGTCGCGCAACGAGGTGACCACTTCTTCGGCCGATTCCAGCAGCTTTTCGGAGTACCGCTGGAAGGCCTTGCCCGCTTCGCCCTCGAAGGAATCCTTCAGCTTGTCGACCTGGTTCCGGAAGGACTCGTGCGCGGTGGAGAGTTTCTCGGTCATGTTCCCGAAAGCCGTGCCTGCCGTACGCAGGCTGCCCGCGTCACCGCTGAGTGCCTGCACGATCTGGGACATGGAGAACTGGGTGTAGTCCTCCAGCGGAGCCGGGGGAGTCGAGCCCCGTGCTCCGGTGGAGTCGCCGCCGGAGTACTCGGTCCCCTCGGAGCCCTCCGCTTCCACGTTCTCGTCGGAATCGGAAATGGTCTCCTCGGAACCGTCGAGGTAGTCCTGCGCGTGTTCGGACTCCTCGTTGGTGTACTTCTCCTCGCGTTCCAGGACGTCCTCGGAGTCGCTTTCGGAGCCGTCCACCCTGTCGTCGAAGTAGTCCTGATTGATCCAGACTTTGTCGTAGTCGCCACCGTCCTCGGCGAGCTCTTCGGGGGAGTAGAAGTGCCGGATGCCGTTGTCGTCGGTGTGCTCCTCCTTTCGCTTCTTCTCCTCCTCGGTGAGCTCGTCGTCCTCGCCTTCCTCCGTGTTCTCGCCGTCCTCTTCCGTGGCCTCGTCCTCCTGGTTCTCCCTGCTCTCGTTCAGGGCTTCCCTGTCCTCCTGGTAGTCGAGGCCGTAGTCGGTGTCATTGAGGGAAACCATGGGCGTGTTCTGCTCCGGTTCGGATGCGGCGGAGTCCCCGTGGAACTACGAATAACGGCTCTGGATCTCGGGGAACTCGGAGGACGGATAGGCAGTCGGTCGGGAAGGCGACTCAGACGAAGCCGTTCTGCGAGTCGGACCCCTTCGGGGCCATCGGTAGCGTGGGGTTCTGGCTTCGCAGCTGGTTCACGGAGCTCTGCAGTTCCGCGTTGAGCTTGTCCAGCTGTTCGCCGTTGTTCCGGTCCGTTTGTTCGATCTCCGTGGCGATGTTCTTGAGCTGCTCGGAGACCTCCCGCAACGTCCGCTGCAGGTCGTTGCAGTGTTGGTGCAGGGTGTCCCGGCGTGCGGCGATGAGCTGGTTGAGCCAGGAGCCCACGGCGAAGTCACCCGCCTTCGGGTGCACGTCGTTGAGTTCGGAGAAACCGTTGACGTCGTCGGCGATGTCGCCGATGGCATTGCCCGCCTTGCGGACCTCGGACGCGTCGAGTGAGGTCTGGCTGCCTTGGGTGCTCATTCGGGATGGTTCCTCGGTTGCGTGCGGTCGAGGGTGTCGTGGCTCACTCGGAGAAGGTGCGAGGACGCGCGGTACCGGGCGGTGCGGTCACCGCTTCCGGTGCCGCGCGTGTTCACCGATTAGCGGCGGGATCAGCCGAAGTTGCTCGCCAGCTTGCGGTCGGTCTGACTCATGTCCTCCTGCGCCTGGTTGGTGGCCATCCGCAGTCGGGTGAGCATCTGGTTCATCGCCTCGAAGTCCGTGCGAATCCTGCTCGCGAGCTGGTTGTAGTTCTCCGAGCTCTGCGAGTCCCAGTCCTGCAGGGCGTGCTGCGTCTGCTGGCGCAGCTCGTCGACCTGTTGCTGAATCTGCTGGGTGACCCGTTGCATGTCGTCGACGCCCTGCTGCAGCGCGGCGTACTGGTACTGGATCTCGTCGGCCATGGGAGGGCCTCCTCGTACGTGCGGAATGCGGGTTTAGAAAACAGGGGTCAGGACATGAAGCTGGACAGCCCCGGGGTCTGTACCCGGCCGATCTCCTGGGCGGTCACGGAGTCCTGATCCTGGGTCTCGCGCCCGGTGCGGTTGACCTCCTGGGCCATCCGCTCCAGGTTCTTCACGATGTCCCTGCACGCCTGGTCCCACTGCTGGTGGACGTTCTTCAGGCTCGTCATCATGTCGCCGCGGTTGGCGCCTGCCAGCATGTCGATGCTGCTCGCGAGCGACGTCTGCTGACTGGTGATCTGGCCCGCCACCTCCTCGTGGCGATTGGAGAGCTGGGCCAGGCTGGACTGCGTGAGCCTCGTCTGTTGCGTGGCCATGTGACCTCTCTTCCGTGTGCGCCGGACGGAGCGGTCCTCCGCCGGCGGAATCCTGCTTTAGCCGATGTCCCCGTGGCGGCGGGAGTCAGTCCATCATCGATTCGCTCCGCGCGGGCCGCTGTGAAGCCGTGCTCGATTCGAAACAGGGATATCCTTCACGGGGCGTCGTCGCCCGTGTTTCCCGGTTTTCGGGTCACCGTCGCGGTGCTGGGATCCAGTGATGGGCCGGAGGGCAACAGCGACAGCAGCGATCCGGGGACAGCCACCGGCTCCGTCCCGCCGTATCCCAGTACTCCCGCCACGTCCGGTGCGGCCAGTGGGTACTTCACCCCGAGGCCGGTGATCAGGTAGTTCGTCCCGCCCGCCACGCCGGGTGCGGGCAGATCGCGGGCCAGTACGCCCCGCCCGGCCGGGATCGTGATCCGTTCGGCCACCGCATCGCTGCCGGTCCGCGCCGTGGTGGAGCCGTGATCCCGCGGGGCCACCGTGATGGTGGGGGTGTTCGACTGTCCCGAACCGAGCCGGAACGAGGCGCAGGGGCGGGTTTTCCCGCCCTCGCTGAGCTGCCGCGGCGTCGGCGGCACCGCCGGATACCCCTCAGGAGTGCTGTCGGTTTCCGAGATCGGTGTGGTGGACAGGGCCTCGGGCCCGATCCCGACCGGCTGTGCTCCCGAGGAAGGGGTGGTGAGTAGCAGGCTCGCCGCCAGCGGGGTCAGCGAGGAGAGACCGTCGGAGCGCATCACGTAGAACGAGGACTCCGAGTCCAGTGCCGGGTTGCGCATCTCGTAGATTCGCCCCACCGTGGCGGATTCGCCCGCCACCTCCGGCGCCCGGGATCCCGCGTTCGGAATCTCCGGGGCGGCGAGATCGGGCCCGCTCGGGATGGTGTTGATCCAGGAGCTGGTCACCGGGAACGGGACCACGTCGCCGTATCCCAGCGCCTCGATCACGGACCGCCCGGTCAGCTTCAGTCGCCTGCCCTGCCACACCAGGTATCCCGTGCCATCCGGTGTGGACACCACGACTCCCTCGTCGGAAGTGAGTCCGCGGCTCGGTTCTTCACCCACCCGGAGGTGGGTGATCGGCACCTGCTCGCCGGACGGTTTCGCGGCCGTCCGCGCGCACACCACCCACGGTGCCCGGCTCAGGTTCTTCCGTTCCGGGATCGAGTCCGGCGCGCCGGGAATACCGATCGGGGTGCCGCGCGGTGTTCCCCGCAGCGAGTTCCGCGAGACCAGCTTCGGGTCGCCGCCGGACTGGTCACGGGCCAGCAGCGCCGAGGAGTAGTTCAGCACCGGGCGCAGCGCGCCGTTCAGGTACAGGTAGCGGGCTCCGGTCTCCTTCTCCACGACGATCGTGCCCTCGGCCTGCCACGAGGTCTTGCCGCCGGGAAAGATCATCCCCACGATGCCGAAACCGGCCACCACCAGCGCACCCAGCAGGGTTCCGATGACCGTGCCCATCACGAAGCGGCGGGTCGGCGTGGTCTGGTCGTCCGGGCTCGCCCGCATCAGCGCGGATACCAGGCGTCCCACCACGAAGAAGTAGGCCTGCACCTGGTCGCGTCTGGACTGCATGGTTCTCCCAGGGGTGGTTCGCTGTCGGTGATCTCGGAGGAGGTGCCCGATCTCTTCGGAAGTTCTCGCTCGCCGGTCGGTCGCGAACGCTAACCGGCCAGGCCGCGTACGAACATGTAGACGTCGAGCGCCGCCAACAGCAGCGGGACCAGCGCCAGTGCGGAGAACGTCTCTAGCAGGTCGACCGCCCGCCCCCAGTACGGGGCCAGTTTCCGGCCGGGCAGGGCTCTACTGGCCACCACGAGCAGCAGTGCGAGCACCAGGGCGGCAGTGAAGCCGTACCAGAGCCGGGCGAACGGATCCAGCCCCAGCGCCAGGACCACACCGTCCAGCGCGAGTGCGTAACCCGCTGTGATCAGTAGCGGCCAACGCTGGCGTGCGCTGTCGACGTGTCGGGAACGCAGCAGGAGCAGCAGTGCCGCCACGGCGGTGGTGATCATCGACCACATCCCGCCGGGGACGAGCAGCGCCGTGAACAGCACCACCGCTGTCAGCCCCAGCGCCGCGTACAGCCCGGTCATGTACCGGTCGGCCGCCGCCGAGCGCTCCACCACGACCTCGTGCGGGAAGGGGTCGGTGTCCTGGCCGAACTCCTCCGAACTGGTGGGCAGTGGGGGCAGGCTCAACCCGGCCAGGCGGAAGGAGGACGTGGGCACGAAACCGAGTGCGAGCAGCACCAGCATCAGGCCGATCCCCGCGGCCTGGCCGCTGTCCAACGGGGACGCCGCGTCGATGACCGCGGTGATCCCCAGCGGCACGACGGTGAACAGCCCGCTGACGAACAGCAACGCGGCCTCGGCCGTTCCCACGAGTCCGATGGCCAGCCCCGCCACCACCAGCATCGCGGCGCAGGCGATGCTCGCCGGTGCCTGCGCCTCGGGTGAGGACAGCAGCGGCAGGCACCAGCCGCACAACCCCGCGTAGGGCAGCGCCAGACCGGCCAGCACGACGGCGGTGATCGTGTCGGCCCGAGCCCGTGCCAGCGCGGTGGCCGTCAGCAGCAGCACGAGCGCGGTGCCGCCCGCGATGATCGTTCCGGTGATCCCGGACCCGCCGGAACCGAGCACCACGAGTCCGACGAGCAGCGCGGTCCCGCCGAAGGCGAGCAGCATCCACCGGCTGAGTCGCTGGGACCACGGATCGGAGCGGCGTCGTGCCTGCTCGGCGATGCCGTCCACGAGGTCGTCGAAGTCGATGGGCGGCAGACTGTCCGCCCTCGGTCGCAGATGGACCGTCTCGCCGTCGAGCAGTCCCAGTTCGGCGGTGGTGCGTTCCTCGTCGAAGGGGGGCTTGCCGAACCGCTGCAACACCCACCCCTCGTGCTCGACTCCCTCGTCGGCGAGTTCACCGCCCGCGTGGCGCAGGATGGCGGGCAGCAGGTCGATCAGGGCGACGTCGGTGGGCAGTGCCATCTCGACCGATCTGTCCTTGACGATCAGGCGTAGTCGGCAGAGCTGATTTGTGACATCCTTGGTGGCGTCGTCCACGTTGGTGTCCGGTTTCCTTCCTGGCTGGCTGGCTGGCTGGCCGAGACCGTGACAACGGCGGAAGGTAGTCACTCGCGCGCGCGGATTGGTGCGTTCGGGTGGCTCCGCCGCAACACCAAGGGGAATCCCGCACCAACGAGGAGACGCGCGTTGAGCACGACGCTGTTCCGCAGGCCGGCCCGTCGCGTGGGGCCTGCGATGCCCGCGGACCAGGTGGAGCTGCAGGAACCACCCAGCGTGCCGGAGCCGCAGAGCAACAGCCTGAGCACGGTGCTGATGTATCTGCCGATGGCGGTCATGGCCGGCGCGATGATGATGATGATGCTTTCGTCGGCCCGTTCCGGGAGCATGATGACCTACATCGGTGGCGGCCTGATGGGCGTCGCCATGGTCACCATGGTTCTCGGCCAATTGGCCAGGGCATCCACCGACCGCAAGCACCAGCTCACCGGTGACCGCCGGGACTACCTGCGCTATCTCTCGCAGATGCGGCGCAGGGTGCGCGACGCGTTGGGCGAGCAGCACCGCGCGGCGATCTGGAAGCACCCGGATCCGCGGTCACTGTGGTCACTGGTGCGCAGTTACCGCCTCTGGGAACGCCGCGCGGCGCACGAGGACTTCGGGGAGGTCCGGCTCGGGCTGGGGCAACAGCGCTCCGCCGTCAAGCTCGTCCCACCGCAGACCAAACCTGTCGAGGACCTCGAACCGCTCAGCGCCTACGCCCTGCGCCGGTTCCTGCGCACCTACACCACGTTGCCCTCCTCCCCGATCGCGGTGTATCTGCGCGGCTTCGCCCGGATCCAGCTGCGCGGCGAGACCGAGGCGCAACGTTCCCTGGTGCGGGCGCTGCTGTGCCAACTCGTCGCCTTCCACTCCCCGGCCGACCTGACCGTGGCCGTGTGCGTCGGGAACGAGCGGCGCGAGGAGTGGCTCTGGACGAAGTGGCTGCCGCACGCCCAGGACGACGGCCGTCGCGACGGGGCCGGGCCGCTGCGGTTGATCTCGGACAACGTCACCGACCTGGAAGAGCTCCTCGGTGGAGCGGACTACACCGAGCGCCCCCGTTTCGAGCCCTCCACCCCGATCACCAGCGGTGAGCCGTTCGTGGTGGTCGTGGTCGACGGGGTGAACATCCCGGCCGGGCACCGCTTCTCCGGGGGTGGCTACCGCAACACCGTGATCGTCGACATCGACAGCGCGCTGACCTGGCAGGCGGACCGTTCGGTGCTGCACCTGGAGGTCGACTCCGCCGAGATCCGCACGGTCGACTTCGACCGCGCGGGCCGGGAGAGCACGAGCTCGCTGTGCGGGCCGGACGGAGTGGGGGTGGTGACGGCTTCGGCACTGGCGCGCGACATCGCGCCGCACCGGATGGGCACCAGCGGCGACTCCGGCGAACCACTGACCACCGACTACGAGCTGACCTCGCTGCTGGGCGTGTCCGACGCGCGCACCTTCGACGTCGACCAGCTGCGCCGGGACCGCTCGGCCTGGCAGCGCATGCGGGTGCCGATCGGCATCGCGGGCAACGGCACCCCGATCGAACTGGACATCAAGGAGTCAGCCGAGGACGGCATGGGCCCGCACGGGATGCTGGTCGGTGCCACCGGCTCCGGCAAGAGCGAGCTGCTGCGGACCCTGGTGCTGGCACTGGTGACCACGCACGCCTCGGACGAGCTCAATCTCGTGCTGGTGGACTTCAAGGGTGGTGCCGCCTTCCTCGGCTTCGACCGGCTGCCGCACACCTCGGCGGTGATCACCAATCTGGTCGACGAGATCGAACTGGTCGACCGGATGCAGGACGCGCTCACCGGGGAGATGAACCGGCGGCAGGAGCTGCTGCGCTCGGCCGGGAACTACAGCTCCCAGCGGGAGTACGAGAAGGCGCGCCGTTCCGGGGTGCCGCTGGATCCGATGCCGAGCCTGTTCGTCGTGGTCGACGAGTTCAGCGAGATGCTGGTCAGCAAACCCGAGTTCATCGACGTGTTCGCCATGATCGGCAGGCTCGGCCGCAGTCTCGGCGTGCACCTGCTGCTGGCCTCGCAGCGGCTCGACGAGGGCCGCATCAGCAAGGTGGAGACCCACCTGTCCTACCGCGTCGGGCTGCGCACGTTCTCGGCGATGGAGAGCCGCAGCGTGATCGGTGTGCCGGACGCCTACGAGCTGCCCACCACGCCGGGCAACGGTTACCTGCGTTCGGACACCCAGACCCTCTCCCGGTTCAAGGCCGCCTACGTGTCGGGTGTCTACCGCACTCCGCGCAGGCAGCGCAGCAAGGAGGTCATCGAGGAACAGCTGGTGCCGTTCGGCGGTGACTACGTCGAACCCCGCGTTCGGCGCACCGTCGAAGCCCCGCCGGAGCCGGAAGAGGACAGCGGGCCGCAGACCTCGCTCGTGGACGTGCTCATCGACCGGCTTAGCGATCACGGTCCGGCGGCGCACCAGGTTTGGTTGCCGCCCATGCGGGTATCGCCCACGCTGGACGATCTGCTGCCGCCGCTGCTGGACTCCCCGGACACCGGCCTGCGGTCGGCCGAGCGCTCCACCGAGGACGGACTGCGGGTGCCGCTGGGACTGATCGACCTGCCCGCCCAGCAGCGTCGCGAGCTGCTGACGGCCGACCTCTCCGGAGCCCAGGGGCACGTCGGCGTGGTCGGTGGCCCGCAGAGCGGCAAGAGCACCGTGCTGCGCACGATGATCGCCGCGCTGGCACTGAGCCACTCGGCCGCCGAGGTCCAGTTCTACTGCCTGGACTTCGGCGGTGGCTCGCTGGCCCCGCTGCGGGACCTGCCGCACGTGGGCAGCGTGGCGGGTCGTCTCGACCGTGATCGGGTCACCCGCACCGTCCAGGAGATCGTCAACCTGCTCGAACGTCGGGAGGTCGCCTTCCAGGCCAACAACCTGGACTCGATGTCGGCCTACCGCCGTGCCAAGCGCGCGGGGCGGTTCGTCGACGAGGACCCGTACGGCGACGTCTTCCTGTTCATCGACGGCTGGTACACCGTGCGCAACGAGTTCGACGAGCTGGAGGACCGACTCGGCGAGATCGCCGCGCGCGGGCTGACCTTCGGCATCCACCTGGTCGTCGGCGCCGCGCGCTGGTCGGACATGCGCCCGTGGCTGCGCGGCGTGCTCGGCACGCGGCTGGAGCTGCGCCTGGGCGATCCGGTGGAGTCCGAGGTCAACAGCAGGCTCGCGGCCAAGGTCCCCGACTCGCCCGGACGTGGTCTGACCACCGACAAGCAGCACTTCCTCACCGCCCTGCCCCGGGTGGACGGTCGCGCCCGAACCGACGACCTCGCCGACGCGGTGACCGACCTGGTCGAGGCGGTCGCGGTGCCCGGCGTCCCGCAGGCGCCCCCGGTGCGGCTGTTGCCTGTGGAGGTGCACGCCTCCGAGCTGCCGGAACCGCTGGCGGGCAGTACCGGTCTGCCCAGGATCTCGCTGGGGATCGACGACGTCGACCTCGCGCCGCTGTGGCACGACTTCGACGTCACCCCGCACCTGATGATCTTCGGCGACACCGAGACGGGAAAGACGAACCTGCTGCGCCACATCGCGCGTTCGGTGCGGGCCCACTACCGACCCGACCAGGCGCGGCTGATGTTCGCCGACCTGCGCCGCGAACTGCACGACGCGGTGCCGCAGGAGTACCAGCTGGGCTACTCGGTCTCCGGCGACACCTTCGCCACCACCATCGAGGAGACCGCCGGGCTGCTCACCGACCGGCTTCCCGGTCCGGAGATCACCCCGGACCGGCTGCCCAAACGGGACTGGTGGACCGGTGGGCGGCTGTTCATCGTCGTCGACGACCACGAGCTGGTGCAGACCGGCATGAACAACCCGGTGCAGGCGCTGGCCTCGCTGCTGCCGCAGGCCGCCGACATCGGTTTCCACCTGATCATCGCCCGCAGCACCTCGGGAGCCGGAAGGTCCATGATGGACCCGGTGCTGCGGCGGATGTGGGAGTTGGGCACCCCCGGTCTGCTGTTCTCCTGCCCCAAGGACGAGGGAAAGTTCCTCGGTGAGCTGCCGCCGAAGACGCTCCCGGTGGGCAGGGCCCAGTTCGTCAACCGCAAGCGCACGGTGCGGCTGGTGCAGACACCGCTGGCCGAGCCCGTCGTGCCCGCCCAACGGTGAGCACTCCCCGGCCACAGTTCTTCCCTACCGGGGGTCGCCGGGCTGGGGCTTACCTTGCCGAGACGTGCGAGCGCTCCTCGACGGTGCGGTCAGCGCCTGCGCCGTCGACCACGCGCACCACGCGGTGACGGCGCCACCCGCGCCGCCATCCGGCCGGTCCCAACCTCGCCCCGATCGCGGCCAGGCTGATCAGCAGCGTCACCCCCACGGTGCTGATCAGCACCACGCGCATCGGCGTCGGATCGTCTCGCGGCACGTCCGGGTGTGCCACCCGGACGGTCCCGGCACCGGACTCGGTCTCCTGCTGCCCCGCGTGCAGCACGCTGGTGACAGCGGAGTACGGGTCCACCACGCCCCAGCCCGTCGCCTCGTCCGGTACCTCCGTGCCGGGATGCCTCGCCGTGCTCGTCAGACGGTGCCTGACCTGCGCCGCGGTCAGCTCCGGGTGGTAGGCACGCACCAGCGCCGCCGTTCCGGAGACGAACGGTGCGGCGAAGCTGGTCCCGCTGTCCTGCCAGTGTCCCGGGCCGCCCGGTCCGACGCTGACCACATCGACACCTGGTGCGACGAGGTCGATGAACTTCCCGGTCTGGGAGAACTCCGCGCGTTCGCCGGCGGGGTCGATCGCGCCGACGGCGATCACGCCGGGGTAGGAAGCGGGGTAGGGGACCGGGTTGCCCCGCTGCGCCTCGTTGGCTGCCGCCGCGACGATCAGCACGTCACGCGACAGCGCGTACTCGACGGCGTCGCGCAGCGCCGCGTCGTCGTAGTTCGTGCTGGCCGAGATGTTGATGACCTGCGCGCCCGCCTCGGTGGCCGCGCGGATGCCGCGGGCCATGGACTCGGCCGAGCCGCCCTCCTTGGACCGGGTGTCGCGGACGGGGAGGATCGTGGCGGCCGGGGCGACTCCGGTGAAACCGGTTCCCTCGGCGGGGCGTGCGGCGATGATCCCGGCGACGAACGTGCCGTGCCCGAGGCAGTCGGTGTCGGCGGTTCCCCCACCGTCTGAGAGGACGTCGACACCGTCGAGTACGGCTCCGGCCAGCTGCGGTGTCGTCGCGTCGACCCCGGAGTCGACGACCGCCACCGTCACGCCCGCGCCACGGGTTAGTTCCCGGACCCGCTCCGGTGCCAGCATCTCCTGTGCCCAGGGACGTGCCCGCGCCGTCTTGACCGGCGGGCGGCGGCACTGCTCGGTGGCCGACCGTGCCGCGAGCTCGAACCCGCTCGCCGTTCCCCTTGGGGACGTATGACCAGCTGCGACCGCCTGCGGAGCACACGCGAACAGCAGCGCGCTCAGCAGCAGCACGAGATCGGTGAGCACGCCTGGGCGTCGAGCGGGCATGGCTTGCTCTCCCTACCGCGGCTTCGCTGCGGCCGCGCTCCTCGTCGAGAACCGTGTCGGGCGGCGTCGACTCATCGTGCGGTGGTCGCGACGCCTGCCGGGTGGTCCGGTCGCGCCGCTTCGGCTCCGGAAGCGGAGGATGGTGCTTCGGCGTCGCCGCGGAGTTCGGTCGGCACCAGTCCCACCGGGGAACTCATCCGGTCCAACTGGTCCCGCTCGGAGAGCACTCGTGGTTCGTTGCCGTGTCTGCGTCGCAGCGCGCGCCGGAGTTTGGGCAGCACGGCCAGATCGGCCTCGTCGAGCTCACCGTGGTCGGCCCGCTCGTCCGGCCGCAGTTCCCGCAGCAGCAGTGCGGGCCGACCGGTCTCCTCGTCCGCCGTGGCGAGGACCTTGAACCGGGAATCGGAGGAGAACACGACCTCCTCGGGCAGCGAGTTCCGCCCGAACAGCGAAACCCGGCGTGCCGAGTGCGACCAGATCACCACGTCCCCGTTCACCGAGCCCCCGTGCTCGTCATCGGTCGTCAGGTCGTCCGCCGCCGTGGCGCTGAGGAAGCCGGGTTCGGACAGCACCACGCCCGGCTCGTAGCCCTCGACGTCTCCGTCCGGGGAACCACCGAAGCGGAAGGACGGGCCACGGTGCACCGGCAGCCGCCGCAGTCCGGAGAGCAGGCAGGCCACGTAGTCCCGGGCGGCTTCGGTGTTTCCGGTGCGCAGCAGCCGGTTCACCGCGTTTCCCCCGTTCGCGCCGCGTCCGGTGTAGAGGATGACCGCCACGAAGTCGGCCTTGGCCTCGTCGGCCTCGTTCTCCCGCAGCGCGGGGTGGGTGGCCAACACCGTGTTCACACTGGGCAGCACCTCGCCGAAGTCGTCACCCACCGCCCGGGCGAAGCGCGAGCGTTCCTCGGACGTGCTGCGGTGGTCGTGCGGTGTGCCGCTGCCACCCGCCCGCGCGGGCACGAGCCTCGGTCGCGCGGGTTCCTCGCTCGTCGGGGAGTCCGGTTCCCGATCGGACAGCGCCGCCGGTGGAGTGTCGGCCGGTTCTTCGGTACTTCCCGCGTGCGGTGCCTGGGCGGGATGGCCCGAGGTGTCGGACGGGGAAGGTCGGTCGGCCTGCTCGGCCAGCAGTTCCGGAGGTGGCTCGGAGACCGTGCGCGGCCGGTGGCTCGGCATCGGCGTGCTGTGGAACACCGGCCGCTGCTCGTCGTCCGTGTCCCGGAAGGATGCCTCGTCAGCCGACGTGCCTTCGTCGGTCAGTGCACCGTTGGCCGAGGTGCCGCTTTCCACCGCGGGGATGTGCGCCGTGGTTTCGTTCGGGGTTGCGTCAGGGGCGTCCGCCTCGGGGATTGGGGCGCTCGGGGCACCCGGAGCACCGTCGGCTGTGGAGATCGGCGGGTATGCCGGACCACTTCCGTTCGGTTCACCCGCGATGGCGGTGAGTTCTCCGCGCGTCCGTCCGTCGGCGATGCCCAGGATCAGCAGCCGGATCCTGCCGCGTTGTCGAGGGGTGAGCCCGTCGAGCAGTTGTCGCAGCACGTTCGGGGCTTCCGGCGGAACCGGCACGTAGGGCGATCCGACCGAGACGGTCATCCGGTGCTGCTCGAAGGCGATCTCGTCCGCGGCGCCCCTGAACCCGGACTGGGCGAACGGCAACAGCGCCAGTCCACCCGGCACGACCCTGGCCACCATCTCCCCCGGGTCGGGGGCGGCGGGTCCGGCCTCGGCGCGTCGATAGACCAGCTGGTTGAACCTCACCCAGCCGCGCGGCGCCCGCGCGGTCAGTGCCACCCGTGCGGCGCCGGTGGCCGAGTGCCACAGCGACACGGGAAACGGTTCCCAGGGGGAGTGCGGATCCCGCACCACCGACCGTTCGCCGCCCGAACCGTCGTGCAGCACGGGACCGGTGGTCGCCAGTACGTCGCTGCCCAGCCGTTCGGCGAGTTCGCGCAGCCGCGCCGGTGCGGCCTCCTCGACCGTGGTCGGTACGAGCTCCCAGGGCCTCCGCAGTCCCCCGGACAGCCGGGTCAGCATGGACGCCAGTCGTGCCGCGGGGATCGGCGTCGCACCGGGAGAGCCCAGCAGCAGGCGGGGGTGGTGCGGGGACTGCGGCACCGCGAGGTCCTCCTCCCGAGGACCTGGCTCCTGTCCGTCCTCGCGGATCCGCAGTCCCGCCGGAACCGGTTCGGCGAGCAGCCCGGAGTCGGCCACCGGACCGGCGGGCAGCTGCTTCTCCCACAGCGGTGTCGGATACCGCACGACGTGCGGTCGAGGTGGGTGACCGGCGCGATACAACCGCCATCGCCCGCCGGTGACGTAGAGCGACCCGCCGGGCACCAGCTCCAATCGCCCGTCAGGGACCAGCACGTCCGTGTCGAGCTCTGTGGCGAGTTCCTCGGCCACCGAACCGCCTCGGGGACCGGGGCGAGTCAGGCCCCCTACCGCGATCCAGAGTTGGCTTGGTGCTCCGCGTCTCGCCGCGGTGGACGCCGGTGCCAGGGCGGGAAGCATCGCGCGGCGGCAGGCGTGCCACAACGCGTCCAGGAAGCCTGCCTCGCGTATCGCCGCCGTCGTGGCCAGCACGGCACGGCTGTCCCGCGAGGAGGGGATCGTGGCGAAGAGTTCGCGTTCCAGCTCGTCGGAATCGTGCTGCTTGCGCACCGCGGTGTTGCCGCCGAGACTCTCGACGTGGAGACCCTGGCCGTGGGGGCGGCTCGTACTGCTCGCTTCCTGGTCGGGCATCAACCTGCTCTCGTCGGGCACGATCCGTCCTGAGGTTCGTCTCGCCACACTCCCGGCCGGGAATCCGGCCCGGCTCCACCGGGGAACGGTCCCGCTGCGACAGTCTGCCGCGCGTGCTCGCGCGCGCAACGGCCCACCCGGGCTCCGCCGATGTCCCCAGGGACATCCCTCACCGCTCGGTTCTCGTCGTGCTGGTTCGCCGGGTGTGGGACGGGAAGACGGTGGAACTACTGGAAGGAACTATTCGAACGGGGTGGGATCACCCGCGCCGTAGCGGGCTATCTCGGGCTCGTCCTCGGAGAAGTCGACCACGGTGGTGGGTTCGGTCCCGCAGTCCCCGGAGTCGATCACGGCGTCCACCTCGCGGTCGAGCCGCTGTTTGATGTCCCACCCGTTGGTCATCGGTTCCTGCTGGTCGGGCAGCAGCAGGGTGCTCGACAGCAGGGGTTCGTCCAGCGTGTCCAGCAGCGCCTGGGCGGTGACGTGGTCGGGGATGCGCACGCCGATGGTCTTCTTCTTCGGGTGCAGCAGCCTGCGGGGAACCTCCTTGGTGGCGGGCAGGATGAACGTGTAACTGCCCGGTGTGGTGGCCTTGACGGCGCGGAAGGTCGCGTTGTTGATGTTGACGAGCTGGCCGAGCTCGGAGAAGTTTCGGCACACCAGGGTGAAGTGGTGGTGCTGGTCGAGTTTGCGGATCGTGCGGATGCGTTCCAGCCCGTCCTTGTTGCCCACCCGGCAGCCGAGCGCGAAGCAGGAGTCGGTGGGGTAGACCACCAGGCCGTCCGAGCGGAGGATCTCGGCCGCCTGGTTGAGCGCCCGCCGCTGCGGATTGCGTGGGTGAACCTCGTAGTACTGCGCCATGTTCCGACCCTAGATCCGATGGTTCCAGCACGAAATCCGACCGCTTTCATCGGGGAACTCCGAACCGCGACCCTCGACAGCCTCTGGTGACCCCGGAACCAGGCCGCCGTCCATTCTTTCGAGGGAATCCGAGATTTTTTCGGAACCGCTCGTGGGGTTTTCGCGGGGGCTCGGGTCCCGCGTGGACCCGTAAGGCTGCGAGTCCCCCCTCGGTCTCGGGTGAGCGGTGCGTTGGACACAGTTCTCCCGGGTTCGAGGGGGAGGTGAAGCTTCTCGGTATACCGGAATTGTGACTTCGGAGCTTCACCCCGCGAGCCGGATTAAGGGCTCGCCGAGCCGGGGGTTACGCGCATTGCCGGGATGATGGCCGGGCTACACGAGCATGAGCGCCAGGGCTTACCAAGGACACGGCCGGGTTCGCCTAGATCGTGCGTTGCCTGACGCGCGGACTTCACGCCCTCTGACGGCGGTCCGCACGGCTGTGAACCGTGGCCAGGACTTGTAGCCCTACCCACACGCTGCCTGGGGTGCGCGTGGTGGGAAGCGTATTCCGTGCTACGCTCGGCACTGCTATTTGTAATCTTGGCGGATACAAAGTAGCACGGGGCTCCCTGGTTTCGATCAGGGGGCTCCTCTTTTTTCGAACGAGAAAACAGATGTGAAAGAAATTTCGAATTCCCGTCGATGGCGTGACACTGGTCGGCCGGGGTTCAGCCCAGCTCGGTGCGGATCTGTTCGAGTTCTCCTGACAAGGTGGAAGGGATATTCCGCGGAATCTCCGCCACGGTTCTCCGAAGGATGCTTTCCGTCCGTCCCGAGGAAACCTCTCCCAGCATCTGGTGTACATCGGCGATGACTCGTTCGGCCTCCTGCCAGGCACCCACTCGCAGGCTCAACCGTAGGGCGTTCGCCGCCGTGATATGGGTGGCCCACCGCAGGTGTTCTTTTCCACGAGAGAGTTCCCAGGATTCGAGCATGTCGCGCAGCGCGTCGTGGGAGTGCCCTAGTCCGTCGTGGACGTGGCCGCGCTGAACCGCGAGTTCTCGTTGGTCCACCCACCAGGTCCACGAGGGATCGCGGTGGGTGAAGCTCTCGGTGAGTTCCGAGCGTGCCTTGTCGAAGACGTTCCGAGCGTGCCTTGTCGAAGGCATCCAGGGCTGCTGGCGATTCGAGGGCGGCCAGTGCCCGGGCCTGCCGGATCTCGAACAAGGCTCTTACCCGGTTGGGGAGGTTCGCCTCGCTGAAGCGCCGCACGATGCGCAGTGCTCCGTACGGATTGCCCTGATACAGGCTGACCAGGGCGTCGTTGGACATCACGAACCACTCCATGCTCGTGTCCCCCGCTATGACGGCCAGGCGCAGGGCTTCCGCGTTGACCCGGTGCGCCTCGGTGAACCGTCCGGCGTCGATCAGACACCAGCCCGCTACCTCGGCGAGTTCCGCCGCGGTCGCTTCGAGATCACGTTCGACTGACGCGCGGTAGCTGCCCTGGTGTCCAGGATGCGTTGGGTGCGTCGGAAGGCGCGCAGTGCCAGCGGAGCGACCTCGCCGCCACCGAGGCTGCCGTCCAGCGCGACCAGACGTTCGATCGTGGCTCGCAGCTCGCTCACCGTGTCACTGTCAGCCGGGGCATCTGTGATCCGCTCGGAAATCGCGTTGTCGGCAGGCAGGGCTCGTGCGGAAGGAGTACTCCGAGCAGCGGGAGTGCTCGCTCGGTCGAAACCGAGCTCCGAGTCCTCCGTCACCCCGAGGACGTTGCGCAACGCCGCTCGGTAATCCCTGTTCGGCCGCGCCACCGCTCCGCGCTCGTAGCGGGCCAAAGCGTGCGCGTCCAGTGCGCCCGAACTGCCCGTGTTGGCAGCGAGCCACCGATTCGCCTGCTCGGCCAGCTCGGCACGGCTCATACCCGCGCCCGGAGTGCGCGGGGACGGAGTGGCTTCGCGTGCCTGTCGAAGACGGTGGTTGCGGGGCACGACCGTGATCGTGCCACCTCTCGCCCTCAGGTGGGATGAAAAAGCACCCTCGGAGCGAATCCGAGGGTGCGATGCGGTTCGACCGGTGGTCAGTCGAACCGGTTGGTCTTCACAGCGTCGATGAAGGCGGACCACTGCGCGGGGGCCGCTGCGAAGTGACCGGCCGCACGGTCTTTGCTGTCGCGAACACCGACGCCCTCGGAGGTCATCGCGACCTCAACACAGTTGCCACCGTTTCCGCTGCGCGAGCTTGTCCGCCACGTCGCGCGCGACAGGTCTGTCATTGCCGCCCCTTTCGAAGTCTCGATCTCGCCGAGGTGCATCGTACGGTCCCAGGCTAGCGAGACCAGGCAGGGGCGAATTACGTCGTCACGGGCTTCCCCGGGGCGATCTCGCGTACCAGGTCGATGGACTCGCGCTGCGGCATCGCCGAGGAGCGCAGTTCGTCGAACAAGTTCCGCAACAGCGTCACGTCAGCGTTGTCCTCGATCACGTGCCCACCCAACGGGCCATCCATGTAGGCCACGTCGGGATCGGTTTGTTCCGCGAAGCTCAGCACAGCGAAACCGGATGTCATCGAGGCATGTGCGCCGGTGTCGTACGGGATGACTTGGAACATCACATTCGGTCGTTCGGCCAGAGCCAACAGGTGCTCCAGCTGTTCGCTCCAAACCTTCCTGCCGCCCACCTTGCGGTGCAGAGCCGCCTCGCTGATCACCGCGCGTAGCTCCAGCGGATTGTCCTTGTCGAACAGGCGACGTTGCCGTTCCATGCGTGCGGCCACGCGTTTCTCGACGTCCTCGGGGTCGGTGATGTGTCCGCCCGAGGTGTGGATCGCCCGCGCGTAATCCTCGGTCTGCAACAAACCGAGGATCAGTTCCTGCTCGAAATTGCACACCAACGCGGCGTCACTTTCGAGACCGACGAACGGCTTGAACCACTCGGGGAGACGGTAGGTCGACCACCAGCTGCGCTTCGATCCCTCCCGGCGCGCGTCCTCCAAAGTCTGCCGAACTTCGTGGGGCGCATCGTAGAGTTCCAACAGGGCGGCCAGCTCCATCTTCTTCATGCTGGCCTGGCCCTTTTCCCAGTTTCGGATGGTCTGCGGCGACGCGCCCATGTGCTCGCCCACGTTGGAGACGGTAAGTCCTGTTTTCTCGCGAAGCTCGGAAAGATGCGCGCCCAACCGTCGTCTACGTGCTGTTGGTCCGAGTGCCATAGCAAAGCACTGTAGTCGATCAGCTATCTCACAACTATCACCTAAATGAGCTACGTAGCTGCGTTGTTCAAATCTTGAGTCAAAGATTTCAGTTCGCTAATGTAACTGATCGTGAGCACAGCGCAATCACCAGGGCTGATCAGTGTCGTGCGATCCGGCCGCGATCTGGGCTGGACCGCCGTGGAACGGGGGTGCCGCGTGGAGATCGGTGAGGGGACCGGGCGGGTGGTCGTGTCGTGGTTCGTGCCGGACGGCGACACGCACCAGCACGCCACGTTGGACGCGTTGCCGACCGAGGGCGGCGGGGTGAGCACGCTTGGCGGGCACGACTACGCCGAAGCCCCCGCCTACCAGGACCGCCGGATGCGCCACATCCGACCGTTCTGCGATCGCTGCTTCACCGAGTACCTGAAGCTCCACCGGGCCCAGCCGAACTGGAAGGGATAATCATGGAAACCACCGAACGACAGCACTACTGGCTGCCCGTGCCGGACAGGACAGGGTTCAAGTGGCACCGGCACGCCTTCCGGGGCAAGTACTGGGACGGCCGAGCCTCCGACACCTCGGTGTGCGGCAAGTCCTGCGCCATGGCCAAACCCAGCGAACTCGACTGGTTCCAAGCTCCCACCTGCCCGGACTGCACCGAACTCCTGATCGCCGAACAGTCAGACACCGGAAGTACCGAACAGCCGCGCACCGCGAGCCCCGAGCAATCGGACACCGGCAGCGCCGAGGGGGAACAGTGACCAGACAGCCCCGCGAGCCGAACCGCTTACGCGGCTACGTCCCCGCCTTCTCCGGCGAGCTGCACGAACCACCGAGGAAACGAACCACGGTGCCGCACTCACTGCTGGAACGGATCCTCGATGGACTGGAACGGCTGTGAGCGCCGGGAACGAGCTGATCCGGCATGGTGTGAACTGCTGTGATTCCGGTGGTCAGGAGGAAGGCGCCGTCTCCCCGCTCGCTCTGCTCCGGCAGTACCGCTCGGACGATCTCGACGGGTGTCAGCAGGAACATCGGGAGACTCTCCTCCAAGGCGGCGGAATCCTGCGGAGGAGCGGGCTGGAAGGTACCGTCACGCTCACGCGGCCGTCGGGACCGGACCGATTTTCGCTGATGGGGGCAGCACCGTGCGGAGCACGCGGTGATCCTTCCGCCAACGGAGGTGCGGAGCTTCCGAGGCCGCTTCGGTGGAGCGCGGAACTCCGGTCCGTGGAGGTGCGGGGTGAGTGGGGACGCTTCGGAAACTGGTTCAGCCGGTTCGGCCCGGCAGCCCCACCCGGTGCGCTTCGACGTCGAGTATCCGGACAGGGAGCTCGACCGTGTCGGCACGGCCTTCAGGTTGATTCTGGCCGTGCCGATTCTCGTCCTGCTGAGCAGTGTCGGCGGCCAGGCGATGCGACTCGGCGAGGGATCGGCGGAGGTGGTGCTGTCCAGTGCCGGTGGGATGCTCTTCGTTCCGCCGCTGCTGATGCTCCTCTTTCGGCGCAAGTACCCGTACTGGTGGTTCGACTGGAACCGCGAGCTGCTGCGCTTCACCAACCGGGTGATCGTCTACCTGGCTCTGCTGGACGACCGGTATCCCTCCACCGACGAGCACCAAGCGGTGCACCTCGATTTCGACGCTCCCGAGGACCGCACGCTCAACCGGTGGCTCCCGCTGGTGAAGTGGTTACTGGTCGTTCCGCACTACGTCGTGCTGTTCTTCCTGGACATCGCGGCGGTCGTGGCCGTGGTGGCCGCGTGGTTCGCGATCGTGTTCACCGGTCGCCATCCGCGGGGGTTGTTCGACTTCCTGGTGGGAGTGGGTCGGTGGCACAACCGTGTCATCTCCTATGCCTGGATCCTCGTCACCGACCGGTATCCGCCGTTCCGGCTGGCACCGTGATCGGTGCGGCCTGCGACGCGGGCCCGCGAGACAACCGGTCAGGACGGCAGTCCCGGTTCAGCCGAGCTCGGCGACGGTGATCCCGCTGCTCGGCGGCGTCGCCTCGTTCATCGCGACCAGCGCGGCCGGGATCTCGTCCAACCCGACCCTGCTCCCGATCAGCCGATCGAGGTCGATGTGGGATCCGGTGACCAGCCGCAGCATCTCCGGGTACTCGTGGGCCTGCAGCCCGTGGGTGCCGAGGACGCGCAGCTCGCGGGCGATCACCTCGTGCATCGGCACCGGCGGCAGGCCCTGTTCGGGCGGCAACAGCCCGAGCTGCACGTGAGTGCCCCGCGTGCGCAGCGAGGAGATCGAAGCCGCACAGCTGGCCGGGTGCCCCACGCAGTCCAGCGACACGTGAGCACCCCCGCCGGTGAGTTCCCGGACCGCCTCGGCCGTGTCAGGAGTGCGGTTTCCGTTCACGGTGTGTTCCGCGCCCAGCTCGGCGGCGAGCCGCAGCGCCGCATCGGAGAGGTCGACGGCCACCACCCGGGCGCCGGCTGCCGCTGCGATCGCCACCGCCGAGACTCCCGCGCCGCCGCAGCCGTGCACCGCGACCCACTGGCCCGCGCGCACCGCCCCCTGCCGCAGCACCGCCCGGAAGGCGGTGGCGAACCGGCAGCCGAGCGCGGCGGCCGAGGTGGCGGGCAGTTCGTCCGGCAGCGCCACGAGGTTCGTCTCTGCCCGGGGCACGGCCACCCGCTCGGCGAACGAGCCCCAGTGGGTGGCGCCGGGCTGGAACTGGTACTCGCAGACCTGCTGGTTTCCGGTGGCGCACTGGTGGCAGGTGCCGCAGGCGCAGACGAACGGCACGGTGACCCGGTCACCGGGGTGCCAGCCGCGCACCGAGGAACCGACCTCGACGAGGCGCCCGGCCAGCTCGTGACCGGCCACGTGCGGCGGGGTGACGTCGGGTTCGTGGCCCCGCCAGGCGTGCCAGTCACTGCGGCACAACCCGGTGGCCTCGACCGCTACGACCACCCCGTCCGGTGCTACCCGTGGCTCGGGGACATTGCGCACCTCCGGGGTGATCCCGAACTCGTCGAACACAACAGCGCGCATCACTGCCCCTCAAGAACCGCTCCGGCTGTCGCGGCCAGCTTACTGATGCTTGCTTGTCGTGTTGTCGAGGGACGCGGGGCTCTTTCGGTTCCGAAGCACGGGAGCCACGTCACCGGCTCGACCGCCCGCGGGTTCTCCCGCGTCGCGCTCTCGCGAGGAAGGCCCGACGTTGTGTTACCTACCCGATGTCGGGCCTCCCGGAGCGAGAGCCAGCGGGAGGTTCCGCCAACCGAGCGGCCCGACAACCCGACCGGAAAACTTCGATCAGTAGCGCGCTGCCGACTAACGACCGACCCGATACTACGGGAGCTCACAGGGCGGCGACCGCATCCGGAACCGGGGTGCTCCCCTCGGCCAGTTCGAGCGTGTGACTACTTCCCCGGCCGGTGGCGAGCAGCTCCGCCAGCACGGCGGCCACGTCCTGCCGAGATACCCGGCCGCGTGGAACGGGCGGGTCGGAGAGTGTCACCAGCCCGCTTCCCGGGTCGTCGGTCAGCGCTCCGGGGCGCAGGATGGTCCAATCCAGATCTCTGGAACGCAGGTCCTGCTCGGCGCTGGTCTTGGCGTCGATGTAGGCCTTCCAGACCTCTCCTGCGTCGGGGTCCGGCGGCTGTCCGGCGCCCATCGTCGAGATCTGCAGGAAACGCGGCACTCCGGCGTCCTCGGCGGCCGCCGCCAGCGACACCGAACCGTCACGGTCCACCGTGTACTTCCGCTCTACTCCGCTGCCCTTGCCCGCGCCCGCGGCGAACACGACCGCGTCGGAACTCCGCAGGGCCTCGGTGATCTCGGCACGGGAGCTGTGCTCCAGATCGAGTTCGATCGGGCGGGCACCCGCGGCTTCCAGAACGGGGGCGTGCTCCGATTTCCGGATCATCCCGAGGACCTCGGTTTCCCGCTCGTGCAGCAGCGCGGTCAACCGCAGCGCGATCTTCCCGTGTCCGCCCGCTATGACGACACGCATGTCGTACCGTTCCTTTCCACACCGAGGACGCCGCCGGACGTGTTCTGTGTCCACGCGGTTTCCAAGGAGCCGGTTCATCGGGGCCCTTCCGGGCCGGTTCAGCTCACCGAGGGAAGCATCCGCTCCGCCAGCGGCTCCGAGGAGGCAGGGTTCTGGCCGGTGTGCAGGTTGCGGTCGTCCACCACGTTGGGCTCCCACGGCTGTCCCTCGGAGAACTCGGCCCCGAGAGCCACCAACCTGTCCTGCAGCAGCCACGCCGCCTTGTCGGCCAAACCGGCCTGCTTCTCCTCTACGTTGGTGAAGCCGGTGAGCCGGTATCCGGCGAACGGGCTGGTGCCGTTCTCGTCCTCGGTGGCCAGCAGGGCGGCCGGGGCGTGGCAGACGACGCCCAGCGGCTTGCCCGAGTTCAGGACCTCGGTCAGCAGCCGAGCGGACTCCGCGTTTACGGAGAGATCCTCCATGGGGCCGTGACCACCGGGGTAGAACACCGCCGCGTAGTCGTCCGGCCGCACGTCCTCCAGCCGCACCGGTCGCCGCAGTTCCTCGGCCGATTCCAGGGTCGCGGCGACTTGGTCGGCCTTTTCCTGTCCACCGTTGGCCTCCGGTGCGAGGCTGGACCGGTCGACCGGTGGGACGACCCCGCCGGGCGTGGCCACGACCACCTGGTGTCCCGCGCCGGTGAACACGCGGTACGGAGCGGCGAACTCCTCGGCCCAGTAGCCGGTCGGATGCCGCGTCCCGTCGGCCAGCGTCCAGTGGTCGGCGCCGGTCATCACGAACAGAATCCTCGCCATGCCGCAACACTCCTCGTTCCGGGATCTTTCGTCGGTCCGCTCAGCGGGACAGCTGAAGGGTGGGGCCGATCGTGGGTTGGTCGGACCAACAGGGTTTCCACGATGGCCCGCGGGGAAACGGTGGATCCGACGGTGGCATTCCCGGAGGGGAGTTCGTGGCCTCTCCGGCCCCGGTGCGCCGGGTGCTTTCTACGTCGCTGAAACTTGCGGAACCTCCGCCGAACACCGGTTTTCCGGCCAGGTGGGCAGGTGGTTCGAGGAGTGGACGCGCGAGCCCGTTTCGTGAGAGCTCGCCATGGGGTCGTCCAGGCGGACGGGGACATCCGGAGTCCGCTACATCACGAGTGCGTGGTCCGTGACGTAGCGGACCGATTCCGATCGCTCGGACGTCACCGCTGACCGGCTCCGAGACGAGGTGTCGGGACGGAGCGAGTCATGGTCAAAGAAGACGGAAACCCCTGAAACCGTGGCTCGGCCCCTGCACCGCGAGGCGCGGCAACGGGCTCAGGTGCAGTTCCACCACGAACCCCAGCCGTTGTCGTAGGTGCTGCACCAGTAGCGACCGCTGCTGTTCACGTACACCTCCACGACCCGGACGCCCGTGCTCGTGTTCTCGCCCACCCCGGTTATCCGGTCGGCCCGGCCGTTGCCGGGCATCTCGTGCCAGCGTCCCGCGTTCGGCCAGGTGTGCCAGATCTTTCGCGTGGGGGAGATCCCGAAGCACTCGTTCACGTCGGTCACCCAGTCGACGAAGACGACGTCCGTGCCGTCCCGGAATCGTCCGGTGTACCCGAAGCACGACTCGGTGTAGGACAGCGTCCCGGCTCGTGAGCTCGAGGTCCCCACCTCGTGCACGGGAACTCTGGTGAACCCCTCAGCCCGGTCAAGGAAACCCGCATCGGCCGCTGCCGGACGTGCCGCCGTGAAAGTGGCACAGACCAGCACCATTCCCAGCAACGCTGGAAGTATCGTGCGTAACTTCTTCCTCATGTTCGTTCTCCTCGCGAGGACGCTGATCATCGGATCCGGAACGTCCACTCCGGAATTCCTCGTCTGAAGTGGTGTTCCGTTCGCAGCGTGGCAACGGTTCCTTCGCGAGGAGGGAGAATCGGGTTCTTTCACTCGAAAAGACCAGGGGAGAACGAGAGTTCGACATCGTGATGCGACCTCTTCGGTTTCGGGTGTGCTCCGGACGGCGGAACTCAGGGCAGGAAGTTTTACTCCGAACAAGCGGAACGCGCGATGCTGCAGAGCTTCTCGGTGGGACTCGTCCGATGACGGGAGCGCGGGAACTCCGCAACAGCTTCCACGCCCAATACCGAGCCGTGGGCCGGGAGTATCCGCCACCGGTCAGCTGGATCGGATCCCCACGGCGGCGTAGCCGTTGGAGTGCCGGGCCGCCTCGTCGGTGACGGGCTCGATCGGTCGCCAAGCGGCGCTGGGGACCACGCCGGGTTCCAGCAGGGTGTATCCCGCGAACAGCTCCCGGACCTCCTCGGGATCGCGGAACGTCACGTGCGGGGTGGTGGTGCCCGACATGACCCGGTCGATGCCCGCTCGTTCGGCGTCGGTCATGGCCAGCTGCGCGCCGTTGGTGACGGCCAGCGCGCTTCCGGGCGCGCACGCCTCGCGGTAGGTGGCCAGCATCCCGTGGGGGTCCCGGACCGAGATGATGTCCAGGATAGCCACTGCCAGCACCGCCACGGGCCGGGTGAAGTCCAGCAGCCCGGCCACTCCGGGAGCGGTCAGTACCTCTTCCGGACGCCGCAGGTCGGCCCGCGTGATGGTCGCCAGCTCTGTCCCCCGCAGCATGTGCTCGGCGTGGCTGACCGCGACCGGTTCGATGTCGACGTAGGCCACCCTGGCATCGGGGTTCGTCCGGTGGGCGATCTCGTGCACGTTGCCCACGGTCGGGATGCCCGATCCCAGGTCGAGGAACTGGTCGATGCCCAGCTCGCACAACTCGCGTACCGCCCGTCCGAGGAACGAGCGGTTGTGCTGGGCCCACAGCGTGTTGCCCGGGTAGACCCGGAGGAACTCCTCCGCCGCGGCTCGGTCGGACTCGAAGTGCGCCGAGCCGCCGAGGAAGTAGTCGTACATCCGCGCGATGTTGGGTGTCTGCTCGTCCACCTGCGGTGGCTGCTGTCCGGTCCCCGTCTCCAACGGTGGCTCCTTCCTCGGCCGTCTTGGTAACCCGGCGGGACCGATTGTCCACAGTGAGCGATCATGACGCCACGGTGAGCCGTCGTGCTGTGCCGGTTGCCGCCAGGGGCGCGGCGGTGGGTGTGGTTTCGGCGCCGGGATCGTTCGGGCTCGTGTCGGATCGCTCATCCGGGGGCGCGGCAGAGCACCTCACCGTGCGGGAGGGCGAACCAACCGTCGGGGTGCTCGGCCCACTCGCTCCAGGCCGCCGAGATCGCGGCCAGTTCCTCACCGGTGGCGTGGCCGCCCGCCACGGCCTGCTCGGCGATGCGCGAGTTCACGATCCGCTCCGCCCACATGCCGCCCCACCACGCGCGCTCCTCGGGGGTGGCGTGGCACCAGATCGACGCGCTCGGCGTCACCTCGACCGCGCCCGCGGCGTGGGCCCAGGCCAGCAGCCGACGCCCGGCGTCCGGTTCGGTGCCGTTGTCCCGCGCCACCGACCGGTACACCTCCCGCCAGCGCTCCAGCCTCTCGTCGGCGGGCCACCAGATCGCTCCGGCGTAGTCGGTGTCGCGGGCGGCGACGATCCCGCCGGGTCGGACGACCCGCAGCATCTCCCGGAGCGCGCCCACCGGATCGGTCAGGTGCAGCAGCACCTGGTGGGCGTGCACCACGTCGAAGGTGTCGTCGTCGAAGTCCAGCTCGTGCACGTCACCCAGGCGGAACTCCACGTTGTCGGTCCTCGCCGCAGCGGCTTCCTCCCGCGCGCGGGACAGCACCGACTCGCCCGGGTCCACTCCCACCACCCGGCCGGGCGCCACCCGTTCGGCGAGGTCGACCGTGATCGTGCCGGGGCCGCAGCCCACGTCGAGCACGTTCTGTCCCGGCCGGAGTCGTTCGACCAGGTAAGCGGCGGAGTTGTCCACCCTCCGCCAGCGCTGCGAGCGAACCACGCTTTCGGCGTGGCCCTGGCTGTAGACCTCGTCGGATGCGGACACGGCTGCGGACGTCTCCTTCCGTGGCGCTGCCCGGTGACCGTGCCGCGGCGGGACGTGATCAGACGTTCGCCGACGATCGCGCTGCCGTGCGAGGGGGACCGCGAAGCGTTCCGACAGCTCCCGAGCGCGCCACCATTGAGTTTTCCCACGATGTGGATAGATGTGACCATTTCGCGAGACCAGATTAGGGGGTGTGGCGAGGCGATCACAAGCAGCCGGGCGGCTCGGCTTCACGTCCGGTGAGATCGCCGCGACGGCGGACGTGCGTGCGGCGATGGTCGGATGCGGGCCGGTGGTCTCCTCCGTATGAGCATAGGGCGAGTCGAAGGATGTACGGCTCGAAACGGGTGGATCTCAGTGGCGCGTGACGGTATCCGCGCACCGCAACTAAGGTACCAGATCTGGTACCTGATATGTATAATCCGCGGTGTGCCAGCTTTGAACGTGGAATTTACCGAGGAAGAGATGGCCCAACTCCGCGACGCTGCCGGGAGGGAGGACAAGAGCCTGCGTTCGATGGCCCACGATGCGATCGTTTCCGAGTTGCGTCGTCGAAAGGTCACCGCTGCCGCCACGCGAGTGGCGGGTATCTCGGCGGGATTGAACGAGCGCCTGGCCGAGAAGTGAACGATATCGAGTACCTGGACGTGTCCGACGTCCTTGAGACAGCACGTATCACCCTTGGAACAGCGCCGGGCGTGCGAGACTACGGCCTGCTGGAAAGCGCGGTGGACCGTCCGCGCGCTTCCGTGTTCGGTGCGGACGCCTACACCGACGTCTACAGCAAAGCTGCCGCACTGCTGCACTCATTGGCGAGCAATCACGCTCTTGTGGACGGCAACAAGCGAACAGCATGGGCAGCGGCAATGGTGTTCCTCGCCATCAACGGGCATCCGTTGCGAACAGCGCTCGACGAGGACAGGGCCGAGGACCTGATGTTGCGGGCGGCGCGCAGCCTGATCGGGCTCGACGAGATCGCCGGCGCGCTCGACCGGTTCACGGAGTGAGGAATGCGACCTCTCGCCGTTGACGCCTCGTTGTCGAAGTGCGGTGGACGTGAGTTGAGGGAGCGCGTGGCCGGTCCACTCATGTGCGGGAGCTGCATCGTCGCCTCTTCGCGTTCCGGCGTCGATTTCCCGGACCAGCGGGTCCCCGAGCACGCTTTCCGAGGATCAGTCGAGCAGCAGCAGCGTGTCCCAGCCGCTGGCCGGGAGGCTGCGCGTGGCGTAGGCGTGCAGGGCCAGCGCGATGCCCGCGGCCCCCTCCAGGAGCCCGGGATCGGGCACCTGGTTCGTGGTTCGCGTGTTCCGGTAGCCGAAGGGGGCCGTGCTGTCGAACCGCTCCAGCAGTTGGTGGGCGGTCTCGTCGACCACGGGGCCCAGTCCGGCCTCGGGGTGACGGATCTCGAAGAGCAACAACAGGTACAGGGCGCTCGCCCAGCCGTGGCACAGACCGCTGTCCACGATGCCCCACTCCTCCAACGGTCGCCGCGTGACCGCGCGCACCGCCTCCACGGCGAGACCACGCCACCGCTCGACCCCCAGGGCCTGCCCCGCGAGGTCCAGCGCGCGTGCGATTCCGGGAGCTCCGTAGCACCACGATGGACGGTTCGCCGCCGGGACCGGGTGGGCCCCGGGGTCGGTGTAGTGGCCCAGCCCCAGGTGCGGGGGCCAGTAGGGACCCGCCCGGTCCTGCAACCGGTGGTGCACCAGCCACTCGGCCACGTATCGGATGGTTTCCGCCTGATCCGGTACCCGCACCCCGTCGCGCCACGCCACCGACAGCAGCGCCAGCGGCCCGGACACACCGTGCGCCAGGCCCAGGTTGGCGTGGCCGTGCGCGAACTCGGGCCCCTCCACCAGCGATGACGAGGCGTCGTACCACCAGCCGGGAACCGAGGTCCCCTCTACGGTTCTCGGGTGTCGCAGCGTTGTCAGCGCGCGCAGGGCCGCCCGCAACGCCGTGTCGCGGGGGTCTCCGCTCTTCTCCCGCCGATGCAGCAGGTAGCGCCCGATCCCGCTGAGACCGACGACCACGTCGATCGTCTCGAAGGCCACGGGCTCCGCGGAGCCGGCTTCGAGCTCCTGCGCCGTGGCGAGTCGCTCGGAACGAGCGATCAAGTGCTCGTCCAGCCGGTCGAGGATCGACCCGTAGTCGCCGTGTCCGGAGGCGACCCGCGCCGCGCTCGCCGCCGCGCCCACCCCGTCGAACGCGCCCCGGAAGCTCGTACCACCGGTGTCGCCGACCGCGCGCCGCAGGTGCTCGTGCGCGATCGCGCGGAAGCGCCGCCGGGTGTGTCCCAGCTCGGCGTGCAGCACCGCGATCCCGGCGTGGCCGTGGCTCAACGAGTGGGGGAACCACGGTGGGACCGACTCGCCCCGTGAGTCGTCCACCGCCGCGGCGGCCACGGCCTCCGGATCGGCCAGTCGTTCGGCCAGTTCCTCGACGACCCGGGCGGCCCGCGTGGACGACCCACTCATCACTGGTGCCTGAGTCGGTCACGGTGCCTGCGGACCGCCGTGCGCAGGATTCCGTACGACTCCGGTTCGGCTCGTGTCCCCGGCCCCAGCAGCCTGTTGGCGTGCATGTGCAGCACGCTTCCCACGGCGGTGGAGTGCGCCGGAGCGGGGGTGCTCGAGTCGAGCTTCAGTGCCACCCCGTACTCGCGCACCGCCGGTCCCAGCCGCGCCCAGCAGGCGAGCAGATCGTCGGCGCTCCCCAGCTCGCGCAGTGCCTGCCAGCGGCGTGCCGGATCGACCAGTTCCGCCGCCGCACGGCTGGTCTCCGTGGCGACGCGGTGCTCCGTCTCAGCCGGGTACTGTCGCAGGACCCACTCCTGCCAGTCCCAGTCACCCAGGCCGTCGAGGAGCTCCACATAGTTCATCGCGGCGAGCGTCGCCAGCGGAATGTCCGGGCCACCGCGGGAGCGGTTCCGCAGCTGTTCGAGCACCAGGCGGCTGTCGGCCGCGAAGAGCCGCTCCGCGGCTTCCAGCGCTTCCGGACCGCCGTAGCGGGAGGTTTCCGGTTCGTAGGTGTCGAGCACGAACCCGCCGATGGTGCCGTCGGCGCACGCCCTGCTCGACCACTCGTGCAGCACGGGCAGCACGTGGTCCCGAACGTCCTGCGGTGCCGCGTGCACGCGGAGCCGAACGTGCGGATCGGGATCGGCGTAACGCACGAAGAACCACCGGTCGACCTCGGCGGGGATCCGCCCGAGCAGCGGGGCGATCTCGCGCTGCAGCAGCGCGTCGTGGTGCTCACGGGCGGCGTAGATCCTGGCGTAGAGCCACTCACCACCGGGGGTGTGCCGTTGCGCCGTCTCCGGGCCGGGTGGCGGGTCCGGTATCGCCGAGCGCGGGCGCGTCGACAGCATGGGCACCACGACCTCGGTGGCGTGCCCGCCGCTCCAACCGCTCTCCGAGCCGTGCGTGCTCGGCTGTTCCCGCACCACGTCGCTTCTGCCCTGGCGCAGCTGGCCGCGCAGCAGTCGTTGGTGCAGCGGCACGGTCAGGTCGAGGTCGAGCTGCTGGTCCATCACACCGGCCCGGATCCGGTCGGGGACGCCGAGCCGTTCCCGCCACTCCCGGAGCGCGCGTTGCCACCGGTCCCACGGCAGGTCCGGGTCGCGGAGCGCTGGGTCGGCCCGCCAGCGTTCCAGGGCCAGGATCGATCTCCCGCGGCTGACCCGCGGCAGGTGGGGCAGTGCCTCCAGCCGTCCCCACTGCCAGGGGGTCCAGACGCGGGTGCCGCTGGCACCCAGCGCGATGAGCAGCCGTGCGAGGTCCGGCGTCTGGCTCGTCAGGTTCAGCAGGTGGGTGCGGGTGACGGTCACCTCGCGCCCGGTGCTCAGCGACACCAGGTACAGGCGGTCCGGACAGGCGCCCACGGCGAGGTCCTCCGGAGCGAACGCGTCCTCCGCGTCGGGGAAGCACCCGACCGCCACCGCACGGGGCATGAGCCGATTCATCCGCGTGATGTTGCCCGCCCGCTCGGTGCTCGGCTGGAAGAAAACCTGGGCGTTCAGCGACGAGTCCTCGGCGGTTTCCTCGTAGAGCTCGCCGAACCGCTGCTCGGCGCCGAGCACGTGGGCGAACCTGCCCGCCATGCCGCCCGCCCGGGCCCCACCGCCTGTCACGACGATGCGGAACTCACCGCTCCGCAGGGCTTCGACGGAGGGAGCGAGCGGCTGCACGCACAGATCCAGCGACGGTTGGGGCGGGGCTTCCTCGCCGTGGCCGAGCGTTTCGACCAGGTGGTCGTCGAGCACGAGCTCGCTGCCCGCCGCGTGCACGGCGGTGGCGAGTGCCTGGTCGCGCTCCCGGGAGTACTCCGGTTCGGATTCCGGTGCGGTGCCGTCGTCCTGCCGGAAGTGGTGCCGATCGGGCGGTCCGAGGCCGCGGTGCGGATCGAGCAACCGGGGGAGGGGTACGACCTGGTCGGTACCGTAGCGGTCCAGGAACCTCGCGTGGTACTCGACCAGTGGTGCGGCTTTTCCGGGTGGCCCCAGTCGCCACAGCACGTCGGCTGCCCGGGTGGCCTCCTCCGCGAGCTCTGCCGGAAGGTGGAACCGCGCGTCCATGTCCAGGTCGACCTGGGCCGGGGGACGGTCATGCGTGTGCAGCCCGCCCATCTCGGTGACGAGGCTTCGCCAGGCAGGGCGACCGCGGCCGAGCTCGGTCGACTCGTACTCGGAGAGCAGCTTTTCCGCGTAACCGAGCCGCAGCGCCGTCGACGTCCGCACTTCGGAGATCCGTCGGTTCACGTATCGGAGCTGGTCCGGTTCGTCCTGTCTGCCGAGCAGGTCGGTGAGCAGAATTTCCCGGTCTACGAGCTGGATGAGCAGACGCTCGATGTCGGACGCGTTCGCTTCGGGAAACTCCCCTTGAACACGATCGCGCAGCTCGCCGAAAAATACCGGAATCCTCGCGTTTTCCACCGCCGCGCGAACCACCGCGGTGTGGGCTACGGTCATCTCGTGGGGGAGTGAATCGGTGTGCTCGCGCGGGGTGGATCGCACGTGGGGAAGCACCAATCGGTTACCACGTACCGTGCACAGATTGTTGGTGGCGACCTGAATGCGCTCCCGAACCGCGTTGTCGTGATGCAGTTCCGCGAGCCTCTCGGAAAGCCATTCGCTGTCGGCGGTGACGCGTTTTCGGTGTTTCCGTCCGATTCGTACCCGCGATTCAGCCCCGAACGACGCGAGTTGTACGCCTGCCAGCAGCCCGAAAGGCGTCGGTCTGCCAGTCATGCGCAGGAGGTAGCGCGCGGCGGCGAGTACGCCGCGCTCCAACTTGGCCGGCTTGACGTGTTCACCGTTCTCGACCTTTTCCACGGTCCCAGCCAACGAGGAGCTGGACACCTCGACGGCCTCGCGAACGCGCTGGTCAGCCACGAGACGAAGCAGATGGCCCGCGAGTTTTTCCTGGTCGGGGCGAGGATCGGGTTCGAGATTCAGGCGGGTTGGGCCGGAGTCCTCCACCGGAAGCACGGCCGTCCGGGTGAGCCCGAGAGAGGCGGGCCGGAAGATCGGCCCGCCCTCGTCGTCGGTGTCACGCATAAGGTCGTGATCCCCGGGGGTTACGAGCAGATGATCGGATTGCAGGTTCCCTGCGTGATCGGTGACAACGGATCGTTCGCCCGAGCGGTTCGCGGCTGTGGCGCCGAGTCGGTGCCGTCGACCGAGGGAACCATCTCGACATCCAGGTCGAACAGTGTGCTGTCCATCATTGTCCTCCAATTCGAGCGGTGAAGAACGATCAACGATGTTCTGTTTACCCGCCAGGAATCATTGTGATCATTCGTTGTGTGACCCTATGGCACGATCGTTCGCCTGTCCACCCCGTTTCGGCAGAAAGCCCGACGGGGGAGCCGGTTCCCCAAGTCGCCGACAGCGGTGATTTATTCGGGGCATTCGTCGGTATCGTTGAGTTCCGGTTCGGCTCCGTGTTCCGTTTTTCAGTTCTCCTAACGTGTCGCGTGCGAGAATTCGGTGCCCGCGATCCGGCCGTTGGTGGGCGTTTCCATGGGACGATTCGGGGTGTTCGACGTGAATCGACGAATTCCCGTGCTGTCATTCGGGCGTTCGGAGGATTCTTCTACTACCCTCGCGGTGTGGACCCGTCGTGGGCGCAGGAGACCTTCACTCCCTACGGCCTCTCCCACTGGGCTCTCCTCGGGGTGACGGTAGTGGGGGCGGTGCTGCTCGTCCGGATCGGACGTCGTCAGCGCGGAACGCGTTCGGGAGTGCTGTTCGCCAGGGCGTTCGCGTTGCTGCTGGGGCTGTTCGCCGTGGCGATGCAGGTATACCGGGTCCTGCCGTCGCAGTGGGACATCGAGGTCTCGCTGCCGCTGCACCTGTCCGACCTCACCTGGCTCGTGGCGGTCTACGCGCTGTGGACGCGGCGGCAGTGGGCGTACTCGCTGACGTACTACTGGGGTCTCACGCTCAATCCGCAGGCCATGATCACTCCGGCGCTGGACGCTCCCGGGTTTCCGCACGTCGACTTCGTCGACTTCTGGACCCAGCACATCCTCGTGGTCTGGGCGGCCATCTACCTGACCTGGGGCTTGGGGCTGCGTCCCGACTGGCGCAGCCTGGCGACCACCGTCACCGTCACGGTCGTCTGGGGGGCGGCCGTGTTGGGGTTCAACCTGCTCACCGGGGCGAACTACGGCTTCCTCAACGCCAAGCCCGAGAACTCCTCACTGTTGGACGTCATGGGGCCGTGGCCGTGGTATCTCGCCGTGGAGTTCGCGGTGGGGATCGCCGCGTGGGCGTTGATCACGTGGCCGTGGACGCGCTCGGCCGGGCGGTCGGCGCGGCGGGCCACACGGCGAGGTGAGTCCGAGGCAGGGCGTCTCCCGCGACAGTGAGCGGGCTCTGGCGAGCTGATTCACTCGGACACCGTGGCCGATGCCGCGATACGACGCGGAGCTCGGGGCCCAGTAGCTTCCGCGCGACACTCACCCGAGCCGGGCTCCGTCCCGCATGAGGCCGCGTCCGCATGTGATGGTGGCGCCGAACAGCACCGGACCGTAGTGGGTGTGATGCGGCATGATCCTGGCGGTAGTCACGGGACTCGTAGCCGGGGTGCTCTTCGGCTACGTGCTGCAGCGAGGTCGGTTGTGCTTCCACGCGATCTTCGCCGGGATGTACGAACGAAGGTTCGCCCTGGCCCGCGCCTGGTTGCTCGCGGTGGCGTTGACCTCGGTCGGCCTGGCGGTGCTTTACGCGACTCCGGTGGGGCGAGGTCTCAATACCGGCCTGCCGCTGAGTCCGGTCGGCAACATCCTCGGCGGTCTGATCTTCGGTGTCGGTATGGCCGTGGCGGCCAGTTGCGTCTCCGGTCTGTTCTTCAAGCTCGGCTCAGGGATGCTCGGCGCTCTCGTCGGGCTGCTCGGGTGGGCGTTCGGCGAGCTCGCGGCGAGCAGGGTGCGGCTACCGGGGCCGACGGTGCTGCCGGGCGGAATCGACGGGACGTTACCGGGTGTGCTGGGCGTTCCCCGTGCGGTCGTGGCGGTGCCGTTCGCGGTGTTGGTGGTCGTGTTCGGTTGGCGGTGGCGCGGGGGTGATCACCGGCAGTACGCCTGGCAATGGCGCTGGCCCTTCGCGGGCGTCGCTCTCGCCGTGGTCGCCGTCGCTTCGTGGCTACTGGCCGGATTGGGAGGAGCGAGCTTCGGTGCGAGCACCGTGGGTGCGGTGAGCGGTATCGCGACGGGCGATGTCAATTGGTGGCTCGGCGCGTTCCTCTGCGGAATCGTCCTCGGCGGATTCCTCGCTGCCCGGACGGCAGGAGGATGGTGGTTGCGCGGTGAAACACGAGTGCGCTATCCGCGGTTGCTGTTCGGGGGCTTCCTGCTCGGTTTCGGTGCGTTGCTCGCGGGTGGTTGCAACCTCGGACACGGGCTTTCGGGCGTCGCACAGCTCAATGTCTCGTCGTGGCTGGTCGTAATCGCCTTCGTGCTGGGAATCGGTCTCGCCAGGAAGACGCAACGAGTTCTGTCCGCTCCACCGGTGCTCCCGGAGAAGACCTATTGAGCCGGCGTCGAGATGGCGGAGCCCATCCCGCAAAACTGTCACTGATTGACATTAGTCATCCAGTGACACAAGATGTCGGCCAGCGGGAGGAGTGGCGATGACGGATCTGTCGGGCCTGCGGACCTGGTTGGACGAGACCCTGCCCGAGCTCGCACGGCGGCACGGGGTGCCCGGTGCGGCCGTCGGCGTGCTCGCCGACGACCAGGTCGCCGAAGCGGCGACGGGCGAGCTCAATCTGCGTACCGGTGTCGCGGCCACCACGGACTCGCTGTTCCAGATCGGTTCGGTGACCAAGCTGTGGACGAGCACACTGGTGATGCAGCTGGTCGAGGAAGGTCTGGTCGAGCTCGACGCCCCGGTCACGCGTTACCTGCCCGACTTCCGACTCGCCGAAGAGGGGGTGGGCGCGGACATCACCGTCCGGCAACTGCTCACCCACACCTCGGGCATCTACGGCGACGCCTTCGTATCCACCACCCGGGACGAGGACGCGGTGCGGCGCTACGTCGAGGACGTCGTGCCCACGCTCTCCCAGGACATCCCTTCCGGCGAAGGCATGTCCTACTCCAACTCCGGCTTCGCCGTTCTCGGCAGGATCGTCGAAGCGGTGCGCGCCAAGTCCTTCCAGCGGCTGCTGCGCGAGCACATCGGGACGCCGCTCGGCCTGCGGCACTGGGCGGTCACGCCGGAGGAGGCGCTGCTGCACCGAACGGCCGTGGGACACGTGCCCGGCCGGGACGGAAGTCCTGAACCGGCCCCGTTCTGGAACCTGCCCGCCTCCCTCGCGCCAGCGGGCACCGTGCTGGCGATGGCTCCTCGCGAGCTGTTGGCCTTCGCCGGGGCGTATCTCGACGGTGGCGGGAAGCTGCTCGACCCGGCGACGGTCGAACGGATGTGGCGCCCACACGTCCCGGTCCCGGACATCGGCATGCTCGGTGGTCACTTCGGACTCGGCTGGATGATCTTCGACTGGGACGGGCAACGGGTCGTCGGGCACGACGGCGGCACCTACGGACAGAGCTGTAGCCTGCGCGTGCTTCCCGAGGCCGGTATCGCCCTCGTCTCGCACGCCAACGGCGGGGAGAACGCCGCCTTCCACCGTGAGGTCGTCGCGCGGATCGCCGACCGGATCGTCGGGCTTCGGCCACCCGAGCTGCCCACCCCGCCGGAACACCCCGAGGAAGTCGACCCCACCCGGTTCGCGGGTCGGTTCGACTCCTCGACGATGTCCCTGGAGGTGACCGTGCGGCCGGACGGCTCGGCCGTGGCGCGCTCGGAGGCGCTCACCGCCGAGGCCCGGCAGCTGCAACCCGAGCCGAGAGTGACCGAGCTCGTGCGGTTGGACGACGATCGGCTGATCGCCACCGATCGGCTCTTCGGGGCACACGAGGTTCTCGCGTTCTCCGGTGGCGGCCCCGGCAGTCCCGCCACCCACCTCTTCCAGGCCGGCAGGCTCACGAGGCGCACGGCATGAGCGGATCGCTGCGGCAACGGCAGAAGGACGACCGTCGACTGCGGATGATCCACGCCGCGCTGGAGCTGTTCGACGAGTACGGCTTCTCGGAAGTCGGCGTGGCCGAAATCGCCGAACGGATCGGGATGTCCTACCGGACCATCTACCGCTACTTCCCGAGCAAGGAGGACGTGCTGCTCGGGCTGGTGATCGAGGGCAACCACGCGTTCCTCGAACGGGTCGACGAATGCCTCGGTGAGGGACCCCTGCTCGTCACGTTCGCCGACGCCATGACCGAGGTGCTCGAGGAACTGTCCGACCGGGTCGGCGAGGACGCCATCCGCAGGATGAGCGAGCAGATCGACCGGGTGGAGTCGGTCCGCTCCCGTGCGTTGCTGCACAGCGCCGACATGCGGGACCGGCTGGCCGCCTTGGTCGAGCGGCATCCCGCGTACGCCCCGGAGCGGGATTCCGGGATCCACCTGGCCGTCGAGGTGTTCGGGGCCGTCTCCGCCGAAGCGCAGCGCAGGTGGCGTTCCGCCCCGCCGGGCAGGGGCTCGTTGGCCGATGAGTTCCGCGCCGTGATGGCGGAACTGCCCGCGGTGGTACCGGACTCGCCCCGGACCGCGGACTGAGAATCCGAGCTCCGGCGCGAGCGGATCGCGGGCGGTGCGCGTACTCGGGTGAGCTCGTAGGGCGTTCGGCAACCGGGCAGCACCGGCCCTATCTCTCCGGGGTCAGCGGGCGATACCGCGATGCGCCTCGTGATCGTGTCCGGCCATCGTGCGGGAGATGCCCCGTGCCGCCGCCTGCAGGGCAGGGACGTGCATCCGCGCCTGGTCGTCGTTGGGCACGATCACCGAGAGTGCCGCGACGACGGTGTGGTTCGGCTCCCGTAGCGGCACGGCCACACCCGTGGCGCGGGTGTCGATGAAACCGCGGCACAGCGCGATCCCGCTTCGGCGTACTTCGGCCAGCATCGCCCGGAGCTCGCCCGGATCCACGACCGTCGCCGGGGTGTAGGCGTGCAGCGGTCCCGTGAGGACCTCCTCCTGCAACCATGTGGGGGCGTGTGCGAGCAGTACGATGCCGACCGAGGAAGCGTGCAGTGGGAGTCGACCGGCGACGCGGGTGAGGTTGATGACCGCGCCCGGCGCCGAGAGACGTTCCACGAACAGCGCCTCGCGTTCCTCGCGGACACCGAGCTGGACGTGGTGACCGACCACCGCGTGCAGGTCCTCAAGGAAGGGCATCGCGGCCTCGCGCAGCCCGAGAGCGGGGGAGGCCCGCGAGGCCAGTTCCCACAGTCGCACGCCGACCCGGATTCTGCGGTCGTCGTCGCGGTGCAGCCAGCCGTGGCCGACGAGCTCCTCGACCAGGCGCGAGGCGGTGGCGATGTGCAGCTCGGCCCGGCGCGCGATCTCGGAGACACGCAGCGCGGGTGTCTCCGCGCCGAACGACTCGACGATGCGAACCACGCGCGACAGCACTGACTCCCCGGGAGAACCGACCATCACGACAGTCTCGCCGCCATCTCCTCGCCTTGTCGAGTGAGCTCACCGGTTCGCTCGTCATCGCACGCCTGGTCGAACTCGGTGGCGGCTTCTCGTCGGATTCAACCGTTGGGAACGGTATCGCGCTTTCCCGACGCCTCGGACGCCGTCGATGGGTGGGTGAAATGACGCGCGCCGGGTGCCATCGCCGCCAACGCCGGTGCCGCGAAACACGCCGCCGCACACACCACCAGCACCCAGAAGTTCCCGACGAGTGTCACCGCGGGTGCGATCAGCGCCAGTCCCAGTGGTGCCAGTCCGTAGGAGACCAGGAAGTCCAGGGAGGACACACGAGCCAGCTTGTCCGGTGCCACCTCACGCTGGGTCGCGGTGAACCACGGGACGTTGAACAGCTCGATCCCGATTCCCGCCAGCACGTAGCCCGCGACCAGTACTGCCGCGGGAAGCGGCAGCAGCAGCCCCAGCGGGGCGAAGCCGTAACCGGCCAACCCCGCCAGTGCCCAGAACCCCTGCGAACGGGGTCGCCACCGCGTGACGAGCAGCGCCCCGAGCAGCGCTCCCGCCGTGTAAGCGGTCAGCGCGGCGGCCAGGACAGCCTCGGTGCCGTAGCGCTCACGACTGATCAACGGCAGAACGACCCCGGTGGCGGAGTAACCGGTGGTGATGACAGTGGCCAACGCGGCCAGCCCGGCCAGGAACCAGGGATGCCCGCGCGCCTCGCGCAGTCCCTCGGTGAACTCGGAGACGAACGGCGTGCCGCCCTGGCGCGAGGGGCCTCCGGCATTCCTACTTCCGGCGGGAGGCAACCACGCCGCCACCAACCAGAGGCCACCAGTGAGCAACAGTAGTGTGCCGGTGTCGACGGCGGTGGCCGCCAGCGCGGTCAGACCGGGCGCGACCAGCGTCGTCACCCTCACCGACAAGGTCCGCGCGGCGTTGGCCCGCTGCAGTCGTGCCGAGTCGACGACCTCGGCGGTCAGGGCCTGAAACGCGGGCCTGCACGCCCCTTGCCCCGCTCCCACCACGGCCGCCGCCGTTGCCATCAGTGGTTGCGAGGTCCCCAACCCGAGCGGGATGACGAACGTGGCCGTGGCAGCGGTGAGTCCCGACAACGCCACGACCCTTCGACTGGTGTAGCGGTCGGCCAGCACGCCGCCGACGGGCACGGCGAGCAGGAAGCCCGCTGTGCGCGTCGCGAGCAGTGCACCGAGCATCACGGCGCTGATGCTTCCGTCGAGCACGGCCAGGCCGAGCACGAAGGGCAGTGCCCACGTGGCGAGTCCGGAAGCGGTCGTTCCTGCCCACAGCCGCAGGAAGTGCGGCTCTCGAAGCAGTGAGCGTCGCGGCGGGGTTTCCTCGGACTGTTTCTGGGCGGATGTCACTGGATCGACTCCCGTCACACGCGCCTACGGCGGCCGCACACGGGAGGACGTCCCCGATCGGCCACTTCGGAGAGCACCGAAGGTAGCGGAAAGCGTCTTCGCTGTGACTGTTCTCCCAATGAACATCAACCGTAGACGAAAATGATTACCGTTTTCTATTATGCATCCTAAGCGACCCCGAAAACCGACCTCGACCCCCCGAGCCCGCCCGCACGGAGCTTCGAAGACGGAGCGCACCCAGTGACCACATCGGATACCCAGTCCACAGCGGATACCCAGCCCACATCGGATACGCGGTACACGTCGGATGCCCAGCCCACATCGGATACGCGGTACACGTCGGATGCCCAGCCGACATCGGACGCGCAGCCGGCCCGCCCGGCGAGCCGCCGGGAAAAGAGCCTGCTCACGACGGTCCTGTCGTTGGTGGTGGTGCTGGCGATCTCGATCCTGGTCGGTATCACCCTCGGTCCGGCTCCCGTGCCGCTGCCCGAGACCGTGCGCTACCTCGCCGCCGCCGTCACCGGAGGAACGATCGACGCGGCCGACGCGAGCGGGTATTCGATCATCTGGCAGGTGCGCACTCCGCGAGTGCTGCTCGCGGCCGTGGTGGGAGCGGGCCTCAGCGTCGTCGGCGTGGCGATCCAGGCCACCGTGCGCAACGCGCTCGCCGACCCCTTCATCCTCGGGGTCTCGTCCGGAGCCTCGGTCGGCGCCAGCGCCGTGGTCTCGTTCGGACTGTTCGCCGGCCTGGGGGTCTACGCGCTGTCCACCGCCGCACTGCTGGGGGCGCTGGGTGCTTCGGCCCTCGTCTACCTCGCCGCGCGTGGTAAGTCCGGGCTCACTCCGCTTCGCCTCGTACTCACGGGCGTCGCCCTCGCCTACGGATTCCAGTCGATGATGAGCGCGATCGTCTTCTTCGCTCCCTTCAGCGACTCCGCCCGTACGGTGCTGTTCTGGCTGATGGGCAGTTTGGGCAGTGCCACCTGGTCCGGTCTCCCACTGGCCGCCGCCACCGTCGTTCTCGCCACGGTGCTGCTGTTGTGGAACTCCCGCGCGCTCGACGTGCTGGCCCTCGGTGACGAGACGGCCGCGGGACTGGGCATGGACGCCACCGCCGTGCGCAAAAAGCTCTTCCTGCTCACGGCGATCGTGACCGGATGCCTGGTCGCGGTCAGCGGTGCGGTCGGCTTCGTGGGGCTCGTCATCCCCCACCTCGTGCGGCTGCTGGTCGGTGCCAACCACCGCCGAGTGCTGACCATCGCGCCGCTGATCGGTGCGATCTTCCTCGTCTGGGTGGACCTCGCCTCGCGGACGCTGTTCGCGCCACGGGAACTGCCGCTCGGCGTGATCACGGCGCTGATCGGGGTTCCGGTGTTCATCGTTCTGCTGCGACGCCGCGGCTACCTGTTCGGAGGTCGGTGAATGTCGATCACACTCGACGGCCTGTCGGTGCACCTCGCGGGAACCGAGCTCGTCCGCGATCTGAACATCGAAACGGCGGAAGGGGAAGTCCTCGGACTCGTCGGACCGAACGGCAGCGGCAAGTCCACCGCGCTGCGCTGCGTCTACCGGGCGCTGCGGCCGAGCAGGGGAGCGGTGCTGCTCGACGGTGCCGATATCTCCACCCTCGCACCGCGCGAGTCAGCCCGGCACATCGCCGCTGTTCCGCAGGAGAGCAGCAACGATCTCGACTTCACCGTCGCCGAGATCGTCGAACTCGGCAGGTTTCCGCACCACCGCGGGAACCAGCCGCTGACCACCGAGGAACGCGCCGTCCGCGACGAGGCGATGCGTCGTGCCGACGTCGTGCACCTCGCCGACCGCGGTGTGCTGTCGCTGTCCGGTGGGGAACGCCAGCGGGTGCTGCTCGCCAGGGCCTTCGCGCAGCAACCCCGTGTGCTGGTCCTCGACGAGCCGACCAACCACCTCGACATACACCACCAGATCCAGTTGCTTCGCCAGCTGCGCACGGACTCGACCACCGTGCTGATCGCCATGCACGACCTCAACCTCGCGGCCGCCACCTGTGACCGGCTCGCCGTGCTCGCCAACGGGACGGTGCTGCACATCGGTACGCCCGTCGAAGTGCTCACCCCCGAGCTGATCAACGAGGCGTTCGGCGTCACCCCCTCGATCGTCCATCATCCGCGCACCGGAATCCCCCAGCTGCACTACGACATCTGATCACCGTTGTGAACAGGAGAGATATCCGCAATGACCTCACGCGTCGCAGTCACGCTCCTGCTGACCACCTCGTTACTGGCAACCGGCTGCGGAGCCAACGTCGCGCCCGCCTCGAACGGTGAATCCGGCACGGTCACCATCGAGAACTGCGGGCGCACGATCGAATACCCCGAACCGGAACACCCGGTCGCCTACGACATGAGCAGCACCGAGAAGATGTTCGCCCTCGGGCTGGCCGACCGCATGCGGGGCATCGTCATGCCCAGCACCGCCGACCCGTCGGTGAAACGCTCCCCGTGGCGGGAGGACTATCGCTCCGTCGAAACGCTCAGCACCGATGTGCTCAGTCTCGAGGTTGTCCTCGACGCGGAGGCGGACTGGGTCCTCGCCGGTTGGGAGTCCGGTTTCAGTCAGGCCCGGGGCATCACTCCGAGCAAACTCGACTCCCTCGGCATACGCAGCTACCAGCACACCGAGAGCTGCTTCAACTACGGATCGGATCCGGTTCGCGTGCCACCGCTGGAGGCCCTCTACACCGATCTGCGACAGATCGGGAAGATCTTCCGCATCGAGGATCGCGCGCAACGCGTGGTCGCGGACCTGAAGCGACGTGCCCGAGCTCTTCGCGAGGAACGACCACAAGGCACTCCACCCAGGGTGTTCATCTACGACTCCGGAACCGACAAACCCTTCACCTCCGGTGCTCAGGCGGCACCCAACGCCATCGTCTCGTTGGCGGGCGGGCGCAACATCACGCACGACCTCGACAAGCGCTGGACCACGATCGGGTGGGAATCGGTCGTGCGGGCGAATCCCGAAGTGATCACCGTCGTCGACTACGGGGACAAACCCGTCGAGGACAAGATCGCGTTCCTGAAGTCGTTCCCCCCGTTGGCGCAAACGCCCGCGATCAAGAACGACCGGTTCCACGTCATCGACTACGGAGCCGCCGTCAGCGGACCCCGCAACATCGCCGCCGCCGAGAAGTTCGCCGACTACCTGCGCTCCATCGGACGCTAGTCCACGAGCCGGCTCTCACCGGCTGTCCCTCCGATTCAGGAAAAGACATCACCATGGCCGAAACAGCGACCCTTGACGCCCTGTTCACCGAGGTGCTCGATGGTTCCGGGCCACCGCGCCCGAGCGAACTGATCGCCACCAGCGTGTTCTGGATCCAGCACGGCACTCGACTGGCGGGATCGACCACCGTATACCGCAACCGCTACGTCCTCGTCCGGGTCGGGCAGTCGTACGGTGCCTGCGCCTTCGAAGCGGGCGAGCTCGATCCGGACACCTGCTCCGGAGCCTCGGGCAGCGATCTCGCGACCCTGCTCCGTGCCGCACCGCTCCCACTTCGTGTCGCCGCGCTCGACGCGTATCTCACCGAGACCGAGCACCACCGCGACCGTCCCGACGCGGAAGCCGTCACCCTACCCGCGGGCACTCCCGAGCAACGGGCCCGAAGCCGGGACGAAGCGATCGCGGGGCTCCTCGAACTCGCACCGGGGAGCAGGGTGGCGCTCATCGGTGTTGTCACCCCGCTCGTCGTGGCGCTGCGGGAACGGGGGTGCGTCTGTCTGCCCTGTGACTACAACCTCGACGCCACCGCTGACGGTGGACTGGTCACCTCGGTCATGAGCGAAGTGCTCGAACCCGCCGACGCCGTCGTGGCGACCGGCATGACACTGGGCAACGGGACTTTCGACGGAATTCTGCGCCACTGCGGGAAGCGGAACGTGCCGTTGATCGTCTACGCCCAGTCGGGCTCCGCGGTCGCGAGAGCCTTTCTCGGCTCCGGCGTCACCGCACTGTCCGCCGAACCCTTCCCGTTCTCCCAGTTCGACTCGAACCCCACCACCCTGTACCGCTACCGCGCGGCCCACTCGTCATGAACGCACCCACCGACCGGAAAACTCCCCCGACCACCGGAACGGGCCAATCCGGCTGCCATCACGGTGAAATCCTGCAAGGAGTCTTCCTCGATGACCGAGGAGCGGCCTGTCGGGCTCTGGTGACCATGCCACTTCCCGGCCCCCGCAGCAGGGCCGTCTTCGTGCCCGACCCCGACACGGCCGCGGACAGCGTGGTCATCAGCCCGAACGACCGAAGCAAGGCGCGACGAGCGGCGATCCTGACCTGCGAACTCTGTGGCAGCACCACGGCACGGACTCCGTGCGGCGGACAACTGTTCCTCAGCAGCGAGGTTCCCGACGGTCTCGGGATGGGGTCGTCGAGTGCCGACGTGCTGGCCGCGATCCGCGCCGTCGTGGATGCCTACGGTGTGCACCTTCCCGCCGAGACCGTGTCGACAATCGCGGTGTCGGCCGAACGCGCCAGTGATCCGCTGATGTTCGACGACAGGGCCCTGCTGTTCGCGCAACGGGAGGGCAGAGTCCTCGAGGATCTCGGCGACCGGCTTCCCCCCGCGGTGGTGGTGGGATGCCTCACCGAAGGCGCCACCGGTGTCGACACCCTGGAGTTGGGTACCCACCACATCCGCGACCGGGACGTGCGGGTCGGTGAACGACTGCGCGCACTGCTGCGCCGAGCCGTGGCCCGGTCCGACGTCGCCCTACTCGGCCAGGTCAGCACCGAGAGCGCCCGGTACAACCAGCGCATCCTCGACAAGACCCAACTGGACTCACTCGCGGAGATCGCCGAGCGGGTCGGCGCCGTCGGCCTGCAGATCGCCCACAGCGGCAATGTCGCGGGTCTGCTCTTCGACCCGAACCAGCCCGGTACGGGAGACCGGATCCGGGCATGCCTGTTCGAACTGGACCGCAACGACATTCCCAGCACGCGAGTGTTCAGCACTCGGCCTCGTTCCCGAAACGGTGATGGTGATCATGGACGAGCACATCGCGGACGCAGTCGCACGCCCCGATCTGATCCGGCTCGACAGGGGACTCGTATGCCTTCGATTTGAGACGATGAAAGTCGTCTCCGCCCTGACGGCGGTCGAGCGATTGCTCGAACAGGGGCGTGTGCGTCCCGGGGACACCCTGCTGGACAGTTCGAGCGGCATCTACGCCTACGCGCTCGCGCTCGCCTGCCACAGGTACGGACTCGGGTGCCACATCGTCGGCTCGACGACCATCGATTCCACGCTGTACAACCAACTCGTCCTGCTGGGCTGCCGTCTGGAGCAGGTCGAACCGTCGGCGGATCTCAAACTCGACCAGAGTCTGCGGGTGCGTCGCGTGCGACAACTGCTGGACGAGAACCCGCACTACCACTGGATGCGGCAGTACCACGACGACATTCACTGTCTCGGATATCGCCCGATCGCGGATCGCATCCGCACCGAACTGGACGGTGAAGCACTCACGATCGTCGGCGGCGTCGGTTCCGGCGCCTCCACGGGGGCGCTGGCCAGGTATCTCCGCGGCGCCGGAACGGATGTCGGGCTGGTGGGTGTTCAACCGTTCGGCAGCATCACTTTCGGCGCCGAACACGTCTCCGACAGCGAGATGATCATCGCCGGGATCGGCAGTTCCATCCCGTTCGGCAATGTCGAGCACACCGCCTACGACACACTGCACTGGATCTCCTTCGACACCGCGCTGTCGGCGAGCACGGACCTGCTGCGCAGGCACGCCGTGTTCGCGGGGTTGTCCAGCGGCGCGGCGTACCTGGCAGCACACTGGGAGCGATACGTCCGGTCGTCGGGGCCGGTGCTGTTCATCGCCGCCGACACCGGGCACCGCTACAACGAGGCGGTGTTCTCCCGGGCCGAGTCGGCGAGGGACATCTCCGAGCTCGCACCGCATCCGGCGGTCGACACCGCGGAGCTCAAGATGCCGTGGTCGCGGATGTGCTGGGACCGTGCGGAAGCACCGCCCAACGCGCGCAGCGAGGAGGAACGAGAGGCGATGCCGGTGAAGTGGTCCTGATGGGAGCGTGACCCGATGGGCGTGGCACAAGAGGATCAAGAGATCTTCATCCCGTTTCATCACGTGGCCGTGCTCGGCGGCTACACGCTGATCAGCGCTCTCCGCCAACCCGAGGTGACGCGAGAGGTCCGCGTCGTCGGCATCTCCACGACGACGTCGTCGGGCTCGTCCGGGCCCGCCCGGTACGGCACGACCTCTTCGGGTTCGTCAGGGCTTCGTCTCCCCCGCGTTGCGGCAGCGTTACCGAGAGTCGGTATACGGTTGTAACCCAGCTGAGTTTCGGGTCCGATTTTTCTCTCATTGAATGAGAACGTGGTAGTGCTGTGGAATACAGCGACCGCATGCTCGGTGCCTGTCACGACCATGCGGAGCGTCGATGACGACGAGAGCTGACGCCGTGGGCCGGACCGAGGTGGGCGACCGTACGCCGCGGGCGAGCTGCCTGCCGTCGAAAACATCGGTACAGCGGCCCGCTGTGATCGAGGGACAACGGTGTGATCTCGGTCGCGTCAGGTCTCGTGGTCGACTCGCGCTGCCGCGATGATCAGGTGAAAGAGGACGCGGTGATGAGCCCACGAGTGGCTGGTGATTTGTTGTTGGTCGGGAGTTTGCCGACCGATTCGACCGAACAGGCGTTCCGGTCGGGCGCCCACTGGTTCGGCGATCTGGTGCACGCGTTGCCGGACGGTGAGACCGGGCCACGTGCTCCGTGGGTGGGTTACGAACGTGAGCGGTTGATACGCCCCAATCCCGATGTCGTCGTGGTGGAGGAAACAGGCTCGCCGACGGGGGTGCCGCGTCACATCTACGACACGCCCGTGTTCTCCGTCCGCGACGGAGTCGAACGGCTGCACTGGGACACCTGGCCGCGCATCGACGACGCGATCGCCTCCTACGAGGTGTTTCGCGAGTTGCGAGAGCAGGGCCTGGTCCCGGAACGTTTGCGGTTCCAGGTGGGGTTGCCGCTCCCGTCGAGCGCCATGAACGCGTTCAAGGCGAACTTCGGGAACGACTATCCCGCCGCGGCGCGAGGTTTCGAGGAGTTGGTCGTTCGCGAGCTCGAACGGCTGACCGAAGCCATCCCACCCGCCGACCTGGCCATCCAGTGGGACACCGCCTACGACACACAGGACGTCGAGGGTGTGCTCTCGTGGACCTCCGGTGACGCGTGGGAACGGTTCGCCGGACCGGTCTCCCGGCTGACGCGGCTGATTCCGGAGGACGTGCTCGTCGGCTACCACCTGTGCTACGGCACGTTCCCGGAGTGGCCCATGTACGAGCCGGGGGACATGAGCACGGTGGTGCGGATGGCCAACTACGCGGTCGCCGAGTCCGGCCGGAAGGTCGACTGGCTGCACATGGCGGGGCCAAGGACTCTGCGCAGTGAGGACGACCGCTTCTTCCGTCCACTGACCGACCTCGACGTCGGTGACACTCGGGTCTTTCTTGGCCTCGTGCAGCCGATCGACGGTGTGGCGGGGCTGCGGCGTCGTGTGGCGACGGCGTCGAAGCACCTGGACGAGTTCGGCCTGTCGATGTACTGCGGATTCGGCAGGCAGCCGGGTGAGGACGGCGAGGAGACGATGCGGCAGCATCGCGAAACGGTCGGTGAGTTCGCGAAGGAGCCCACTGTGCTTTCCTGACGGCTGATCCTTCCCGAGGAAGGGTTCGTTCCCGGGTGGTTCGAGAATATTCGGAACCGCCCGGGAACGTGCTCCCCACGAACAGCTTCGTTCATTCGGCCGGTCGTTGATCCCGAGAACCCTGTGCACGGCGCGGCGGGCTTTTCAGCGAGCTGTTCGAGCGGGTGGCCTGGTCCGGGCCTGTTGTCGAGCTCCGGGTGCCGATCGGATCCGACCACCGATGAAGGTGCTTCAGTACAGCGTGCTCATCGCCTCGCGGGTGAACGGGACGAGTTCCGTCTCCCGGCCGTCGAGCACCTTCCGGCTCCACTCCGGATCGGCCAGCAGGGCGCGGCCGACCGCGACGAGGTCGAACTCCTCGCGCTCCAACCGTTCTGCCAGCCCTTCGACGCTGGCCACGTTGGTGCCCGCGCCCTCGCCGAGGGTGGCGGGGTCGAACACCGCGTCCAGCCCGACCGAGCCGACGGTGATGACCGGCTTGCCGGTGAGCTTGCGGGCCCAGCCGCCGATGTTGAGGTCCGGGTCGGATTCCGGGAACTCGGGCTCCCAGTAGCGGCGTCCGGAAGCGTGGAAGGCGTCGAGCCCGGCCTCGCTCAGCGGGGCGAGTATCCGTTGCAGCTCGTCCGGGGTCTCGGCGAGTTTGGCGTCGTAGTTGTCGGCCTTCCACTGCGAGAACCGCAGCACCACGGGGAAGTCCGCCGAGACCCGCTCACGCACGGCAGCGACAATGTCGGCGGCGAACCTGGTGCGCTCCACCGGAGAGCCGCCGTAGGCGTCGGTGCGTCGGTTGGTGCGTTCCCAGAGGAACTGGTCGATCAGATAGCCGTGCGCTCCGTGCAGCTCCACACCGTCGAAGCCGACGCGCTCGGCCTGCCCTGCCGCTTCGGCGAAGGCCTCGACGAGCCGTTCGACGTCGGCGAGGGAGAGATCGTCGCCCGCCTGCCGGGTGCCGTCCAGCGCGATACCGGAGGGGCCGACCGAGGGGGCTTCCGGAACCGGTGGCTTGCCCGCCCTGCGCTGGATGCCGACGTGCCACAGCTGTGGCATGATCTTTCCACCCTGCTCGTGCACCGCTGTGACGACGTCGCGCCAGCCCGCCAAGGGGCCCTCCTCGTGAAACCGCGGCACGTGCTTGCCGTCCCCGGCCGAGGGATCGTCGATGTAGGTGCCTTCGGTGATGATCAGGCCGGTTCCCGCCGCGGCACGCCGTGCGTAGTAGGCGGCCACGTTCTCATCGGGCACACCGTCGGGGGACTGCCCCCGGGTCATCGGTGCCATGACCAACCGGTTCGGCAGCTCCATCGATCCGAGCGTGAACGGACGTGCGAGTGCCTGCGCTGCGCGAGCGGACATGCGATCTTCCTCCTGTTGCACGTAAAAAGTGTTCCTTTTGAAGATACACTTTCTGGTGTGGGGGATCGCGGCGGCGTTGCTAACCTGGGGTACCGGTCTGTGGGAGCGCTCGGCCGAGGTCGACGGAGGGAGGTGTTGCCCGCGTGCTGGACATCCGGTTTTCCAGCTCCCTGATGGCGATGCTGCTTCTTGCCGTCGCCGACGAGGAGGGGGATCCGACCCTGAGCTCCGCCCAGCTCGCCGAGCGGATGGACACCAACGCGAGCCTGGTTCGCAAGCTGCTCCTGCCGCTGACCCGTTCCGAACTCGTCATCTGCACCAAGGGGCGCACGGGGGGAGCCCGGTTGGCGCGGGCCGCCGAGGAGATCACCCTGGCCGAGATCTACCGCTGCTCGACCGGCGACAAACCGCTCTGGAACTGCCGCACGGGCGGTGAGCACGACTGCCGGGGCGCCGCGAACGCGCAGGCCTACTTCGCCGAGCTGACCGAGGACGTGGAGCGGGCCGTGCTCGACGCGCTCGGTGACCGCACGCTCGCCGACGGGGTGCGCGAGATGCGACGTCTCGACCGGGAGCCGACGCGGGGATAGCTCGTCGAAGTTCTCCGGCAGGGTTGTCGGGCTGCTCGCTTGGCGGAACCTCCGCGCGGCTCGCCGGCCCCGGGACGCTCGACGTGGGGCGGCCGTCCGCACGACCTCGTTCCGTCGCCGGGAGCGTTCTAGCGGAACCAGGCGCGGACCCCGAGCTCGCCGGTGCTGCCGATGTTGACGGTGATCTCGTCGCGTTCCTGCTGCGGCGAATTCCGTTCCCGGCCCACCGGCACCACTGATTGCCAGGGGCGGCCCCGCGCCGGAGCGATATTCAGGTACTCGCCGACTCGCGGGGCGTTCATGCTCGCGTGGGTGTTGCGCCACATCAGCTGGGCCTCGGCTTGCTCGTCCGGTCGCACCGTGATCGCCTCCGGCGGCGTGTCGAAGCCGTCGACGGTCGCGATGTCCGCCGATCCCCGCTCGACACGGACGTCCAACGCTCGCCGCTGCTCGTCCAGCACGCGCACACGTGGGTAGCCGTTCAGCCGGTAGGGCCGGTCACCGCAGTTGGCCAGCTCGACGTGCATCAGCCGCAGGCCCATCGCCACTTCCACCAGGTCGGTCGTGAGACGCACACCCGTTTCCGGGCAGTCCGATGCCGACGAGTTCGCGGGTGTGCTCGAAGGTGAGGATGCTCTCCCGTCGTTCGCGGATCCCATGCCCGTTCCGGCGGAATCCTCGACGGCCGAGGTGGTGGAGGTGGACGCGGCCGACGAGGGCCCCGGCGTTTCCTCGGCAGGTTGTGTCGGATGCGCGACGCAACCGGTCATGACGACGGCCATGACGAGCGGGAACAGCCTCACGATCCACCGGGGCTCATGATGGTCATGATCGCACGGCTCGATGCCGGTGGTTGCCGAGCGGCATTCCGGTGATGACCACGGTGGCAGCAGCGGGCGCGGCGAGATCTCCAGTTGTGCTCCCGCGCGGGTTCGGCCGCGGTTCCGGGAGCTACGGCAGGATTCCGACGGCGCCGTAGACGTTGCCGCGCTGAGCCTCCTGCTCGGTGACGTGCCGGTCGGGGCGCCACAGCGACGCGGGCACCACTCCCGGGGTCAGCAGTTCGTAGTCGGGCAGCAGCGCGGCGACCTCCTCGCTGGTGCGCAGGTACAGATTCGGCGTGGAGGTGTCGGCCAGCAGGGAACGCAGCGCCGCCACCTCCTCGTCGGTACGGCTGAGCTGGGCGTTGTTGGACAGTGCCAGCGCGCTGCCGGACGTGCACGCCTCGCGGTAGCGGGACACCAGTCCCGCCCCGTCGGTGGTGGGAAGAATGTCCAGGATCCCGAACGCCAGCACCGCGATCGGGCGGGCGAAGTCCAGCAGGCCGGCCACTCCGACAGCGTTGAGCACGGTCTCGGGCTCGCACACGTCCGCCTCGGTCACCGTCACCCGGTGCTCGTCGGCGCCGAGCAGCTGGCGCGCGTGGTGACAGGCGACGGGTTCCCAGTCCACGTAGGCCACGCGTGCTGACGGGTCGTGCTGGTGGGCGATCTCGTGCACATTGCCCACCGTCGGCACACCGGAACCGAGATCGAGGAACTGGTCGATCCCGTGCTCGGTGATCAGGTGGCGGACCGCGCGGCCCAGAAACGCGCGGTTGGCCCAGCAGTAGTCCCGTTCCGTGGGCACGAGCCGCAGCGCTTGTTCGGCCACGGTCCGGTCGATGGCGAAGTTCGCGGATCCGCCGAGGTGGTAGTCGTACATCCTCGCGATGTTGGGTTGGTCGAGGTTCGCGCCCTCCACCTGGCCGGCCAAATCCCCGTCGTGCGACATGCCGACAGCGTACCTCCCCGCACGGAGCGAAGATCGATATTGCTCCGAGTGCGAGATACGAGTTCATCCGACCGGCGAGTCGTCGCTCAACGCTCGCGCGTAACGCACTCCGGCCGTCAGCAGCACCAAGCCGGTGAGCAAGAACGCCACCACCCGCGCGAATCCGTCCAGAGTGGCGAGATCGAACAGGAACAGTTTGGTTAGCGCCACCGGAAGCAGCACCATGCCCGCGACACGGAGCGAAGGCAGCGTGATGCCGCGCAACAGCAACGCGATCGCGAGGACGACCCAGCTCAACGTGATCAACACGTGCCCGGTGAGGAACCCGGAACGGTCCTGCTGGAACAGCGACACCAGTGCCATCGTCGCGCTGGCCGTGCCGTACAGCACCAGGACCCCGGACAGGATCCACAGGGTCTTCGCCGAGGGTGGGCGGGACAGCACGCCGAGGCGCACCCCCGCGAGCGGAATCGCCACCGCGACCAGCGCGGTCAGCACACCCACCAGAACCCCGGCGACACCCGCGGAACGTGACACCAGCACCAGCAGCCACGGTGGGATGTCGTGGTGCAGCGCCATGACAGTGCCGAGTGTCGCGTAGCTCAACGCCCCGAGCAGCACACCGGGGCCGCGCAGCCACAGCGCCCCGAGCGTCAACAGCAGTGCCTCGCAGAGCAGCGCCGTGGCCCAGGCCGAGGAGTCGAGCGAGATCATCGTTGCCTGCATCGCGGCCAACGCCGCGAGTCCGCCCGCCGCGGTGGTGAACTTCGCCGGGAGTCGATCACGCTGGTTCGGGAGGAGACGCCCGCTCGGTACGAATCGCCCGCTCGGAACGAATCGCAGGCCCCACAGGATCGTCAGCACCACCGCCACGCCCGCCGCGAGCGCGGCCGCGAACGGACGCTGCACCAGCGGTGTGGCCAGCAGGACCGGTATCGGTGCTGCCACCAGCGCCGCGATCGCGGTGTTGTCGTCCGGACGAAGGACGGCCGTGAGCGTGGCCACCACGATCCCCAGCAACGAGGCGGTGCTCACCACGAGTACCACGGCGATGTGGTCGGTCGCGGTCAGCATCGCCCAGACGTCGGCGAGGATCGCGGCGATCACCACGGGCAACGCGGCGACCTGGGCCAGTTGCCGCCACCCGTGTCGGAGCTGCACCGGGGTCGCCGCCAGGTGCAACAACGCCAGAAAGCCGACCAGGGTCGTGTTCGGCTCCCCGTTGATCAGCGGCGCGCACACCGCGCACCCCACCACGACTCCCACGGCCACCGGCTGGGCACGCCACCGGTCGGACAACAGCAATCCGCCGCCCGCGATGACGAACCCCGCGGTGAGACCACCGAATAACGACAGGTAGTCGTACAGCACGGTGGCCGCGACCGTGTCCAGGTACAACACGGCGAACCCCGTCGCGGCCAGCGCGTAACTGCCGGACGTGCCGCCGGGTCTGCCGCGTACTCGGAAAGCCGCCGCCAGCAGCACCGCTCCCAGACCGGCACCACCGAGCACGCGGCTGGCGGGGCCGAGCCAACCACGTTGGACCGCCAGCACCAGCAGGAAGACCACGCCGAGCAGCGTCACCGCCCCGCCTATCCAGGCCAGCAGCCTGCTCGGAGTCCAGCCGTGCCCTGCGGAACGGGACTCCGGAGTTCGCCGCTCCCCGTCGTCGGTGATGACGGCCGCGGGCGGTACCGGTTGTGCGTGCCACGACGGATCGAACGGGGCGGGTTCGACGTTCGGCGGAGGTGGTGGGGCCTGCGGTGTCGAATCCCGCGGTGCCGAAGCGGACGGGGAGGGGATTCGCTGTTCCCCGGAATCGTGTGTTGCGGGCCGGTTCCCCCGGAGATGTACGGCACCGGCGAGGACGTCGAGTCGTCGACTCATCTCGGCGAGTTCGGCGGCGACCGCTTCCAGCGTGGGGTGCTCCGGCTCGGACATGCCTCCAAAATGCTGTGCACTACACCGGGGAGGGAACAGTACGAATACTCAGATCTCCGGCCGTGTCCGTGAGTACCCGGCCGTCGCCCGGTGGTCTCCGCCTTCCCCGTCCTGGAGGCCGCTTGGCGCGCTCTCTCGTCCCCGCGTGAGCGGCTGTCCCGGAGGCGGGCGACACCCTCGGCCGCTTCAGGACTCGGAACTCCCGGAGTCCGATCCGGAGCGGGCCCGCTCGGTCAGCGCGCGCAGCTGGTCGATGTTCTCTGCAGCGCTGCTCAGCGCCTGGTGTGCTGTGTCGAGCTGTTCGGCGACCGAGTCGATATCGGCCTGTTCGGTGAGGGTTTGGCTCGCCGCGCTCACGGACAGCAGCCGATCCAGCCCTTCGGCGGTCTGCGCGGCGGCCACCTGGACCGGCCCCGCCTGTTCGGATTGGGCGGTCTCCCGCAGGGGGGAGGCGAGCCGCAGCAACTGCCACCGCAGGAATTCGAGCATGCTGGTCTGATCGCCCGCGACCCCGGCGGTTTGCTGCTGCTGCAGATAGACGGCGGTGCGCTGTTCGGCGTCGAATTCGCCGGACTCGTTCAGGATCGCTTCGAGCTGGGCGGCCCCGAGCAGCGCGTTGGCCAGGTAGGCGCGGTAGACCGCTTCACCGCCGATCCGTTCGGCCGCGGCCGCGTGTTCGTCGGCGGTGTTCGTCCCGCGATAGTGGCCCAGCGCTTGCAGTGCGGTGGCCAGTTGGTCGACCGCGGCGGGCTGATCGGTTTCGGACGAGGAGGACGGGGTGCTCATCGTCGCGCAGCATAACGGTCCACGTGTGCGAGTCTTGGAGGTGAGGGTGCTCGGCGAGATCGTGTTCACGGACGCCGCTCCACCTGATCGGAGCAGCGGAGCCGGTTTGGCCCGCGCGAGTGGGACGCAGTTCGTTTCGGACGGCGAAGGCGTGTGGAAGCCGCCTGCGCGCAGGCAGGGCAGGCCCGTCGCCGCAGCCCTTCGTCGAGCCCTGCGTCCGAGTCGACCGGGACCGCCCGAGACCGGTCGACTCCCGTCCGGCTACGTCAGCCGACCGGCCGAAGTGGTCTCAGGTTTCGAGCCCGGCCAGTTCCTCCGAGGTGAGCAGGCGTGAACGGAGCAGGAACCGCACACCTTCCGGTGCCTCCAGCGAGAATCCGCTGCCCCGACCACTGACCACGTCGATGGTCAGATGGGTGTGCCGCCAGTACTCGAACTGCGGTCCCGACATCCACACCTCGACACCCTCGGCGACACCTTCGACCTCGAGGTCTCCCAGGTGCACGTCGTTGACCCCGGTGCGGAACTCGCCGTGGGGATAGCACATCGGTGCACTGCCGTCGCAGCACCCGCCGGACTGGTGGAACATGACGTGACCGTGCTGCTCGACTAGGCGACGGATGAGTTCCGCCGCCTGGTCGGTCACGGCCACCCGTTGCGGGGCCGGTGTGTTCATCAGAACAGTCCCATCGCGCTCTCCGAGTAGTTGACCAGCAGATTCTTGGTCTGCTGGTAGTGATCGAGCATCATCTTGTGGGTTTCCCTGCCGATGCCCGACTGCTTGTAGCCGCCGAACGCCGCATGGGCGGGATAGGAGTGGTAGTTGTTCACCCACACGCGACCGGCCTGGATGTCCCGGCCCGCGCGGTACGCGGTGTTGCCGTTGCGTGACCACACACCCGCGCCCAGGCCGTAGAGCGTGTCGTTGGCCGTTTTCATCGCGTCCTCGTAGTCGTCGAACGAGGTTACCGACACTACCGGCCCGAAGATCTCCTCCTGGAAGATCCGCTGCTTGTTGTGGCCCTCGAAGATGGTGGGTTCGACGTAGTAGCCGCCGGACAGTTCACCACCCAGCTCCACCCGGTTGCCGCCGGTGAGGATCTTGGCTCCCTCCTGCTTACCGATGTCGATGTAGGACAGGATCTTCTCCAGCTGGTCGTTGCTGGCCTGTGCCCCGATCTGGGTGTCGGTGTCCAGCGGGTGTCCGGGAGTGATGTTTTTGGTGCGCGCCACGGCGTCGGTGGTGAAGTCCCGGTAGATGCCGGACTGGACCAGCGCCCGCGACGGGCAGGTGCACACCTCGCCCTGATTCAGCGCGAAGAGGGTGAATCCCTCGAGAGCCTTGTCGTAGAAGGCGTCGTCGGCGGCGGCGACGTCGTTGAAGAAGATGTTCGGGCTCTTGCCGCCGAGCTCGACCGTCACCGGGATGATGTTCTCGCTGGCGTACTGCAGGATCAGCCTGCCGGTGGTGGTCTCTCCGGTGAAGGCCACCTTGCGAATCCGCGGGTTGGAGGCCAGCGGCTTGCCCGCCTCAACGCCGAACCCGTTGATCACGTTCACCGTTCCCGCGGGCAGCAGATCGGCGATCAGTTCGAGCAGCACGTGAATGGATGCCGGTGTCTGCTCGGCCGGTTTGAGAACGACGGCGTTGCCGCCCGCCAGCGCGGGAGCAAGCTTCCACGTCGCCATCAGGATCGGGAAGTTCCACGGGATGATCTGTGCGACCACCCCGAGCGGTTCGTGGAAGTGGTAGGCGACGGTGTCCTCGTCCACCTGCGACAGCGTGCCCTCCTGCGCACGCAGCGCACCGGCGAAGTAGCGGAAGTGGTCGATCGCCAGCGGGATGTCGGCGGCCAGCGTCTCGCGTACCGGCTTCCCGTTCTCCCAGGATTCGGCCACCGCGAGCTTCTCCAGGTTCCGCTCCATCCGCTCGGCGATGCTCAGCAGTATTCCCGCGCGTTCGGCGGGTGATTTCCCGCCCCAGGTGCTCACGGCGGATTCGGCGGCGTCGATCGCCCGCTCCACGTCCTCGGCGGTGCCCCGTGCCATCTCGGTGAAGGGTTTGCCGGTGATCGGGGTGGGATTCTCGAAGTATCCACCCTTGGCGGGCGCCACGTATGCGCCGCCGATGAAGTGGTCGTACCGAGATCGGTACTCGACGACCGAGCCAGCTGCTCCCGGCGCTGCGTATTGGCCCATGTCCGTACCTCCGTGCGGCGTCGTCACTCGTTGGTCCCCGAGAAGCGATCACCCTCCTCAGGGCGGCTCGGGGACGTCGGACGGCACCGTAGAGTCGTGCACGTTGCAGACACGTTGCGTGGGCGAGCTCGTCCCGCTCGGCTACCTCGATCGTTCGACATCTTGTCCGTTGTCCGGATCACACGGCAGCATGGGTTGACTCGCGCCGGTGTCGGATCCGGTGCCCGAACATTCCGCGAGGCGCCCCGCGTGGTCGACATTTCCATGAGGTACTTCGACGAATCATCAGGCGATCCGTTGCGACAGGCCCGGTTGCTCGAACAGGTGCACGCCGCCGTGCTCGGAGGTGATGTAGCCGATGACGTGTGCGTGGACGGCAAGCGGAAGGGAACGTGCTCGCCGCGTCCGGTCGTGGTGGAGTCCTGGCGGCGATCGCTGGCGGCGCGGATCGACCCGAACGGGTGGCAGCCTCCCGTCGAGTTCGAAACCGCCGCACTTCCCGAGATCCGGGCGGAGCATCCGCTGGCGGAATGCGTCCCCTTGCTGCGGGAAACACTGTTGGAAGCGGCCGGGGACACCCCGCACATCATGATCGTCACCGATGCGGCGGGGACCATCCTGTGGCGGGAGGGGAATCCGGAGATCTGCCGCAAGGCCGACGACGTCCTGCTCAGCGAGGGAACACGCTGGTCCGAGGACGCCATCGGCACGAACGCGATGGGAACGACGCTGGCCACCGGTTCACCGGTACGTATTCATTCCGCCGAGCACCTGGTGCGCACTTACCACGCGTGGACCTGCGCGGCCAGCCCGGTGCACGACCCGGAAACCGGGGCGGTCCTCGGCTCCATCGACGTCAGCGGACCGCTGCGAACCATGCACCCGGCTCTTACCGCGCTGGTGACGGCCGCGGCTCGGCTGGCGGAGAACCGGTTGACCGATCGGATGCGCCGCGAGCACGAACGCCTCCGGCAGCGACACCTTCCCTCGTTGCGTGCGCTCCGCGGCGAACCCGGTGCGCTGCTCGGTCCACGAGGTCATGTGATCGAAACGAACTCCGGTGAGCTGAACTTGCCCGAACGGGTCGAGCCGACTCGGCCCGAAGCCGGGATCGCCGTCGGGGACGACAGGCGGATCGTGCTGGAACCGCTCTCCGGGGGTTACTTGCTGCGCGCGCCACGTCGAAACCGGTCACCCCATGGCGGAACGTCCGGAGTGACGCGTACCCCCGCTCCCGCGGCGGTGCGGCACACGCTCCGTCTCGGGTTGATGAGCGAATACCCCACCGCGGAGTTAGACGGGCAGCGGCTGGAGTTGGGAACGAGGCACGCCGAGTTGCTCGCCGCGTTGGCGCTGCGTCCGGCCGGGGTGAGTTCCGAGCGGCTCGCCCTGCTCGTACACGGTGAGCGGGGTAACCCGGTCACCGTTCGCGCCGAGATCCATCGACTGCGCAACCAGATCGGGTGTGCTGTCGTACGAACGAAGCCCTATCGGCTCGACGCCTCGATCGAAGCGGATTTCCACGACGTGCGCGAGGCGCTGTGCGAAGGAGCGCTGCGATCGGCGCTGGCTCTCCACGGGGCCGGGCTGTTGCCGGGCTCGGAGGCCCCGGTGGTTCGGGAGGAGCGGGAGGAACTCGCGGCGGGTTTGCGCGGCGCGGTGCTGGGCAGCGAGGACCCTGATCTGCTGTGGAGCTATGCGAGCACCGAGCACGGCAGGGACGACATCGAGGTGCTGGAGCACCTGTTGAGCCTGTTGCCCCGGGGCGACTGGCGACGTGCCGGAACCCGGGCGCGGCTCGCCCGGCTGCTGCGGGAGCAGTGAGCGTTGGAGTCACCGGAACCGGTGTCGCAGGCGGTCAGCGTTGCTCCCGCCGCGCCGAGCCGCCGCAACGTGCCCCTACGGCTGAGCAGCGTACCGAGGTCGAAGCCCAGGCCCTGGTCGACGACCTCGTCCTGCGGCCTGGGCAGCTCGCGCCCCCGGTATGTCGGTTCGGGTTCGTTCATGACCACCACCGTGCGGCGTGTGGCTGGGCGTGTGCCGAGTGAAAGCTGGGTGCGGACCGATAATCCTCAGCGGCGGCATTGTTCCCGGCGGCAGGTCACCGGTGATGTTGACGTTGATCCCGGCTTCGGTGATGTCCAGAGGCAGGGATTCGTACGCCCGTCCGGGCAGGTGACTACGGAGTACGTCGCGGCGAACGGGTAGAAGACTTTCCCACCGTGACGAACCGGGCCGGACGAAGACGTGGCGGTGTGCGTATGCTGCTGTCGAGATCTTGGCGGTACCCGTCTCGCGTACCCGACATCAGGTGGTGCCCGTCCCGCTCCGGCGGTCGGTAACCCGGAATCACCACACGGAAGGGACGCCACTGGTGAGTGCTCGCTTCGAGGAACTGGACTGGCGTGAGACGTCGATCGGTACGATCAGCCTGCGCCGTCGTTGGGACCGTTCCCTGGAGCGGGACGTGCACGAGATCAAACTGGACGAGGAGTTCCTCATGTCCAGCCTGTTCACGGTGGCGGAGGTCGAACTCGCGCGGCTCGGACTGGCGGCCTCGCCCGCGGCCGAGCTCGACGTCGTGGTGGGTGGTCTAGGGCTCGGCTACACCGCCCGAGCCGCCCTCGAAGAACCGCGGGTGCGCTCGCTGCACGTGGTGGAATCCCTCGGCGAGGTCATCGAGTGGCACCGTCGCGAGCTGCTGCCGTTGGGCACGGAACTGACCTCGGACCCGCGGACCCGGCTGGTGCACGATGACTTCTTCGCGATGGTGGGTGCCGGAACCGGTTTCGACGCCGAAGCGCCGCGACGACGGTTCCACGCCGTGCTGCTCGACATCGATCACTCGCCGACGCACGTGCTGGATCCGAGCCACGCCTGGTGCTACGAACCCGAAGGGTTGCGCCGACTCGCGGAGCATCTCGAACCGGGTGGGGTCTTCGCCCTGTGGTCGGACGATCCGCCGAGCGAGGAGTTCACCGCGGCTCTTTCGGAAGTCTTCGACACCGTTCGGGCGCACGTCGTCACGTTCGACAACCCCTACACCGGCGGGGAGTCCAGCAACACCGTCTACACCGCCGTACTGGGACACCTCGAACGGCAGGCGGACGGAGATACCGGCGCGCACCTCGCGTGAGGTTCCGCACCGAGTGCTTCTCCGGGGTCCGAAGCGTTGTCGGGCCGCTTCGCACGGGTGCGTTCACCCGTGCGAAGGCGATGTCGATGGTCGCGGTGGCGACCCCGCTGGAGTTCATCCAGCACTTCTGGCCAGTGCGGCGGCTGCTTCCGCGGTCGTGTCGAGGACCGGTTCCGGCACGTTGCCGGTGCGGGACTCCGTCTCGGCCACGAACACGGTGTCGCGGCGAGGGGCCGAGTCGTAGTGGTGCCCGGTGAACCGCACCGTGGACAGGACGGGACGGATGTCTCCGGTGCCGTGTTCGTCGATCAGGGAGCGGAAATCCCGCGCCGCGGCACTGGAACGCATCCGGACGCGTGAGATGAGCACCGAGATCGTCCCGCTGTCGTAGCCCAGGGGAAACTGGAACCGTCGCAGCTCTCGGCACGGTGTCCGGACGAAGAATTCCCGTACCTGCCCGTAGGTACTCGTCACGCATTCCACGGCACTCCTGGTGACGCGGCGTCCCCGGCGAAGGCCGAGCCGCTTCCAGGCGCGTTCGCGATTGCCCCGTCTCACGTCCCGTCGTGCTTTCGAGAGGTTCTTTCCGATGGTGCGTACCACGGCCGTGTCCGCGGTGGACATGCTAACCGTGGTCGTTCCCGAACCGCCGAGAGTCACGCCACCGGTGCCACCTCCGGTCGCCCACACGGCCAGTGCCACGCCGCCCGCTACAACTGTCGCCTTTCCCTTGCCGCCGCCGCCACCACCTTCCAGTGGGTAGACCGTGCCGTCCTCTCGAGTTCGATACTTCGGTGCCATGTCTTCCTCCCTTCGTCGGAGAAATCCTGCGACAGCGACTCGGAGTGTTGGAAATCAACGCATAAATTTAGCCCTTTCGTGTTAAGATTGGTTACGCGCGTTAGTGTCGGCAATTGCTTGGAGTGGCTGGAAGTGTTCCGGTGCGAGAGCGTAAGTTCCGTCCGCACAAGACGACGCTCTTCCCGTTGGGAGTGATCGACGGTGCTTCCGGTGACGGCCGAAACCCTGCTTCGGCGGCGTGACGGAACTTTCGGCGCTCTCGACGAAACCGCGCGAACACGACGTGGTGAGTACGTCGAGGGCGCGATCGTGCTCACGGTGTGGGGTGTGGAGGTGCTGGACACGACCCTGTGGGACGATGTGGATTACTTGTGGAGGTACCTGGCCGACATGGTCGAGGACCTTGTCGATGGAAAGGACTGCGGCACGTATTTTCCGGATCAGCCCGTCGAACTGTCTTTCCGGAACATTCCCCGGGAGCACGTGGTGGTTTCCGTGCGAGCGGGTGAGGAGAAGCGAACCGCCGCCGCGCCGAAGGACGCACTCCTCGACGCGTTGCGCACGGCGGGGAACGAGTTCTTCGACTGGCTGGATCACGTCGCCCCCGTCGGTTTGGGGCAGGAACGCGCGAAACTGAACCACCGACGGTAGTGCGAATTTCGCACCCCGCCGCATTGTCGCGCTACCGCGTCCGGAGATGCCCGTTCCTCCGGCGTGCGATCCCTCCGGAATCCCCGCCTCGGCGTGGTCGGCCGGGGGATCGCCGTGTCCGCCCCGCTTCGCCCGTTGCGTAGGCTTGCCGCGTGGAGCTGTATCACGGGGCGCTGGGTGGGGACACGAGCCAGTCCTTCGAGGTCGCGCTGGCGCACGCCCTCGTCAGGCGGGCGAGTGACGGTGCGGCGGGCTCGGCGCTGCGGGTGTACCGGCCCACCACCCCCACCGTGGCGTTCGGGCGACGCGACACGTTGCGTCCCGGTTTTCCCGAGGCGGTCGCCCTGGTTCGGGACGCCGGTTTCACTCCGGTGGTGCGTGCGCCCGGTGGCCGCGCGGTCGCCTACACCGCGGACTCGCTGGTGGTCGATCACATCGCGGCCGAGGCGGACTCGTTGGGCGGGATGGAGGAGCGCTTCGACGGCTACGCCCGGCTGTGGGCCGGGCTGCTGGCGGAGTACGGCGTGGACGCGCGGGTCGGTGCCGTGCCGGGCGAGTACTGCCCGGGAGCCCACAGTGTGAACGCGCGCGGACGGGTCAAGCTCGTCGGCACGGCGCAACGGATCCTGCGGCGTGCCTGGTTGTTCAGCGCGGTTGCGGTCTTCGACGGGGCCGAGGTGTTGCGTCCGCTGCTCACCGAGGTGTACCGAGCACTGGGGCTCGACTTCGACGGCGAGTCGGTCGGCTCGGTTCGAGCCGAGGCGCCCGAAGCCGACCTCGACACCTTCGAACGCGGGATTCTCGACGCCTACGAGGACCGTTTCTACCTCACGCGGGCGGACCTCGACGAGTCCCTGCTGACGACGGCGCGTGAGCTGGTCGACGACCACCGACTCTGAATCTCATCCGTTCGGCCAATTGACGGCGTTTAACCGTCGTCGGTACCACTTCGTTACCCGTTCACGTGGTTCACGTCCCTCTTGTGTCGTCCGAACGCAAGCGTTTGCGTTTGAATATCAGCAGCGCACAAGCTTATTAGGAAAAAATGTTCGTTCGATCTACGCAACCGCTTGTGTTGCGTTGTGGGTCACATTTAGTCTTCCGGATCAATCGAGGCAGCAACGTGACAGGGAGCACAATGGCCACGATCGAGGAGGTCGCTCGTGCGGCCGGTGTCTCCACCGCGACGGTCTCCCGGGCATTGCGGCAACAGCCGGGAGTGTCCGAACGGACCCGGCAGCGCGTGCGCACCGTGGCCGAGGAGCTGAACTACTCCATCTCCAGGTCGGCCTCCGGGTTGGCCACCGGAAGGACCCGGCGTATCGGCGTGCTGGTGCCCTACGTCTCACGGTGGTTCTTCGGGCAGGTGCTGGCGGGTGCGGAGGAAGCGCTGCGCTCGGCGGGCTACGACCTGATGCTCTACGTGGTCGGGGATCAGGAAGGGCGTGAGCGGTTCTTCCGGGAACTTCCGCTGCGGCGCAGCGTGGACGCCGTGCTCGTGCTGACCCTTTCGCTGCGTGCCGAGGAGTCCGATCGGTTGCGCGGGCTGGACGTGCCGCTGGGATTCGTGGGCGGCAGGATGGACGGCTTCAACTCGGTGTGGATCGACGATCACGGCGGGGGCATGCTCGCCGTGCGGCATCTGCTCAACCAGGGGCACACCGACATCGCGATGATCCACGGTGGTACGCCAGACGCGTTGAACCTGCCCGCCCCGCACGAGCGTTTTACCGCTTTCCGGGACGCGATGGCCGAACAGGATGTCCCGGTTCGGGAGAGTTGGTTGTGTGCCGGAGATTTCTCCGTTTCGGGAGGAAGACGAGCCATGACTCGGATACTCGCCGACGAGCTGCGCCCCACGGCTGTTTTCGCCATGTCGGACGAGATGGCCTTCGGAGCGATGCACGCGTTGCGCAACCACAAACTCCACGTGCCGCGTGAAATGGCGATCGTGGGATTCGACGGGCACGAGATGTCCGAGTGCTCCGGGTTGTCCACTGTGGTGCAGCCGGTACGCCAGGAAGGAGGAACGGCGGCGAAACTGCTGCTGGAGCAGCTGGAACAGGGCAGCGCCGAGACCCGTGACGTGGTGCTGCCCACCGAACTGGTGGTGCGTTCGTCGACCACCGGCAACGATTCCATGTGAGACGTCCCGGAAGCTCCGGACGGCGCCGAGTTCGTTTCCGATAACGGAAAACACCCGGTGGTCGTAATGTGGCCGACGTCGATCGGAGTCCCGGAAATGATTCGGCCGTTCGGCTGAAAATTCGTCGTCCCACATATTTTTCGGAACCGAACGCGTGATTCGTCGCGCGTTCTGATCGACTCGATTCGAGGAGATAAGGATGAAGTCATTACGTTGGAGATCCGTATCCCTGATGACGGTGGCGGCTTTCGTGGTCGCCGGCTGTGGCGGTGGCGGTGGTGATTCGTCGGCATCGAGTGAGATCAGCGGTCGAGGCCCCATCACCTTCGCCACCGGCAAGGACGTGACCGGCGCCGTCACCCAGGCGGTCGAGACGTGGAACGGGTCCCACCCCGAGCAGCGGGTCCGGCTGATCGAGCTGCCCGCCGACGGCGACCAGCAGCGGCAGCAGATGGTGCAGAACGCCCAGACCGAGTCCGGCGCTTTCACCGTGCTGGACCTGGACAACGTGTGGAACGCGGAGTTCGCCGCGAACCGGTGGGTCGTCGAACTGCCGAAGGAGGAGTTCGACTTCTCGCCCTTCCTGGAATCCGCGATGAAAACCGCCAGGTACCGGGGCAGGCTCTTCTCGGTCCCCGCCTACTCCGACGGGGGGTTGCTGTACTACCGGAAGGATCTGCTGAACAAGGTGGACGCCCAACCACCGACCACGCGCGAGGAGATGCGCGAGATCTGCGCCAAGGTGCTCGAGCTCCCCGCGGCCGAGGGAATGTCCTGCTACGCGGGTCAGCACGCCAAGTACGAAGGGCTGACGGTCAACTTCGCCGAGGCCGTTCACGGCGCGGGCGGGCAGATCGTCAATGGTCAGGGGCAGCCCACCGTGGACTCGCCGGAGGCGCTGCGCGGACTCGAAACCATGGTCGAAGGCTTCAGCTCCGGTACCATCCCGCGCGCGGCGATCGCCTACAAGGAACAGCCCAACAAGCGCGCGTTCATCGGCGGCGAGCTCGTCTTCAGCCGCAACTGGCCGTTCATGTGGTCGCAGGCCAACGCCGACGACGGTTCGTCGAAGGTCGCGGGCGAGTTCGCCGTCGCACCGCTGCCCGGCATCACCGGAAAGGGCGTGTCCAGTCTCGGCGGGCACAACCTCGCGATCTCGTCCTTCGCGGAGAACAAGGCCACCGCGTTGGACTTCATCAAGTTCTACACCTCGAAGAAGCAGCAGCGACAGCGGTTGATCAAGGGCTCGTTGGCCCCCACGCGCGGCGCGCTCTACGACGATCCGGAACTGCAGCGGGAGTACCCGTACCTGGACACCCTCAAGAAATCCATCAAGAGCGCCGAGCCGCGCCCCCGAGTCGTCAACTACGGCGACGTCACGCTCGCCGTCCAGGACGAGGTCTACGCCGCGATCTCCGGCGACAAGAAACCCGACAAGGCATTGAGCGCCCTGCAGCGCAGGCTGGAAAAGCTGATCGAGCAGAAGTGATCCAGGCCTTCGCGCTCCGCCCGGCGAGCGGGTTGCGACCCGCTCGCCGGACGATGGGAAAGGGGAGTTCATGTCGATGACGACCGGTACCCCGACGGGCACGGAAGTCGATTCGGGGAACACGACCCCGGGATCGCCGAGGAGACGAAGGTCCGGTTCCGTGACCGGCACGGGCAGGTTGGCCTCGGCGCTGGTTTCGCCGACGCTGCTGGTGCTGGCCGTGGTGGTCATGTACCCGATCATCGCCGCGCTGTACCAGTCGCTGTTCGTCTCCGGACAGCGGCTCGACGCGCAGGGATTCGTGGTCGAGGGACGCCAGTTCGTCGGGCTGGGAACCTATGCCGACATCCTGTTCGGCCCGGCGGCCGAGCGGTTCTGGAACGCTTTCTGGAACACCACCTTCTTCACGGCCGTCACCGTCACGCTGGAGGCCGTGCTCGGGATGGCCATGGCCCTGGTGATGCATCAGGCGTTCCGGGGACGCGGACTGGTGCGGGCGAGCGTGCTCGTGCCGTGGGCGATCCCCACCGCCGTGTCCGCCCTGCTGTGGCGGTGGATCTTCGCGCCGGACGGGGTCGCGAACGCGATCCTGGACCAGCAGGTGCTGTGGAGCTCGCAGGCCATCGCCTCGAAGATCGCCGTGATCACCGCGGAAGTGTGGAAAACGGCCCCCTTCGTGGGGCTGCTGGTGCTGGCCGGGTTGCAGGTCATCTCCCGCGAGGTGCACGAAGCGGCCACCGTGGACGGCGCGGGGGCCTGGCGGCGCTTCTGGCACATCACGCTGCCACTGGTGAAACCGGCCCTGGTGGTCGCGGTGCTGTTCCGGATGCTGGACGCGCTGCGCATGTTCGACCTGCCGTTCATCCTGATCGGCCAGCAGAAGGACTCGGTCGAGACGTTGTCCATGCTGGCCTTCTCCGAGGCGACGAACGTGCACTACGGACCCGCGGCCGCCTACGCCACCCTGCTGTTCGCCTATGTGGCGCTGATCGCGTTCGTGTTCGTCAAGTTGCTCGGCGCGGACGTGATCGGTGAGGCCCGTTCACAGGCGCCCAAGAGCCGTGGAGCTCGTTTCCGGCGCGGAAAGGGGAGTGCGCGATGACCACTGCGACAGGGGACGAACGTCGAACCGCGCGCCGCCGCTTCGACGCCAAGAAGTGGCTTCCGGTACTGGGTGTGGCAGGCATCGTGCTGTACTGCCTGGCCCCCTTCTACTGGATGGTGGTCACGGCGTTCCGCAGACCCGCCGACCAGTACGATCTGAGCCCGCTGCCGCGCACCTGGTCGGTGGAGAACTTCCGGGCCGTGTTCGAGCCCGGCACCGGCTTCGGCCGTGCGCTGCTGAACAGCCTGATCGTGGCGTCGACGACCACGATCCTGACGCTGGTCATCGGCACCTCGACGGCCTACGCCCTGGCCCGGCTGGCCTTCCGGGGAAAGAACCTGGTGCTCTCGCTGATCATCGCGACCAGCATGTTCCCGGGCATCTCGTTGATCGTCCCGTTGCTCCGGCTGTTCACCGACATCGGTTGGATCAACACCTACCAGGCGATGATCCTGCCCAGCCTGTCGTTCGCGCTTCCGCTCGCGGTGTGGAACCTGACCATGTTCTTCCGGCAGATGCCGCAGGAACTGGAGCAGGCGGCCATGGTCGACGGCTGCACGCCCGGCCAGGCGTTTCGCAGGATCATCGTGCCGTTGGCCGCGCCCGGCATGTTCACCACGGCGATTCTGACCTTCATCCTCGCCTGGAACGAGTTCATCATCGCGCTGTCCATGGTCAACGAGCAGAACATGCAGACGGTCACGGTGGCGATCTCGAAGTTCACCGGCGCCACGCAGTACGACCAACCCTTCGGCACCCAGATGGCCGCCGGGGTCATCGTCACGATTCCGCTGGTCATCGGGGTGCTCATCTTCCAGCGAAGGATCATCGCCGGACTGACCTCCGGCGGCCTGAAGTAGCACCACCAGGTCACGGCCGGACCGGCGTGACCCGCTTTCCCGAATCACCGAAGGGCTTTCCCGAATTACCGAAGGAGCGCACAGTGCCGAATTCCTCCGACCCCGGCACCACACCGTGGTGGCGGGACGCGGTGATCTACCAGATCTACATCCGTAGTTTCGCCGACGGGGACGGCGACGGTATGGGCGACATCGAGGGGATCCGTTCCCGCCTGCCCTACCTGCGGGATCTGGGAGTCGACGCCATCTGGATCACTCCCTGGTACGTCTCACCACAGGCCGACGCCGGTTACGACGTCGCCGACTTCCGCGACATCGACCCGCGCTTCGGCACGCTCACCGACGCCGAGCGGCTGATCACCCAGGCGCACGAGCACGGCATCCGGGTTCTCCCGGACATCGTGCCGAACCACACCTCCGACCAGCACGAGTGGTTCCGCGCCGCGCTGAAGGCTGGCCCCGGCAGCGCCGAACGGGCGCGATACGTCTTCCGGCCCGGCCGTGGTGAGCACGGTGAACATCCCCCCAACAACTGGGTCTCCCGGTTCGGCGGGCCGGCCTGGACCCGGGTGACCGAACAGGACGGCACACTGGGGGAGTGGTACCTCCACCTGTTCGCTCCCGAGCAGCCCGACCTGAACTGGGATCACCCCGAGGTCCACGCGGAGTTCGAGGACATCCTGCGGTTCTGGTTCGACCGGGGGGTCGACGGATTCCGGATCGACGTGGCCCACGGGCTGGTCAAGGACGCCGAGCTGCCCGACGTGATCTCCAGCGACAACACGCGGGGCTACTCCGACGGGCAGCATCCCCACTGGGACCGCGACGGGGTGCACGAGATCTATCGCCGGTGGCGTGCGATCGCCGACGAATATCCGGGAGAGCGCAAGTTCGTCGCCGAAGCGGGCGCCGACAGCCCCCACCGGTTGGCCAACTACGTGCGACCCGACGGGCTGCACACCGCCTTCAACTTCGAGTTCCTCCGATGCCGGTGGGACGCCCACGACCTGCGCGAGACCATCGACTCCACCACGTCGAGCCTCTGGCGGGTGGGCGCTCCGGCCACCTGGGTGCTGTCGAACCACGACGTGGTGCGTCACGTCAGCCGGTACGGCCGGCCGCAGCACAGCTGGGCCCCGGGGGAGCATTACCGTGCCGAGGGGCCGCTCGACCTGAGCCTGGGAACTCGACGTGCCCGGGCCGCCGCGCTGCTCATGCTGGCCCTTCCCGGGGGCGCCTATGTGTACCAGGGCGAGGAACTCGGGCTGTCCGAGGTCGAGGACATTCCGGAACGGTTCCTGCAGGACCCGATCTGGGAACGCACCGGACACGCCGAACGCGGCCGCGACGGCTGCCGGGTCCCGCTGCCCTGGTCCGGTTCAAGACCACCGTTCGGGTTCAGTCCTTCGGAGGAGGCCGAACCGTGGCTGCCGCAGCCGGGCGGCTGGTCCGAGTACACCGTCGAGAACCAGCGTGGCCGGTCCGGCTCGATGCTGGAGCTGTACCGTGACGCGCTGCGTCTCCGCCGCGAGCATCCGGCCCTCGGGGAGGGTGACCTCGACTGGAACGGTTCGCCGCGGGAGGTGCTGTCGTTCTCCCGCACACCCGGATTCCGCTGTGTGGTGAACCTGTCCGCCGAACCGTGCGAACTGCCCGAACACCAACGGGTCCTGCTGTCCAGTGACGAACTGGACGGCTCGTCACTTCCGCCGGACACCGCCGTGTGGTTGGCCGGTTGACTTCCCGCTCGTCACGAAGGCCGGGGCCGCCGTCGCGGCAGGCCCCGGCAGCCAGCAGGCCGCCGGAAAGGAGTCGATGATGGCGACCATCACCTATGACCGGGCCACTCGGGTGTATCCGGGATCGGAGCATCCCGCGGTCGACGGTCTCGACCTGCACATCGCCGACGGCGAGTTCCTGGTGCTCGTCGGCCCCTCCGGGTGCGGCAAGTCCACCAGTCTGCGGATGCTCGCCGGGCTGGAAGAGGTGGACTCCGGTGCGATCCGCATCGGAGAACACGACGTCACCGGTCTTTCCCCGAAGGACCGCGACATCGCCATGGTCTTCCAGAACTACGCGCTGTACCCGCACATGAGTGTCGCCGACAACATGGGGTTCGCGCTCCGAATCGCCAAGACCCCGAAACCGGAGATCGAACAGCGGGTGCGGGAGGCGGCGAAACTGCTCGACCTGGAGCAGTACCTGGACCGCAAGCCCAGGGCGCTGTCCGGCGGGCAGCGGCAGCGGGTGGCGATGGGAAGGGCCATCGTGCGGGAGCCGCGAGTGTTCCTGATGGACGAGCCGTTGTCCAACCTGGACGCCAAGCTCCGGGTCTCGACCCGCTCGCAGATCGCGGGGCTGCAGCGTCGACTGGGAGTGAGCACGGTTTACGTCACCCACGACCAGGTCGAGGCGATGACCATGGGTGACCGGGTGGCGGTGCTGCACGACGGGGTGCTGCAGCAGTGCGCGAGCCCACGGGAGCTCTACGAGCGGCCGGCCAACGCGTTCGTGGCCGGGTTCATCGGCTCACCTCCGATGAACCTGCTGGACTGCGGGCTCGACGGGGAGACCGTTCGCGCCGGTGACACCGCCCTTCCCGTCCCGAGCGCCGTCCGCGAGGAAGCGGCTCACGGCGGCGGAAGCGTCACGATCGGGATTCGTCCCGAGGACGTCCGGGTGGTCGGGCCGGGCGAGGAGGGGATGTCGGCGACCGTCGACCTCGTGGAAGAGCTCGGTTCCGACGTGTACCTGCACTGCAGCCTGCCGGACGAGGGGCAGGGGGTCGTGGCGCGCGCGGAACCACGTTCGGCACCCGCGCTCGGTGAGTCGGTGCGGTTGGGGATCCGGCCGGAGGCCGTGCACGCCTTCTCAGCGGCCACCGGTGAGCGTATCGCGGCGTGAGCCGGTTCGGTGGGCCGTTCCGCGGCCCACCGTCGCTGTCATTGTTGCTCTGATGCCGGTGAAGGTCCCCGCCTAACTGGACTCTCGATAAGAAAGGCAGACGTGCCGTTCCGTACGCCGCGATTTCCTGTGGCTATCTCTGGGACATCCGGTCCAGCCCTCCGCTCAATCGCGGGCACCGGGCCGGACTATGTCTCCAAGCTGTCCGCCGGTTCGTCGGAATCTAATTCGGATAGACAGGATCGAACGAGTTCCACAGCACTACGTACCTCCTTGAGGGAACGCTCTATTGATATATGTTCACCGGTAGTGCGCTGCGACTGATCGAAATTCAGCAATGAGCTACGCAGTTTGCTCACGCCGTGCTTCAGTCTTGGTGAGGGAGGAACCGGATTGTCCAGGCAATCGTAACCAACCTGTATCAGGGAGATTGGGCGTTCGATGCTTCTCGTTGTAATGAAGATGTCGTTGTAGTTGAAGGCGAACCGCACATTGGGACACTGCTCCTCGACCAGGTTGGCGAGGGGGTAAACCAGAGTTCCTCCCTCGATGCCGGTTATGGATATCAGAATAGTTAGTCCGTTTTCGTCGCGGTCGTGATCCAGTTCTGGAGTGACGCCGTGTCGTTTTCCTTCTTCTTCTATCCAGTGGAGAATCTCTGCAAGAGCCCTTGAGTCGTCTGCGGTGATCCGAGTGGCGTGCTCTTCGGTGTTGATCGGAATATTGATAATCTGCTGCTCATTGCTAGCACTTGGCCACTCGAACGACAGTTTCTCATAAATTTTTGCTTGTGTTTCGTTTTTTATTTTCAGTGTTCGCGATACAGCATCGAGGATGCGCCACTGTGAGCATTCGCTCAACGGTTTCACTTCACCAGGTGCCACTCCTTCTGCCCACATCAGAATACCGTTCAGTGCGCTGTGGAGTCTCGGGCCGTGCTCATTGTTCACCATTTGTCGGCAACGATGATAGAAGACAGATAGTGATTCGAGGTGCTCTTTCGGTATTTCCCCAAGAAGAATTTCAGCCTGTTTCGACCACTCGGCGAAGCCGTTCAGGTCTCCATCGAGCAGATACCTCATCCCGAGGTGACCCTGCATTGCGCAACGCATCAGATCTGACTGTTTGACGTTCCTGATGCCGTACATCTGCTCTCGGAGCAGGAATTTTGCTGTTTTTTCCTGATTTTTGTTAAGATCCCATATTTCTGCTTGCTTGATACGGTCGAGGATGTTCAGCAGGTACAGCGCAGTATGTTGTCTGGCATCCGATTTTCTTCCTCGTACGAAGGTCCCGGGGATGGTCGACGAATCGTTTTCCGTAGTCAGTTCTATGGTGGCCGCGTATTTCTGTGAGTGATCTGGGCCGGATTTCTCAAAGGTTGATCCGGAACGGACTCCGAATAAATTGAGAGTTTGTTGGAGTTGTGTAAATTGGTCTTGGTTGGCATGCCGTGATCTAGCCCATTCGTCGAGGAAATTTGGTGGTTGGAATACGAGCTCGGGTCCCTTATTGCGCCAAGCTACTGCAAGTATGGCTTGCATGGCATTTGCGTAGGCAACCTCAGGATTTCTTCGCTGGCCCGCGCCCAGAAGCAATCCCTCGGACAAGCTCATTTCATCGAAAAGGTCTCGCCATGTTTCCTCTTTTGGGGTAAGTAGAACGACTTCTTCCGGTGATGGTTGCAGGGTTCGGCTCAACACGGATGCCGCCGCACTGTGTGTGACCAGGACGTCGGCTACTATCGATCCGTGATGAGCTAGTATTGCGTTGTCCTCCTGGCCAGCTGCTTTAACGGTATCTTGGTTTTCGTGGGCCCAGGAACTGTGCGTCAGTGCTCGGGTCAACAGTGGTTCGGCTTGTTTTGGCAGTTCGAACTTATTTTTTACGTAATGGATCACTTGTATGTAATTGGAAGAAGGAAAACGATAATTGCGTGATTCTCGGGTTTTCTTGTTGATTTCTTTTTTGGAATACTTCGAGTACTTGTTGGGGTACAAAAGATCGACTAGGCTGTATACAGCATCACTCCCGCTTGTCAAGACTGTCATTCCGATGACTTGTGCCGATACTTCGTCTAAGATTTTACGGCTTATCTTCCCGGGTTCACCTGTCTCGCCTCTGCCGAGCAAGATTCCGTTTTTGAGATCCGAAGATTCAGCGATTCGATCTTTAACGGATTTTCTGATATTGGCGAACGAGGAGTTCTGTTCTCCCACGCTGCGGGGGTGGTTCTTCGCGATGTAGCGATCAATAATCGCGATCTTTATCCAACGCTTTCCCGTTTCTGCCAGCATTTTGAGAGTATTGACGTTGAATATCCTGGATAGTCCTGATTCGTAGTGATAACTGCGATGCATGGACGCTATACGTAGCCATCTCTCCTTGAAAGCATCGCCACGAATAGTGCAACCAAATCTTTCCAAATAATCGATAATTTCCCCGGAGAGCGGTACGACGTCTACGTCTTTACCGGGATCCAGCAGTGGTTTTTGCTCGATTTTGTTGTGATCTTCTTTGGTGTATTTCTCGAGGGGTTCCGATTCTGTTGGCGGATTTTTGGTTGTCGCACTTTTGTTTTCATCGTCTTTTGGGGGTGATTCGATTTCGCTTGTCGATGTTCGTAGCCCGCAGGGTATTTTTTCGTTTTTGCCCGAATGGCTTTCTTTGGGTTTCATTTCTGTTGTGGATCTCTTCTTTTTGTGCTCGATACGTCTCCGACGGATGTCTTCGGCGTCCGGTGTGGTGATGCCGTGCTCGGTAATGCTGCATTCATTCAGTCCGGTCCAGATCGCCGATCTCGAGAAGCGGGAACGTGTACCGAGTTTGACTTCGGGCGCCACGCTGTTGTTCGCGAAAGCATAGTGCAGGGTGTAACCGTCCCGGGCAAGAAGCCGTTCGGGGGGCTGAGATCCGGGTGGAAACAGCCACGTGAGCCACTGGGCCGATCCTTGCGCTCTACGCTCTTCCTCTTCCAAAACCGAGTTTGCGATTTCTCTGAACTCGACCACGATGGCTCCGCGAGAGTCCTTGGTGGTGATGCGTATTGTGCTACAGGTGCCACCACTTTGAAAGTCACCGAACAGTTCGGTGTGTCCGGATCCTTTTCCTTGCCTTTTCAGCCAGTTACTGATGTCGTGATGCACGTACAGGTGATCCGCGCTGCGGATATCCGTGTGTCTCCGGTGGCACGCACTGACGCTGTCGGGATAATGTGCGAAATGCGGAACGCGTTCGCGTCCAATCTTCGTTGTGAGTTGTTGTCCGCAGCCACCCAACCATGTACCGCACCAGAAGCTGAGGTTCGCGTAGTGATCCCTGATCCGTTCCGCATCTTGCCGGTCCATTGGCATGGCAACCGGTTCGTAGGAGTCCGCATCGCGGAGTACTGCTGTCTGTACCTTGCGCCTGTCTTCCACTGTTTCATTCCACAATGTAGGTTCGACAACTCTCTCGCTCGTTAGGCTCTCTTGCTGGAGAGCGATATCTCAATGCTGTGTCCAGCGTGCCCATGGGGATATTCCAGGTCAACGTCTCAGAGTGCCCCGGACAGTTGGGAAGCATTACGGATATAGCGTCCCATCCGCATCACAACGTGCTGTGGATCTGTTTTTCGTACAAGCGAAGTGGGGGCCGCAGACTGCTGTACGTCGTGCGCCCCCCACTGGAACTGTTCAGGCGGCGGGATCGAGTCGGTTGTAGGCCGGTCTGCGGTGAACTCCTCGTCGGAGTCCCCAAGTGGGGCATCGACACGTCGACCGTTGGGTGCGTCCGGGAGTGAACACGAGCCGCGTTGACTCCCGGACACACCTCGGTTTCGCGCGGGCATCCGCGTGGTTCGTCCGGAACCGCTCGCCGGGCGGGTAACGGATCGTTCAGGGTTTGCGGGCCACCACGCAACCCAGACAGCGTTCGACGTCCTTGTACTGCCGCAGTTTCGGCCCGTCCGGCCACCACTGGTCACAGATCACTACCCCTGGATCCAGTCCGGGACCGGGCTGAATGACCTCCATCCCGGGGACCATCGCCGCGATCTGCTCATGGGTGCGGAACGTCCCCGAACCCATGGCGCTGTGGGTCATGATGTTTTCGAGGCGGCGTGCCAGCGGGCTCAGTTCCGGGGTCCGCGGGTCGAGGAAGTGCGAGACGGCTACGAACGATCCCGATGGCAGTGGTTCGACGTAGCGGCGCATCAGCTCGACGAAGTCGTCATCGGGATAGTGGTGGATGGTGCTGATGTGCAGCAGTCCCACGGGTTGGTCGAAGTCGATGTTCCGGGTAACCACTTCGTGGTTGTAGACCTGCTCCGGTTTGTAGATGTCGGCATCGACGATGTGGGTGCCCTCGTTGTCGGCAAGGAGGGCATTGCCGTGGGCCAACACCACCGGGTCGTTGTCCACGTAGCACACCCGGGCCTGCTCGTCGAGGCGCTGTACGACTTGGTGGGTGTTCTCCGCGGTCGGCAGGCCGGAGCCGCAGTCGATGAACTGACGGATGTCGGTCTCATTGGTCAGGAATCGTGCGACCCTGATCAGAAAGTTGCGGTTGGCCCAGGCCATCTCCCGGATTTCCGGTGCCGCCGTTTTGATCTCGTCCAGTACCTGTTGATCGACGGCGTAGTTGTCCTTACCGCCCAGTGCGGCGTCGTAGACACGCGCGATGCTCGCCCGCGTGGGATCAACCCCCACCGGCACGGAGCTGGGGGCCGGAACGTTCGTCTCGGTAGCCATGAGCCGTCCTTGCTTCCGGGAGAAGAGCACAGGAAAGAGCCAACATATCGTAGCGGGATGAACACAATTCATCCCCCGAATAGGTGAGTGCACAATGGTGCGTGGGCACTCGACGACTCGTTCCCCCGGAGGCCACACCCTGGGGGCGCACGACGTGAAACCGTCGTGCGCCCCACCCGCACCGCTCAGGCGGTGGGATTGATCCGGTTGTAGGCGGGTTTCGGGTTCAGCGATTCGTCGAACAGGCAGGCCGCTCCCTGGCCGTCGAACGTGTTCGGCACCCAGGAGTGCCGGTCGGTGTAGCCCCACGTGGTGAACTCCACGCAGCGCGAGACCGCCTCGCAGGCGTTCCAGAGCCGCTCGTAGTAGTCGGCCTGGGTGTTGAGCTTGCCGTCGGTGACGGGCAGCGTCATCCGCACGTCGGCCTCGGTGATGGCGACGTCGACACCGAGGTCGGCGAATCGCTGCAGGTTCGACTGGAAACCACCGGGAAAGCTGTAGTCGATGGAAAGGTGCGTCTGGAACCCGACGCCGTGGACCGGCACGCCCTGCTGCCGCAACGAGCGCACCAGATCGTAAATCGCGTTGCTCTTGTCGTTGACCCAACCGGTGTTGTAGTCGTTGATATAGAGCTTCGCCGACGGATCGGCCTGGTGCGCCCAGCGGAACGCGTCGGCGATCCAGCCGTCACCGAGTTTCCGTTGGAAGATCGAGTCGCGCCGCGTGCCGTCCGAGTTGAACACCTCGTTGACCACGTCCCACGCCCGGATCTCGCCCTCGTAGCGGTTGACCACCGTGGTGATGTGGTTCTTCACCGTCGACCGCAGCTCGGAGGCGGACAGATCGTTCAGCCAGCCGGGATGCTGCTTGTGCCAGACCAGTGTGTGCCCGCGCACGCTCTTGCCGTGCTGCCGCGCGTAGTCCATGACCGCGTCGGCGCCGGACCAGTCGTACTGGCCGCGATTCGGTTCCAGCACCGACCACTTCATGGCGTTCTCCGCGGTCACGCTGCTGAACTCGTCCGTGAGCACCGAGCGGTAGTCGTTCTCGTTCACCAGCGCCGAAGCCGCGACGGCGCTGCCGACGTAGTTGTCGGTCAGGTCCTTGAGCGGGGTTCGTGCCGGAGCCTGCGCGTCGACGCCGGAAGCCTCAGCCGCGTCCGGCGTGGCCAGCGCGGGCGCCGTCTGCAGGGTGAGCAGTCCCGCGCTCGCGGTCAGTACCGCGCACAGCCTGCCGAGCCTGCCGTGGTTGCGTAACGCTCGCAGCATTTCTGTCGCTCCTCGTGGATCGTTGCTTGGAGCGCTCCCAAGAAACACGTGCTCTTCCCCGGGAAAGTGTTCGATCGGTTCCGGGGTGCGCCTGGGAGCGAGGAGGGAATACGGCGGCATCGTCCGATGGTGGTGCGATGCCGCCGTGGAAAGCGTTCCTTTCGAGAAGGCTCTTCCCGAAACGGGGATTCAGCCGCTGACCGTCAAGTTGGAGCTTCCGCTGCTCTGGTATCCCTCCGTAGCGAGGACCATGTAGTAATCGAAGCTTCCCAGGCTCATGCCGTGCTGGGCCCAGGCGTCGAAGTGATTACCGGTGGTTATGTTTCCACCCGCCCTCGGGGACTGCCGAACGCTCCAGAACTGCGGGAAGGTCGCCGTGCCCTCCACGGAGGGAGCGTCGTACCGCATCGTCCGGTAGATGTCGTACGTACTGCCGTCGCTGTATACCGTGCCCCGGTGGTCATTTCCTCCGGGACGGTAGGTTCCGTAGTCCTCGACGATGTAGTACTCCACGAGTGGGTTCGACGTCCATCCGTAGAGCGTCAGGTAGCCGTTGCCGGAGGGGTAGAAGCCGCCGGAGTAGTACACGTTCCTGCGGCCACCGTAGCTCCAGCCCTTGCCGCAGACGAAGTTGCCGCAGTCGGTCCACGAAGTGCTGTAACTGCCCCCGGAGGACAGGGTCATCGAAACCGATCCGCCGCCATCGGTCCAGAACGTGTAGTAGAACCCGTCGTGGGTGCCGGTTTCGTTCTGCGTGATGGTCCTGGCCGCGTAGGCGGTCCCGGGCAGCATCAGCGCGGACGCGCCCAGCGCCAGGGTTCCGGCGCCTCCGAGAAAACTCCTGCGGCCGAATGAGTTCGGTGCGAAATCGTCGGTGTTCATGCTTCCTCCGGTTCGGATCGGTGGACTTCGAACGGGTAATACGACTCGACGGTCCGTCGGTGGAGCGATTCGCGCGAATGACCGGGATCAACGGTGATCGAGGTCTGTCGACACCGAACAATGTCGACCAGGTCACGTCGATCTGTCAATGGTTTCCGTAAATGTTCCGGAAACCCGCTCGTTACCAGGTGGGCGGTGCTGCCCAGTGGGAAATACAAAATTTTTCCAGATAAAACCAAGTACACTGTGGAATGATGTTTCCGAATTCGCTTCACGACGAGTCGGCGGGATGGTCGCCGGATGTCGGGACTCGCCTTGGAGGACATTGACAGTCTTCGGTGCCGAACCTATATTTCCCGTGCTCCGGAGATTCCTGTCGTACTATTTCCCGGAACCTCGCCCAGTACGCGCCGAAGGGACCCGTCATGACTCCTGGAAGACATCGGCGAACGACCAACCGCCTGCTCGTGCCACTGCTGCTCCTCGGGCTGTCGTTCGGATCGGCGAGCATCGCCCAGGCAGGTCCCGGCGGGGCAGGACTCGGCGTGGCAGGACTCGGCGAGGCGGCGGACGCCACCGTGGTCGACTCGACCGGACAACCGGGACGTACCGTGGCGCTCACCTTCGACGACGGCCCCAACGCGGGAGAGACCTCGAGCATGCTCGACCTGCTCGGCGAGCACCACGTCAAGGCCGTCTTCTGCCTGTGGGGCCAGCACGTGCGGGAGAACCCCGAACTGGTGCGGCGGATCGTCGCCGAGGGGCACGTCCTGTGCAACCACACGATGCGGCACGAGAACATGAGCACGTGGTCGCCCGCTGACATCAGGGCGAACCTGCGGGCCACGAACGAGGTGATTCACGAGGCGGTGCCGGGAGCCGAGATTCGCTACTTCCGTGCTCCCTACGGCGCGTGGGGCGAAACTCCGGGCGTGGCCGCGGACATGGGGATGCAGCCGCTCGGCTGGAGCCTTTCGGTGGCGGACTGGAACCGCCCCGGTACGGACGTGCTGGTCCGGCGGCTGATGGACGGTGTCTCACAGGGCGGTGTCGTGCTGCTGCACGACGGTGGTGGCGATCGCGGCCAGACCGTGGGGGCGGTCTCCCGAGTCATCCCGCGGTTGCGCGATGAAGGTTGGCGCTTCACGCTCCCAGCGCGCTCCGGTTGAGCGGAAGTCGTGTACCGGAACTCCCCCGTGGCGCCGCGCGGTACGTGCACACCGGCCCGAACGGCCGCGCGGCACCTCGCACGAGGTCCACGCCGAGACCGAATTCCACGAGACGTGACCAGCGAACCCGTCGTCCTCGGGTGCTGAACCTCGTTTCCGAGGCGTGCGTCCCGGCAGCGGAAACACAAGCCGAGCACAGCGGAAACGCCGCTCCGCCGTGATTCGTTCCGGCTCGGAACAGTGGCGTTCTCGGCGGCCGTGCCTGATTTCCCCGTTCTCGACGCGAGAGGTGAAACCACGGGGAAGTCCGCTCTCCATCGGGTTCGTCGGGAGAATTCGTATCCAGTACGATTCTTGGCTGTCCCGGTGCTGCTCATCCTGCCGCCAGCTTTCACGCCGCGATGTCAAGGCGCCATACGTGTAAAATCCGGTGATCGCTTCGATTCGTCGTTCGTGAGTTCCGCGGGATTTTCCGGGTTCGTGGGGTATGGCGTTTTCCGGCGACAATGGGTTAGTTTTCCGGCTGTCCCTGTTAGAGAGGGGGCCGGGTGCGCGGCTACGACAACGAGGTCAACCGGGACAACGGGCGTGGAGTCGTCGCTCAGGCGGCCGTTCGTAGGGGCAATCTGGCCCGGGTCCTCGGCGAGATCCGGTCGGCCGGGGTGTATTCCCGTGCCGCGCTGGCCACCCGTACCGGGCTGACCAAGGCCACGGTGTCCAACCTCGTCAACGAGCTGATCGGACGGCGGCTGATCCGCGAGACCGGAAGGAAGCAGTCGGGCAATGTCGGCCGCCCGTCCCGGATTCTCGAACTCGACGGTGGTTCGGCGGCGGCTCTGGGACTGGAGGTCAACGCGAACTGTCTCGCGGTGCGCGGGGTCGACCTCGCGGAGCGGGTGCTGCTGGATCGTCGGGTCGGCTTCGACGCGGTCCGAGTGGGACCTTCCCGCACCGTCGACGAGCTGTCGCGACTCGCGGCGGAGGCGATAGCCGAACTGCGGAGCTCCGGCATCCGGCTGGTCGGCGTCGGCGTGGCTGTGCCGGGGCTCGTGGACGTGCCCAGCGGCACCGTGCGCCACGCGCCGAACCTGGGGTGGCAGGACGTGCCGATCACCGAGTGGCTGCGCGGCCGGCTCGATCTCGCCCCGGAAACCACGATCACCGCCGACAACGAGGCCAACCTGGCGGCGCTGGCCGAGTTCGGCGACGAGGCCAACACCGTCTCCGAACTGGTGTATCTGACCGGGGAGCTCGGTATCGGTTCCGGCCTGATCACAGCGGGGCGACTGCTGCGCGGCTCGGACGGTTACAGCGGGGAGATCGGACACTTCCCGGTGGACCCCTACGGACGTAGGTGTCGCTGCGGGCAGCACGGTTGCCTGGAAACCAAGATCGGGCTGGCAGCGGCGGTCCGAACCGCCGCACCGGACCTGGTCGGAACCCTCCGGGACCCGGATGAGCAGGCGCGGATACTGCTGCAGCGCGCCGAGGCCGGTGATCAGCAGACGCTGGCCGGTCTCGACGAGATCGGCCGTTGGCTCGGCATCGGGATCTCGATCGCGGTCAACATGCTCAACCCGGGAGCCGTGGTGCTCGGCGGCTACTTCGCCACGGTCTCCGCCCACGTGGTACCGACCGCGCTGCGGGAACTGCGGAGCAGAACCGTCGCGGGCCGGTCGGCGATATGTCCGGTCACCGCCTCGGTTTTCGGTTTCACCGCCGCCGTGCGCGGAGCGGCGATCGTTATCACCGAGGAGGTCTTCCGGGACCCGTGTCTGGTTCCGCCGGACACGCGGGAGTAGCTCTCGTGGGACCGTGACAGCAGGACTCCGCCGCACGTGGTGGTCCGATCACGGCCCCGCGTCGCTGTCCCGCGTTCGAGTCTCCACCGTTTCGCACAGCGCCCGAATCCGTTCCACGCTGGGTGGGGTGTGGGCGAGATCCGCCTCGTGCGCTCGCGCACGGCTCAACCTTGCCGTGAGCACTCTGCGCTCGAACCCGGTTCGTTCGTCCCGCAGCTCCGCCAGGGTTTCGCTGCGTGCGCGGGTCGTGAGCTCTTCCAGCGATTCGTCCCGAACGCTGTGAGCGCTGCTGATCCAGTGGTTTTCCCGCTCGGCCTCACGTGCCCGCTCCGGAAACCGAGTTATCGGGAATCTGTCGAGCAGCCACCTGGTCAGTTCCGCCAGTCTCCGGTCGTGCAACCTCGCGGGGTCCAGTGCCGCGACCACCTCGTCGGCCCGGGCGGACACGGCGGCGCCGGAGACCAGGTCGGCGACGACAACGTTCGGGTCCGATTCCGCCTGCGCCCGGTAGGCGAGGGTGGCGAGTTCCGGCTCCGGAGCGCGGCGAAGTTCCCGGCGGATCCGGGTGGCGAGTTCCGGTGAGTACGTGTCCAACAGCCGCAGCAGTGTTTCGCCGAGTACGCCGTGATAACTGTGGTTCAGGAACCGTCGGTGCAGTTCCGCGTCGATTTCGCTCAGCAGTGACGCGTAGCGGTGATGGTTCTCGAGAGGTTTGCCCTGTTTCTGCTGTTCGTCGAAGCGTAGCAGCACCGCTTCGGCGAGGGCCGGACGCGCCGCGTGCGGCACGGAATCGATCAGCCGCCCGCGCAGTCCGGCGTCCTCGTCCGCCTCGTCGAGGATCCACGCCGCGATGATCGGGGGAGCCCACCTGCTCCAGGTCGAGGTGTCCAACCCGTCCAGCCGGTGTGGTTGGTGGCGAAGCAGCGTGCTCAGCAGGTATACCCCGGACCAGTCGGGCAGCACCTCCTCGGTCGAGATGTGTCGCAGTCCCGCGTCCGAGGTGGACGTGACCCGGTGCGTTCGGACGTATTCGAGACCGAGGTCGAAGACGTCGCGTCGTTCCTCGGGGGCCAGCAGCTCCCAACCGGGCCGTTCGGTCAGGTCCTGGGTGAAGTAGTGGTCGATGGACCATCCGCCGTCCTCGGCGAGCCTTCGGCAGACCTGCCACCACTCGGCTACGTCCCGGCGTGCTGCTTGAAGTGCCTCGGTGAGTTCACGGCGTTGCTTCGCACGTTTTTCCTCGTCGGAGGGGGCCGGATCGGTCCTGTGCATCTTGCGCAGCATCTCGGCCCGCCCCGAGTCGCTCGCGACGTTTTCGCGCAACTCCCGGATATGCGGGTACGCCGGATGTTCCTCGGGGACCGAGAGGATCAGATCCGCGCTACGGGCGTCCGGCTCCGCCACGAGCAGCGGCACACAACCGCCCAGCACGGACCGAGCTTTCTCCCCGAATCGGGGAAGCACCTCCAGTATCCACTCGATATCCGTTTCCCCGACCAGATCCAGCAAGAGCAGCCACCGTACGAAATCAGGGCGGATCCGCTCCGCGAGGAGCACGGCCAGCTCGCGTCGGAGCCGGGGATCGTTCAGCCGTGGGACCGTGACCCGATCGCGCCAGCGTGACCAGTTGTGGTTGATGACCGCTGCCGTCACGTCGGCGAGTTCGACCACGCTGGGCAGTGATTCGGCCGCGCGCCACCCGTTGTCCAACAGTCCGATGATGAACCGGCCGTAGGTTTGTTCCCCGGCTCCGGCACACTCCGCTCCCCAGGCCAGTGCTTGCGGAAGGTCCCGTACGGGAATCCGGTCCGCCAGCGTTTCCAGCGACCGCCAGTAGGAGCCCTCGAACCGGTCATCGCCGCGTCGCCGTATCGAGTCGAGGAGTTCGGCAGTGGGCAGTGCTCCCGGGTACAGTGCGTCGATCCCGGCTGCCAGCAGCTCCTCGTCCGGATCCTCCTCCGGTTCGAGTCGCAGCAGCGACGCCAACTCGTCCGGCGCGCTCTCGTCCGACAGTGATACCACGGCCATGGCCCCCGCCCGGCGCGCGCCCGAACTCCACCGTGGGCTCAGCACCTCTTCGAGAAGCTCCGGCACCGTTCCTCGGCACCGACCTTCCTCCGCGAGCCGAGCGATCCACCACAGCTGTTCGGAGTGCTCGATACCGGCCCGCAGCCACCCCAGCAGTGCGCGCTGCAGTCCGGGATGCACGAGGGTGGCGAGGTCGAGCTCCTGCACGGCTTCGAGTTCACCCTCGGCCGCGGCTGTGAGCAGTGACTCGGTCATAGTGGCCCGAACACGATCGGAGGACGGTTCCACCCCTGTTCGAGCCAGGAGGGCGGCGTTGGCCGGGATCAGGTCCTGGACCAGCTCGGGATCCATGTTCGCTGTCCACGCCGTTACCGCGGCGAGGGAACCGGGAACTCGACCGTTGTCGTGAACTCCCAGCAGCTCTCCCAAACGATCCCGCTCGAGCTGTCGCGAGACCACGAAACACGCCGCGAGGTAATCCGCGTGCTGTCGCAGGCGGAATTCCACCCCTCCACCACGAGCGGGAGCGAACAACGCGGTGTCGAGCACTTCCTCGTGCCCGCCCTGCTCACTCGGCGCGGCCTCCTCCGGGAGCGCGACGGCAAGCGACTCCCCGACGGGCGTTCCGGAGCCGGATTCGCCCCCGCCTGTCGCCTCGCCAGGGCTGACGTTCCCGAAGATCGACACCGCGGCCAGCCACATCGCCCGCTGCCACTGGTGCCGCCGTGTCAGGGCGGCGCCGGTGGAACCCGTCCCACCCAACGCGACGTCTGTATCGTGCTCGATCGCCGCACGTTGATCCGATGGTAATTCCCCAGTGTCTCGCCGGTGGCGGGCCACCGCCTCGAACCACATCGCCGATGCCGGAGGTCGCCATGAACCGGTCTCAGCGAGCTCGGTGAAAAGCTCCTCCGAGACGCCGATCCCGCGTGCGATCGAATCGGCCGCGTCACGCGTCAAGGGGAGAAGCTCGAACACTTGGAGCGCGAGCGGAGTGCGACGCAGAACTCGCGCTTCCGGCCTGTTCCAGGTGGTGGTCCGGCAGGCCAGGCGCAGTCGTGCCCGTCGTTTCCCGGGAACGCGCAACCAGTCCCGGAGTTGTTCGAGAATGCCGGGAAAATCACCAGCCACGGCATCGACCCCGTCCAGGTGAACGACACCGTCCTCGTACTCGGCCGCCGCGGCCAGCGCCCGGTACGCCTCGGTTACGTCCAGCAGGGTGAAGTCGATGACCGTCGCCCCGGACTCGGCCTCGCGCAGCGCTTCGAGCACGGTGGTCTTACCCGCTCCGCCCGGTGCGAGCAGCACGAGATCACCGGAGGACCCGACGAGCTCGGAGACCGCCATCGGCGCGGTACAGCGCCCGGCGCGCCTGGGCGGTTCCAGGAAACCGTTCCGATCCCGGACCACCTCGCGAACCGCCGGCTCTCCGTACCTGGGTGGTTCGTTTCGAAGTGGTCTCACATGGCGATCCGATCCCGGTCGGTGCTCGGGACCGCTCCTCGTATCACGCGGCAGCGTACTCATATCGGCTCAACGCTAATCGCGGAATCGAGCGGCCGGGAATGTGATCCGTGCGATTCCCGGAATAGCCGTCACGGGTGAACGCGTTCGAACGGTTGGTCGTAACAACTACGACCGAGCTCGTCACGGTGCCCGCGCGGAAGGATGCGTTTGCCATGGGTGTCCCACTGTCCGTCCTCGATCTCGCCACCATCGGTCATGACGAAACCCCGGGCGACAGCCTGCGGGCCAGCATCGACCTGGCGCAACGAGCCGAGCGGTGGGGGTACCGGCGCATCTGGTACGCCGAACACCACAACATGTCCCGCATCGCCTCCTCGGCGACCAGCGTCATCATCGGGCACATCGCCGCCAACACCAGCTCGATCCGCCTCGGCGCGGGCGGCATCATGCTGCCGAACCACGCCCCGCTGACCATCGCCGAGCAGTTCGGCACCCTGGAGACGCTGCATCCGGGGCGCATCGACCTCGGCCTCGGCAGGGCGCCCGGCAGTGACCAGAACACCGCGAAGGCGTTGCGCCGCGACCCGAAGGCGGCCGAGACCTTCCCGCAGGACGTGCAGGAACTGCAGGGGTATCTGGGGGAGAAGTCGCTGGTGCAGGGAGTGCAGGCCGTGCCCGGCAAGGGGACCGGCGTGCCGCTGTACATCCTCGGCTCTTCGTTGTTCGGTGCCAAACTCGCGGCCGCGCTCGGGCTGCCGTACTCGTTCGCCTCGCACTTCGCCCCGAACGCGCTGGAGGACGCCGTGTCGGTCTACCGGCGTGAGTTCACCCCCTCCGAACAGCTGTCGGAACCGTACGTCATCGCGGGGGTCAACATCGTCGCCTCCGACACCACCGAGCAGGCGCGGGAACAACTCCAGGCAGCCAAGCGCAGCAGGCTGCGGATGCTCACCGGCCGCAACCTCACCCGCGAGGAAGCCGACAGCGCTCTGGACTCACCCGCGGGGCAGCAGGCGCAGCAGATGCTTACCTACTCGGCGGTCGGAACCGCCGACGAGGTGAAGAACTACTTGGACGGTTTCGCCGAGCACGCCCGGGCCGACGAGCTGATGGTCACCTCGCTGGCTCCGGAACGGGATGCCTGGCTGCGTTCCTTCGAACTGCTCGCCGAGGTCACCGGAATGGTCGACGTCGCGGCACAGCACTGAGCCGACATCGGGCACGCCCCGCTCCGTGCGTCGATACCGCGCGGCACCCCTTCGCGGTTCGTGCCCGCGTGTGTACGCTGCTGGGTGAGCAGTGGCCAGGGTCGTGGGGAGCGCGTGGTATGTCGATCGGTGAACCGTCTGGTAGCGAGGGTATCGACGTCCGGACGCCGAACGCGGCGCGGATGTACGACTACTACCTCGGTGGGTCGCACAATTTCGCCGCGGATCGGCAGGCCGCGGAGCGCGCGGTGGAGATCACGCCCGTCATGATCCCTGGTGCGCGTGCCAACCGGGCGTTCCTGCAGCGGGCGGTGCGGTTCTGCCTCGACCAGGGGATCCGCCAGTTCCTGGATCTCGGTTCCGGGATTCCCACCGTGGGGCACGTGCACCAGATCGCCCACGAACGGGACAGCTCGGTTCGGGTGGCCTACGTCGACAACGAACCCGTGGCGGTGTCCCACACCGGTCAGCTCTTGGACGGTGTCGAGAACGCGACGATCAGCAGGGCCGACCTGCGTAAACCGGACGAGGTGCTGGCCGAACCCGGGGTAGCCGGGTTGCTCGACTTCGACGAGCCGATGGCCGTGCTGGCGGCGGCCGTGCTGCACTTCGTCGGCGACGAGGAAGGGCCGGCCGAGCTGGTCGACTCCTACCGCCGTGCGGTGGCACCGGGCAGTTTCCTGGTGGTCTCGCACATCACCGATCACTACGACGAGCCCGACCGGGTCGAGGAGATCTCACGGCTGTACCGCGACACCAGCCACCTCGCCAACCACCGTTCGGTGGACGAGTTCGCCGCGCTGCTGGGCGACCTCGAACTGGTGGAGCCGGGTCTGGTGCACGCCGTCGACTGGCACCCCGATTCTGACGAGGTGCCGGAAGGGGCCCGCAACGCGTTCTGGGTCGCGGTCGGCAAATGCTGAGTCTTCTCGCGGTGGTCGTGTTTCAACGGCCTGGCGAGCTCTCGGCCCGCTCAGCCCGTTCGGCTTCCTGCCGCAGTGCCTTCTGGCGGATCATGCGGAAGATGTAGCTCAGCACGCCGAGGATCATGCCCTGCAGCAGGAAACTCATCGGATACTCCGCCGAGGCGGTGCCCTCGGCAGCGTAGGAGATGACCGGGAGGAGTACCGCGGCCAGTACGCACAGTCCGCAGCTGAACGCGCAGCCGGCCGCGAATCACCACGCTGTCCGGCTCGACACCTTCACCTGTGTCTCGGGTGGGGCATATCGCTGCATATGTCCAAGGTAATCGAGTGCCTTGTCCTGGTTCGGCGAAGATCATCGGCCGTTGCGGGACCGTGATTCGAGGGGCACGGCAGTGATCGGATGGAGAGTTCGTCCGATACGCCATGATGAGTGTCACCGAAAGCATGGTCGCCTCTTCCGCGCTCGCCGGCGGATCGTTAAGCTTTTCCGGGCCGGCCTTCGCCCGGACAGCTGCGTCAGCAGAGCATTGAATCGGGCGTGCTGATTCGTCCGATCGAGGAGTGTTTTCCCACCGCATGGATCGTTCGAAAGAACCCGTTGGTTGCTTGGAAGCGGTCGTCCTTCCGAAGCACTCACCGCTGAAGCCGGTCCCAGTCTTGTTCCCGCGGTGCGCGTTCGTTCTCGATCCGGTGCCGGGAGCCTCGTGGCGATCTTCCGGGATATCCCGAGATGACTACTGATCATTCCTCCCAGCTCGACGAGAACGTGATCGCCGGCGCCAAAGGCAAGGTCGGATCGGCCGCGAGAACAATCATCGGTCGTGTCCAGGAGTTCGCCCAGCGGGCCACGGCGCTGCTCTCCACTTCGGAAACCCTGCGTGCGAAAGCCGCGGAGCAAGCCGCCACCCTGCGTGAACACGAAGTTACGGCCGAGCTGGGCAACAGACAGGTCTCCGACCTACGACCTTTGGTGGGCAGGGGCGTGCGAGTCGGCGCCCTGCCCAACGCGGGGTATCGCACTGTCGCAGACGTCACCGTCGCGAACAGCTACCAGCTCAATGCTGTTCCGGGTATCGGAGTGCAGACGGCACAGCGGATTTCCGAAGCGGCGGACAGCCTGGCCGAACAGGTTCGTGGCGAAACACGTGTACGCTTCGATCCGGATCGTCGCGACAGTGGGCAGACCGAACTACTGGCGACTTTCGCGGCTATTCGACAGGCCGACGACCTACGTGCACGGTTGCGGCAGCCGTTGGAGCGGTTCAGCAACCAGACCACACCCCTGGTGAAAAAGGCACAGCCCACCACCAGGCGTCTCGGAATGTTCTTCCGCCGTCGAGCGCGAAAACGAGAGGCGCTGGCCGCGTTGGCGCAGCTCGACGCCGTTCTCGCCGACCCCGAAGTGACTACGCTGCAACAGGAGGTGGAGCGGGGAGAACTGGCCGTTGACCCCGGGACCTACTCCGCGGAGCAACTCTGGCAGGACTATGCCGAGAACGCCGCTCAGTACAACGCTTTGCTCTCGACGATGGCCGGTCCCGCGACCGAGGACGAGGCCGAGGCGGCAAGCGGATTCGTCCCGGACGAACTGCGGCAGCGTATCGATGCGGAGCCGTTGGACACCAGCATGCTCAAGGCGACCCTACGTGGTTATCAGGCATTCGGCGCGAAGTACGCGGTTCACCAGCGGTATTCCATCATCGGTGATGAGATGGGACTTGGCAAAACCGTGGAGGCTCTGGCCACCATGACGCACATGGCAGCCAAGGGCCAGCATCGTTTCATGGTGGTGTGCCCGGCCAGCGTGCAGATCAACTGGCTCAACGAGATCGAGCGACACACCGCGCTGAAGCCACACAGCCTGCACGGTGCGGATCGTGATGCCGCGACCGAACGATGGAAACGCACCGGAGGGGTGGCGGTCACTACCTTCAGTACGCTGGGAAAGCTGAAAGGAGCGGCGGAGGCTGACGCCGCTATGCTGGTTATCGACGAGGCACACTACGTCAAGAACCCCGATTCCCTGCGTTCTCGCCATGTTTCCCGTGCGCTGGAGGGCTCACAGCGTGCGCTGTTCCTCAGCGGTACTCCGATGGAGAACCGGGTCGAGGAATTCCGAAATCTCATCAACTACTTGCAGCCAACGGTGGCGGACCAGCTCGATCCCACCGACGCACTCGCGGGCGCCCGGCGTTTCCGGCGGAGGGTGGCCGAGGTCTATTTGCGGCGCAACCAGGAGGATGTGCTCACCGAACTGCCGGACAAGGTCGAGATCGAGGACTGGGTCCGGTTCACCGGCGAGGACGAGCAGAAGTACGCGGAGACCGTTCGTGCCAAAAAACTCATGCAGATGCGACAGGCGGCATACCGAGCCGAGAACTCCGCGAAGCTCGAACGACTTGAAGAGATAGCGACCGAAGCGAGGGAGGACGGACGTAAGGTCGTCGTGTTCTCCTTCTTTCTCGATGTGCTCAACACGATTCACCGGCGGCTGGGTGACGCGGCGATGGGGCCGCTGACCGGCTCGGTGTCGCCGGGGGACCGTCAGAGTCTGGTCGAGAGCTTCACGAACAAGCAGGGCCACGCCGTATTGCTCAGCCAGGTCGAGGCCGGTGGTGTCGGGTTGAACGTGCAGGCGGCTTCGGTGGTGATCATGGCGGAACCACAGTGGAAGCCCAGTACCGAGGAACAGGCCATCGCCCGTTCCTATCGAATGGGCCAGATCCGCAAGGTTCAGGTTCATCGCCTGTTGGCGAAGGACAGTGTCGACGAACGTATGCGTGAGATTCAGCAGGACAAGGCGCTACTGTTCGACGAGTTCGCGCGCAAGAGCGACGCCAAGGACGCGAACAGCTCGGCTGTGGATACCGGAGTGTTCCGGCCGGAAGTACTCGACGACGAGTCCCTTCCGAAGGAACAGCGCATCGTCATGGCCGAACGGCACCGGCTGGGGGTGGGGTGAGCGGGACGGTGTGTATCACCCTCCGTCGCCACCCGATCGTCGACTTCACTCGGCCGTACGTACGTGACCGTTCGCGGCGTCCGCCCGCTCCGCTTCCTGCCGCAGTGCCCTGTGGTGGATCGACCGCCAGTGGTATATCTGGATGCCGAACGTCAAGGTGCAGCACAGCCATGTCAGTAGGAACTGAGGTGAGCCGATCACTCCGGCCACATAGGGCATGGCGAGATAGATCGCCGTGATGCTTCCAGTCAGTGCGCACAGTACAACGCAGGTCACCATGATCCGCCATGCCGTCCTGCTCGACACCTTGACGGGAATATCCGGTGGTACGTATCGCTGCATATGTCCAAGGTAATCGAGTGCCTTGTCCTGGTTCGGCGAAGATCATCGGCCGTTGCGGGACCGTGATTCGGGGGGCGGAGCTGCTCTGGTCCCTCGTCCCGGCTCGGTCCTGCTGGACGGTCCGCACGGTGGGTTTCCGGGTGGTGTCCGATCGGTACTCGCGGCCACCACACGATCACGTCGAGTCCCACCCGACCGATCGTGTGGTGGCCGCTCGCGGCAGCACCACTCGGTCATCGACGACGATCGCCGAATCCGGTGCGAGAAGCTAGGCGTCCTCCTCGTCCACGAGTGGCGTGACGGCACGCAGCCGCTGCTCCGCCTTCGCACTGAGCTGGCGCCAGCCGAACCGGCGCACCACCGCGCGGAACAGCCGTTTCTCGTCCAGCCATCCGTACTGCAGGGCCTGCTCTCCGAGCACGGTCGCCAGCTCGCGGGGTGGAATCTCGTCGATGGTGCGCGGCCCGGCGGTGCGGACCAGCACCGACGGCTGTTCGGGCAGCCGGAACGTGCGGTGCGCGATCCGGTTGTCTCCCAGCGGGTTGTCCTCCACCAGCATCTCGTGGCGAACGGCGGCGGAGATGCCCTCGTTGAGGGTTTTGGATATCTCCGAGGTGCGTCGTCCACCGTAGGCACGGGCGTAGAGCCTGGCCAGTCGGTCCCCGAGCATCGGCCCCTCGGTGGCCACGATCTCCGCCAGTCCCTCGGCGAGCCGCTTGCGCACGAGGTTCTGCGGGTGCGGCAGCGTGCCGTCGTACTCCACGTACTCCGCGTGCTCGGAAACCGACCCGTCACCGGTCGGACCGGATACCTCGGCGGTTTTCCCGGTGTCCTCGTCGACGGGACGGGAGTCCTCATCGCCCGGGGCGGGTTCCGAACCCCCGCTCCCGGTCTCTTGCTCGGTGCTCTCGGCCTCGTCCGGCACCACGAGCGGCACGGCCGTTCGCCCGGCGATGTCCTGCTCCGCGGCACCGTCCTCGACGGACCGCCCCGCGACCGATTCGGCGGCAGTCGATTCCCTGCTCGTGGGCGCTTCCCCGCTCGCGGGCGTCACGATTTCCGGGATTTCCGGCTCGGCTCCGCGCGGCTGGATTCCCGCCGTGCGCAGCGCCCGCCACAGCGATTCCAGCTCGCCTCCCTGGTCCACGTAGAACGCCGACTCCCGGATCCGGTGGAACGTCCAGCCGCAGCGCTCCAGCTCGCGCTGCCGGGCGAGGTCACGTTCGTAGGCCTCGGGTCCGTGCCAGGCGTCGCCGTCGCACTCCACGGCCAACCGAGCCTTGCTGCCGATCACCACCAGGTCGATCCGGTAGGGCTCCACGGAGTACTGCGGGATCACCGAGTAACCGCGTGAGACCAGCCGGTTGAACACCCGCTGTTCGAACAGCGAGTCGAACCTGGTGTCGCGCTGATCCTCGGATACGACGCCCACCAACTCGTCCGAGTCGGTTCGGGACCCACCGTCGATCATGCCGTAGCAGTGCTCCAGGAGCTGGTAGCGCATGTCCTCCTGGTTGTGCAGCTCGGAAAGACCCACCGAGTGGAACAGCCAGACCTGGTCCTTGGCGCGGGAGACCGCCACGTTGTAGCGCTGCACGTGTTGCAGCGCGGTCAGCGAGCTGATCCGTTTGCCCTCCCTGCTCGCCTCCACCATGGACAGGAAGATCACGTCGCGCTCGGCGCCCTGGAAATCGGGCGGGGTTCCGCACCGCAGTTGACGACGTTCTATTTCCTGCGGCGAGAGCCGGTCCAGCAGTTTCCGCTCGATCAGCCGGGCCTGCCGCGCGTCCCCGAGCAGCGAGATGACCCCGAAGGTCTTCCCGTCGTAGCGCGGGTCGGTCGCGCAGCGCACGATCTCCTCGACCAGTGACTCGGCCTCGGGCTCGTTCAGCTCGCCCTTCCGGTGGCCCTCGGTGACGTGGCGGGCCCGGAACGGTTCGAGCCGGTCGGCGTCGTACTGGCGCACCGGGCTCAGCGTGATGTTGTCCGGCCGGTAGGCGATCCGGTTGGAGAACTCGATGATCTCCGGCACGCACCGCCGGTGCTCGGTCAGCGTGATCTGGCCGCCGTAGCGCATCTTGGCGTCGTCGAACAGGCTGTGCAGCGGGTCCTGCCAGGCGTTGCGGTAGCGGTCGTCGGCGATGTACTGCCCCGCGAGCTTGCGCAGGTCCTCCTGATCCAGGCCCACGCCCATCGGCGAGACCTGCTTGTCGTCGCCGATGACGACCATCTTCGGCGCCAGGTACTGCAGGAACACCGCCTCCAGCCCGGCCTGCGAGGCCTCGTCCACCACGACCACGTCGAACATGTCCGGCTGGATCCGGAACTGCTCGGCGATCCGGTAGATCGGCATGATCCACACCGGCACGGACGGCCTGCAGCGCATCATGGCCTCGCGGATCTCCGAACGTCGCCGTTCGGCGTGCGTGCCGGTGCCCTTGCCCAGCCGCCGGACGAGGTTGGAGTAGTTCCGCAGGTCGGCCCGGGCGCTGCCCCCGAGGCGTTCCGGGGCGACCGCGTGGCTCCACGCCCGCGTGGCGCACAGCCGCTCGCTCTGCTCCCGGATCACGTTCTCCAGCCCGTTGATCCTGGCCTGCAGCTCGTTCTCGTCGACCGTGTGCTGCCGCAGCACCCAGTCCCGCACGGCCAGCCACCGCCAGGCCGCCTCGAAGTCCGCCAGCCGCTCGGTCCAGAGATCCGTCGCGGAATCGGCGGCCTCGACCTCCGCACGCAGCTCCGGCAGGGATTCGGTCAGCCGCTGTTCCAGCTCGTCGCGCCGCCGGACACGTCGCCTTATCTCCAGCAGGTGCAGCAGCCCGCGGTGGTGCGCGGCGTAGTTGTCGATGTCGCGTGCCCGCACGGCCTCCAGCAGCGCGTGCACGCATTCACCGGTGTCGGACCAGCGCGTCTCGCTCACCAGTTGGTTCTCGAGTTCCCGCAGCGGTGCGCTCGTCGCCGCCGTGGTTTCCACCGCTGCCGCGGCATCGGCCAGCGAGGCGTAGCGCCGCACCGACGCGAGGTCGCTCCAGTCCGGTTTCGGCAGTCCCTTCCGGGACAGGTGCTGTTCCTCGGTGGCCAGTTCGTCCCCGAGGCGCAGTACCCGCTTCAGCTGGTTGGCCTGGGCGACGTGCCAGTCCAGCCGTTCGCGGAACGTGTCCTCGGCGGTGATCGTCATGTCCTCGGGCCATGCCTTGTCCAGCGCGATCAGCGCTCGGTAGGACTCTGTCCAGTGCAGGAACGCCCGCAGCTGTTCGACCGTGGTGGGGGAGCGGCCGTTGAGCCGAACCTGCCGGAAGAGCGGTTCGGCGTGCTTGATCCACTTTGCGGTGAACATCCCGAGCTTGACGCTGCCGTCGGACCGGGTCTTGATCCTCCCACCGTTGTTCAGCTGTTCGAGTACTTCCGTGGCCAGGCTCGTCAGCGTGGGGATGTCGCCCGCGACCTGTACCTCGACCAGCGGGTCCAGCTGTTGCAACGCGGTTTCGCAGCGTTCGGCGAGTTCGTCGATCCGACTCGCGCGGGAACGCCAGACCTCACCACGGCCCGACAGCACGTCGTCCAGGGCGGTGTTCAGCCACGCATCCGAACCTCCCGCGATTTCGTCGGCGGTGTCGGCCAGCCCCCGCAGCCGCTGCCGCAGCGATTCCCGCGTCCCCTGGTCCAGCGCGCGCACCACGTCGAACGCGGCGTGCTCCTTGAGCTCGTCGTGCCGCTGTTCCTCCTCGCGTGCCTTCGACTCGGCGGCGACCAGGTCGGCGAACCTCTCGGGTGCGGCGATCCCGGCGGGATCGACCAGTCGTTGCCGTGCCCACGGTTCCTCCGCCGACGTCTCCCGGTCGTACAGCGCACCGCGCCACTCGTTGATCTCGGCGTTGTTCAGCGGTGGTGCGCTGTCGGCCGAGACCGAGGCGAACCCGGCCAGCCACTCGTAGCGTTCCGCGTCGGCGGCGTGCCGCTGGGCGATCGTCGACAGCGTGCCCTGATAGCCGCCCACGGAGTGTTCCCTGGTCTCGTGCTGCCTGGCCTCGACCAGCTCGTGGTGCAGCCTGGCGCGTTCGCGCCGCGCCTCCCCGATCCGGTTCGAGCACTCCGCGACGATCTCGGTGGCGCGCTCGTCGTCGTACTCCTCGGTGTTGTCGGCGATCGTGTCCACGGCCACCCGCAGGTCCGACATGTCCTGCCGCGAGTTTCCCACCACCGCCACCGACAGCGGTTTGATCTCCTCGGGGAGCTTGTCCCGCACCTCCTGCAGCGCACGGTCGGTGTGCGCGGTGACCAGCACGCGCTTGCCCTGCGCCAGCAGGTGTGCCAGCAGCGCGGCCGTGGTGTGGGTCTTGCCGGTGCCGGGCGGGCCCTGCACCAGGGTCTGCGGTTTCGAGTCGACGTGCCGCACCACCCGCAGCTGTTTCTCGTTGACCGGCAACGGGAGGAAGGTCTCCTCGTCGACGTTCTCCCGCCCGCCGGAGCCGGGGTTCTCGGAGCCGACGGGCTGCTGATCGGGATCGACCAGCGGACGCACTCCCGAGGGGACGACGCCGCTCTCGGCGAGCTGCTCGGCGATCGACTCGAAGATCCGCACGATCCCGCGCTGCGAGCGCTTCCGGGTGATGATCGCGGGGGCGAAGGTGGCGACGGGGTGGGACTGGGCTCGGGCGGGTTCGTCCTCGTCCCGGTACTGGCCGTCGGCGTCGAGGGTGTGCACGAACCGGCGGATCACTCCGGCCAGCTGTTCCAGGTCGAGTGGGTGCGCGTCCAGCGCGGCGGCCTCGGCGGCCAGTTCGTTGAGCTTCTCGGTGTCGGTGAGCAGCTCGGGTGCGAGCATGTCCCGTTCGAGGGTGAACTCGTCCGCGCCCTCCTCGGAACGGACGACGCTGAGCGTGCCGGAGTCGTCGTCGAGGTGGATACCGGCGGCGGTGGTCAGCAGGTGCCGTTTGATCCGGGTGCGGCTGTCGGGCTGCCAGCTCAGGCAGCCGATTCCCAGCACCAGTTCCAGCGACTCGGGGTTGTTGCCGATCTCGGTGTAGGTGCCGAACAGCTCGTTGTAGAGCTCCCGCACCGGTCGGTCGGCCAGTTCCCGCTCGGCCCAGGAGTTCCAGTCCGCGAGCCAGTCCTCGTGGTCCTCGTCGATCTCCGGGTGGTCCTCGCGTCGCAGTCGTTCCGCACCGCGTTCCTCGCTGCCGCGTTCGGTGGTCGGTGCGGCGGCGGCCGGAACCGTGTCGCGCGGCCTGGGCGTTTCCGCCGGGTCGTCGACCGAGCCGTCGAGCCACTCGGCCAGCCGCGTCGACGGCTGGGGCGGGTCCTGTTTGGGCAGCCGTTCGACGCTGAGCACGTGCTCGCTCTCGGCGGGGTCGCTGTCGCGTCCCGCGAGCGAGACGGCCGGGTGCTCGGGGACCTCACTCGTCCAGCGAACCGACTGGTACTTCTCGACGGTGTGGATCGGGGTGGTGCGTAGTCGTTGGGCCTCGCCGAGGAACTGGAACAGCCGCCGCGCGCGGTCGGCCAGCGGGTCGCTTTCCCGGATCGGCGGTTGCGCTCCGTCTTCGGTAATCGGGTCTTCGGTGTTCGGTTCCGCGGTCTTCGGGTCTTCGGTGCCCGAGCTCTCGGAGTTCGAGCCCTCGAAGATCGGTCCCTCGGTATCCGGTTGGTCGGGGGAGTCGGAGTTCGCTTGCTCCCTGCCGATTGTCAAAGTTGTTCTCCTCGCGGGGTTCGCGTCGTCGGGAAGGGCGGGCGACGTCCTGTCGCGCGGGTGCGTCGTCGATGCTCGGACGACAGTGCTTTCGAACTGGGCTTTCGAACGGGGCTTTCGAACGGGGCTTTCGAACGGGGAGCCGTCGATTTCCGGCGTATCGTGTTCCGCCGCTGTTCTAGCACCCGCCGTTCGGGTTCCGGCAGGGCAGGTGGGTTGTCGGCGTTCCGGGAGGGGCGGTTGCCCCGGGGTGAGCGAGCGGAACGGGCAGCCGCCGTGGGGCTCGACCGCCCGTTACCGGGTTGTCGCCTCGGGTCGCCCGGGCGGGTGCCGCTGTTTCCGTCGTCGGAATGGCAACCGAGCCCTGCCCTCCCGGATCGCGGTAGTCAGCCGTGATGGCCTGCGCGTTCGACCAGCCCGATCAGCTCGCGCACCTCGGATTCCGGTTCCGTCGTGCGCACCCTGGGAACGGATGCCCAGCGTGCGTCGACGCCGTGTACATCCCTCCAACCAGAAATCCAGGTCGGCACCTGCCTCGCCGTACAAGGTGATCGAACGCGGTGAGGACAACACCAAGTTCCTGCGGAAGTTCCTGGACGACCAGGAGGCGCGGGACGACTACATCCGAATGGCGCGGCGATTTCGCGAGAAATTGACGCCGCGCGGGAGTCGGGTGGTGGAATCTCACGGCTCGTCTCGCTGGGATTGCCCCGACATCGGGTAGCTACTGCGCGACCTCGGGCCTTCCTCGCGAGAGCCGCACGAGAGAATCCTCCGGCTCCGCAAGCGCTACACCGCTCGCGAACTCCTCCGAACACTGACCACCAGCACCACTCGACGTACCTAGGCGACGACGTCCGGCAACGGTTGCAGGATGGCACCGGTGAAATCGCCGCGTACCCAGGTCACCGACTGCGGTCGTGCGCCGCCTGTGCGGCAGAACTCTCGGACGGCGATGCGGGCCTGTTCGAGGGGGAGCGCGCTGTGTGGGTCATGGTCGTGCGGGTAGCCGGGATCGATGACCAGGCGAGGTGGGGTGCGCAACGGAGCGTCCGTGCCGAAGGAGACGAACGTTTCCATCGTGGCTTCCCCTCGGAAACCTACCCAGGTCAGCGCGGCATAGCCGGCGGAGGGGTCGCTGGCGAGCTGGAGGAAGTTGTCCGGCGCCCACTCACCGACCTCATCGGTCCAGGGCTGGGCGGCGCAGTAGAACTGGGCCACCTCACCGAGTGGAATCGGCGCCTCCGCCGATCCAGGCAGGGAGCGATCGATGGCCTCATCGATCACACGGTCAACATCGTCCCAGCGCTCCACGTGGTGGAACTGGTCATGCACGAGTGCGCTGATGATCATAATGAGTGAACAACAGAGGGGTTGACCTGCTCACGCCATGTGACTAGCTGAGGGAGTTCACCCGTCTCCAGGAATTCGGTGACAAGGCGTGTCAACGTAGGAAACGAGAGCCCGTTTCCGGCACGCATCGTGTGCGAACGGCTGGTGTGGTACTCCGGCGAGGCCGGGTCTCCCACTGCCTGGCACCAATGCCCCGGGCCGGTGTACTCGGCGTAGCCGTAGCCACCAGCGACCGCGATCTTGAGCGAGTGATCAGGGGTCAACCGGCCCGGCCGTGGGTGCTGTTTCATCGGTCGGGAATCGTGGGTCAGTATCGCTTCGTTCGCATTCGGGTCCGACAGCTCCGCCAGGAATGTCTCCACCTCGCTGTCCGTCACCAGAGTTGACTCGCGAAGGTTCTCAGTCACCGTGCTATCCGGTTCTAATTCGAAGTGCTTGGCACGAATTGTCACGACGGTTCCCTCCCCACGTAGCGCGCTCGTTCCCCGTTGTCGCATGGCGCGACGGTAGCGCCGCCAACCGACAGCGGAGGCGCTCCAATGGACGAAGCCGTTGCGAAAGATCCTCTCCCGCGTCAAAAGTCAGCCGATCGGGCCGGAATCGCCATCTAGGCAAGTCACGCCGGTCGCGGTGTAGTGCTGTCCGGTGTGGGCGATCAGCGCGTTGGGGCTCAGGAGCGCGGCCAGCACACGCTGCCCGTCCGGGGCGGTCCCAACCGCTGATTCGCCGTCTCACGCCGCCCAGCCGCGAGCCGCACCAGCGTCGACACTCCCGGCGACAGCACCTTCCGTTCGCGCACCCACGCCACGGCCGCATGAACAGCGCCTTCGGCCCCTCTCTGGTGGTCCAGGCGCGGACCTCGATCCACTCGCCCAGCTCGCCCTCGACGTCGGAGAACTCCCGCCACTTCAAACAAATGGCGGATCGTAATCACCCGTCCGAAGTATGTTTCTATGCATTTGACTGAATTGCATTTTCGCTTGGATGCTGTCAAATGAAAAATGGGCACTATGACGGCCGTCATAGTGCCCAGTGTGGATTGTGTGTGCGCTGTGGTTATCGTTCCTGCGATTACATACATCGATTGTGGTAAGGTTTTGGTGCAGTGAGTTGTGCCGGTAGTATCATCTGGAAATATGTCTGATACACAACACCGGAGTGTGGCTACGAAGTTCGAGGACTTCTTCGGCGGGCCACGTCTGGCCATCACGGGGATCGCTGTCGTTTTGGCACTGGCCGCGGTGATTGCGCTGGGCTGGGTCGGGGTGTCGGCGTTCGTGTGTGCCGCTGTATTCACCGGCGTGGAGGCGATCCTCGTGACAGGGTGGGTCGCGATCCGCTCGGGTGGGAGTGATGCGCTGCGTGTTGGCCTGGCGGGTCTTGGTGGGCTGATCGTCCTGTTCGCGTTCGGCGCTACCGGCATATTCACCTTCGCTGAACAGAATGTCTGGTCCGGGCTCAGCGGAGTTATCGGTATAGTGACCGCGACCTTGCTCCTGCGGGTATCTCTGCCCCGTCAGAACCACGGCATCCAGTCCCAACAGCGGTAGTTGGCCTCGTGCTCCCAAGACTGACCTGAGGCGGGTGCAGACAAGATACGCACGAAAGGCACATTGGGACCGGATAGGCCAGCCCGCACTCACGGGAACACGCGCCGGAACCCAAACAGTCCGGATCGTTCTACGGTGCCCGCAAAGCGACACTCAGCCTCTCTGGCTCTGTGAACAGCAGAAACGACCCATTCCTTTCCGGGTTTTCCCGGTCGGGAAGGGGTGTTTTCGTGTCTGCCGCCCAGAGCGGCATCGTTCAATTGTCCTGCCAGAAGGTCCAACACCGCAGCGGGAACCTCCAACGGATCCGCCAGAAACGTGCCCGAATAGTGCACCGTACCCAACCGCAGAGCAAACCCTAGCTGTAGGTGCTTGCGGGGTTGTTCAGTGTGTGTAGGCGGTGTGCGGGGTTGGCGAGGTGGGCGTCGATGAGTTGTTGTACTTCGGCGCTGACCGGATGCTGGTCGGTGGTGACCACCCAAGCGGACTCGTCGTGTTCGCTGAGGTGTACCTCGGCGGGGTTGGCCACGGTGACGGTCCAGGTGTGTTGGCGGGTGTGCTTGCCGGAGCCGGAGGTGTAGTCGAACGCGCCCAGGTAGCCGGTGATGGTCGAGATGGTCAGGCCGGTTTCTTCGGTGACTTCGCGGTGTAGCGCGGCATACAGGTCGGTATCAGTGGGTTCGACTTTGCCGGAGGGCAGTTCCCAGGTGCCGCCGCGGAAGTCGTCGGCGGGCCGTTTGAGCAGGAGGAGCGTGCCGCCGTGGTCGATGACGGCGCCGACGACGTGTTGGTCGACGCCGTCGGCGGTGTCGGCGCTGGTGAGTTCGTCCAAGCCGGGTGTGTTCATGCGAGTATGCCTTCTTTCAATTCGTGACGGTGGGTCCAGATTTCGTCGAACGCGGCGAGGTAGCACTCGGCGAGGGCATCATCGTCGTGGGGGACTGGCAATCCGAAGTGAACCCGATGAAGGCCGTAATCAAGCTCGGCTGCGCCGCCGTCGTTGCCACCATGTCGGCACCGACCGCTGGTGACGACCCGATCGACGCCCGGTGAGTCGCGTGCACCGCCACATGCTCCGACCTCCCCGAGGTGTCCGACGTTTGAGGGTGCGGTGGCTACAGTGCGGGGATGCACACCTCTGTGGCGGGTCCGGCGGTGACGGTGGATCTGCGTCAGCAGCCGCACGCGCACGCGCTCGAACGGGCCGAGCGATCCCTGGGAGTGGTCGTGGACCGGGAATCGGCCGTAGTCAAGCGGCGCTCCGTCGGCGCCCGCAGTGACCGGGAGACGTGGGTGCGTCTCGAGGTTCAACCACGTGAGTCGCTGGGCACGCGAGGGTGGAACGGGGTTGAAGCCGCCGAAGTGCTGCGGGGTGTGGCCAAACCCGCCTGGTACCGGGGAGTGTCCTGGCTCGACCGGGACGCGGGGCTGATGTGGCGTGCCGATGAGACGCAGCTGGTTACCGCAGCGCCGGTCCCGGCCGCAGGCGTGCTGCGACATGCCCCGGAACTGTCCGAGTCCTGGTGGGAGACGTTCAACGCCTCGTTGGACGCGCTGGCCACGCACCGTCCGGCGCATCCCGCGACCCGGCACACCGCGTTTTTGACCCAGCAGCGCATCACGAACCTGATCACGCGGATGTTCGGTGCCGATGTGGATACGACCATCGACGAGTGGGTGGCCGTCCACGGCGACTTCGCGTGGCCCAACCTCACCGCGCCGGAGTGCTGGCTGCTGGACTGGGAGGACTGGGGCGCGGGACCGCGCGGTTTCGATGCCGTGTGCCTGTGGATGGGGTCGCTGGCGGTGCCGGAGCTGGCCGAGCGGATCGCCGCCGAGCGCGCCGTCGATCTGTCCACGCGCTCGGGGCGACTGTCGTGGTTGTACGCCTGCGCCGGGATTCTGGACACCGAGACAGATCCGGTGTTCACCGAGCCTGCCCGGCACCGGGCCGAGACCCTGCTGGGCCGGCCTCGATAGTCGGCACCTGCCCCGTCCTCGGAGCGAGGGTCTCTCCGCTGTACGGGTCCACGCGGTTCCCGAGCCGAGATGTCGTCTGCGGCTCGCCAGGAAAGCCGGACGGCGGCCTGGTTCCGGGCTGCTGAAGGTTGTCGGTGATCGCGCTCCGAGAGCAGCATCGAATCGGCACAACCGGGGAACCATTGGAAAACCGCGATGGCCGACAGCTGATTCACAGCGGGTAAGACGGTGCCTTACCCGCTGGTTCGGTCGCTGTATCCAGGGTTGACGAGGACGCTCGCTTGTCGCGTGCTCGTTTCCCTGGCGGGCGTTCTCAGAGTTTGTGGAGCCCGTCGAGTACTCGTTCCAGGATCGAGTGCGGCACTGTTGTTCGTTTTCTCGGTGGTTCGTGCAGCTCGCCGGAGAAGGCGGGGACGTAGCCGCGTAAGCGGTTCGGCTCGCGGGGCTGTCTGGTCACTGTTCCCCCTCGGCGCTGCCGGTGTCCGATTGCTCGGGGCTCGCGGTGCGCGGCTGTTCGGTACTTCCGGTGTCTGACTGTTCGGCGATCAGGAGTTCGGTGCAGTCCGGGCAGGTGGGAGCTTGGAACCAGTCGAGTTCGCTGGGTTTGGCCATGGCGCAGGACTTGCCGCACACCGAGGTGTCGGAGGCTCGGCCGTCCCAGTACTTGCCCCGGAAGGCGTGCCGGTGCCACTTGAACCCTGTCCTGTCCGGCACGGGCAGCCAGTAGTGCTGTCGCTTGGTGGTTTCCACGCTCGTTCACCTGTTCCAGCTCGGTTGTCCACGGTCCAGCCGCGGGTATTCGTTGAAGCAGTCCTCGCAGCACGGCCGAACATGGTTCATGCGCCGGCCTTCGGCCGGGGGAGCTTCGGCGTAGTCGTGCCCGCCGAGCGTGCTCACCCCACCGCCCTCGGTCGGCAACGCGTCCACCGTGGCGTGCTGGTAGCGATCTCCTTCCGGGGTGAACCAGTACACCGCGATGCGCTCCGTCTCCGCACTGATCTCCACAAAGCTCCCCCGCTCCACGGCAGACCGGCCCAGATCGCGGCCGGGCTGCATGGCACTGCTCGCATTCATTACCCAAAGCATCGGCGTAGTTTCGTTTCGCGCACAGTGGCGGAACAGGGGTCACCTCAGGGGCAGCTCGGTGGCAGACTGGCGAGCATGGTCGGCAACGATCACCTCAAGGCCGCACGGCACGCGGCGGAGTCGGCTCGCGTGCCCGGTGAGCACATGAGCCGTGCCGAGTTGGCAGAACGGGTCAACGCGTGGCTACTCGACAACACCGGCAGGTCGGGGGCGCTGGACCGGCATTATCTCGGCAGGCTTGAGCGCGGGCAGGTTCAACGGCCGGGGCGGGACTACCGGGCGGCCTTCCGCGCGGTCCTACAGGCATCCGATCGCGACCTCGGGTTCGCACTCGACCCACGCACCGAGCGGCTTCGCCGGGCCGCACAGCATCCCCGCAGGGCCGACACCACGGCCCTGTCCCAAGCAGCCGACATGCTCTCGACCGTGCGCAGGCTCGAAGACGAAACGAGCGCGAGCGCAGTGCTGCCCAGCGTCGCGGCACACGCCGAACTCGTGAACCACCTGGCCGACCAGTCCAAGCACACGGCTGAGGCGGTGGGACTGGCCTCGGAGATCAGCCAGTATCTCGGCTGGCTCAAGATCGCACGGGACGAGTACGGCGACGCGCAAGCCCACTTGGACCGTGCGGCGCGGCTGGCGCTGGAAGCCGACGACCCGCAACGGCTCGCCACCGCGCTGAGCTTCGCCGCGTATCGCGCACTGCTGCTCGGAAACTACGGCCAGGCGGCCAACCTCAACCGAGCGGCGATGCGCGATAGCCGGGTCGATCCGGGACTACGCGCATACGGGCACTTGCAGGGTGCCGAGATTGCGGCCTACGACGGGGATTCCCATACCGCCACACGGATGCTCACCCAAGCCGACCGCCTGATCGAGAACGCTCCCGATCCCCAAGCACTACCGGACGGTTCGTACTGGCACATACCGCCTGTCCTCAACGGGCACAAAGGGTTCGTGCTCCACGCCCTCGGAGATACCGAGCAAGCCCGCCAGACCGCGAGGGAATCCTTGGAAGCCATGCCGGAAGCCTGGACCCGCGCCGAGTGGGCAGCGGACCACCGTGCCCTCGCCGGATGGGAGGGTGACGCTGCCACACAGCGGATTCGCGAACTCGACTGAACCCCGGTTCGACTGATCCTCAGCCGAACAGTTTCGCACCCTCGGATTCGTTCCGGGGGTGCTTTTTATGCGCGCACCCTCGGTCACGGACAAAAAGAGTCCCCTGATCGTGACCAGGGGACTCCGTGTTATTTTGTATCCGCCAAGAAGCAAAATAACAGTGCTGAGCGTAGCACGGAATACGCTTCCCGCCACGCGCACCCCAGGCAGCGTGTGGGTAGGGCCGTAAGTCCTGGCCACGGTTCACAGCCGTGCGGCTCCCGGTCAGAGCGGGTGAAGTCCGCGCGTCAGGCAACGCACGATCTAGGCGAACCCGGCCGTGTCCTTGGTAAGCCCTGGCGCTCATGCTCGTGCACCCCGGCCATCATCCCGGCACTGCGCGTAACCCCCGGCTCGGCGAGCCCTTAATCCGGCTCGCGGGGTGAAGCTCCAAAGTCACAATTCCGGTATACCGAGAAGCTTCACCTCCCCCTCGAACCCGGCAGAAGTGTGTCGAACACACGACACACCCGAGATCGAGGGGGACTCGCAGCCTTACGGGTCCACGCGGTACCCGAGCCCCGGCATCGCCTCCGGCTCAGAAGAAAAAACGGACGGCGACCTGGCACCGGGGTCGGGTGAGGCTGTCGGGGGCCGCGGTCCGAGACCAGCAACAGCCCCGATGCCTGGGAGGTCTCTGGACCCCAGAGGAGCCGGTGCGCCGCGAACTCGAAGCAGAGCCTCCGAGGTTCGGCTGAACAGCGTCCGGCGGTGGCTTCAGCCGAAGAGCTTGGCGATGAACCACCCGAGACGGCTCACCTTGCGGACACGGGGGTTGTCGGCGACACCGTGGATCTCCCACTGCTGCCCGCACTCCGCGCAGCGCCACAATCCCATTCGTGAAGTGTCCGGTTCGCACGGGTGCCCGTTGCGTCCTCGTCGCATACCCCGATCACACCACGGATCCAGCCGGATGTCCGGGGATTGGGGCTTGAGCCTGGTGAGCTCTTGTAATCGAGTGAGCTGAATTCGGTTGGGGTGTGGTGGGGGCACTGGTTGTGGTGGCTGGGGCGTAGCGGTTCCAGGTTCCTCCGGCTTCGCTAAGGACGCGGGTGGCGTGTTTGTCGTGGAAGCCGAGCATGGTGGCGACGACGGGTGCTGGGGCTTGAAGCATGAGGTGGCCCAGGGCTGAGGTGCGTCCGGTTTGGATGGGGATGCCGTTGTGGTGGAGGGACTCGCTGAGGCTGCGGTGCTGGAGAGGTTGGCCTGGTTTGCGGACGAAGGAGGCTGTGCGCCAGTCCGACAGTCCAGCCGGTGGACGCCGCAGTCGGGCACTCGTCCCGAAAGGCCGTCATCGATCTACTCGCATGCCTCGGCATGCTGGGTAAGTGATGCGTCACGTCCCCGCAGGAACCTTTTCGTCGAGTGCAGTCGAGTAAGAGCATTGGAAGATGGTCGGACTTACCGGCACGGACCGTTGTAACTGTGCAACCATGAGATGGTGGCGTCGCGTCCCTCTGAAGAGGAGGTAGTGCCATGCGACGTGGAATGTGGTTACTTGGCAGCGTAGTCGCTGTCGGGGTTCTGGTACTCGGAGGTTGGGGGGTCGTGCGTATGGATGGCTCCTCGTCCGAGTCCGAGCCACCGGGGGGAACCCCCGGAACGGGCGTGGTTTCCACCGAGGTGGAACGGAATGAGGGCGTTCCGTGGAGACGGTTGAAGGAAGAAGGAGCCACGTTCAAGGATCCCATCGAGGACCTGCGGGACGGCTGACCGTGCCATCCCGCGGACGTATCAGTACGAGCCGAGTGGGAGCTCAGTAGGTCGAGGCGTCCTCGTAGACATTTATCGCCGCGTCGCCGTGATTGGACGAGAAAAAGTAGTTGTTGATCAAATCGCCAGTGTCAGGGTCGGTTTGTCGGTGGCTTGAGGCCCCGATGACGTAGCCGAGACCGTTCGAGTTCATGTCGTCGATCCACGGTCCACCGCTTGCCCCGCTGTGCATGTCGCAGTCGGTGCGCACCTTTTCGTTCAGGGGGTTCCAGGAACTCGCATCGACTGTGTCGCCACGGCAATACCACAGCAGTTCACCATTGAAATCGGTGCGTTGGTAGCCCGCTGCGGGATAGCCGAACACACGCACATCCGTGAATTCCTGGCCCGCGTTGAATCGGTATCCTTGCGATCCGACTCTGTATTCGAGGTCGGAAGATTGCGGAAAGACAGCGAACGCGGCGATGTCGTATTCCCAGTCTCTGTTTTCGGCCCAGCCTGTGGTCGTCACCATGTAGCTGGCATTCCACTCACCGTGGGGTGCAGTCCCATTGTCATAGGCTGGCACAAACGTGATGTTGCTGTAGAACTGTCCGTTTCCGTCGTGGAGACAGTGCCCGGCGGTCCAGACCGTGTTCTGATTGTCGGCAGTGATTACTGAACCGCTGCACCGGTAAAGCTGACCCTGAGGACCTTCGGCGAACATCTTGCCCGTGGTCGAGGCCGGAATGCCGGACTCTGTCCACCGCTGAGCTCGGGATACCGCATTCGCCCGCAGATCGGTCGACGACTGCGGGGTAGAAACTCCTCGCGGGAGGCTTCCCCGCTCCGACTGCTGCGGCAGAACGTTTTCCTGCCCCTCCGGGCCGGAAACCTGGCCACCACTCGGCCGCGGCATCGGCGCCGGCACAGCCCGTCGCATCCGTTCCTTCGTCCAAAAATCAGCGGCATTCGAGGTGCTGACCACTTCCTTGGCCACCGTCTCAGTAGCTTCGGACGGAGCTCTCTCTGCTGTGGGGGGTTGATCGGCGACGGCGATCGCGTTGCTACCGATCGCCAGCGCAGAGACCGCAGTCACCAGCCCCGTGACCATGCGTCGCGTACGCATCTCACCCCGTGTCTTTCCTGCCTACTAGCGGCATTGTCGTCGTGCGATGTGCGCTTGTGATCATCGCGATTCACGAACGGGACAAACACCGCCAAGCGGCCAAACGTTCACAGCACCCAGAAGCAGGGTCCATCTGCCCACAACGGCTTATCGAAGCAGTGGTCGTTCGCATTAACGCCGCGCCGGCCGACATGCCTGCGGAAGGATCAGCGCAGCTGGTTACTCACAACGCTGTAGTAGTCAACAAGGCAGGAAGATCTGCAACGACTGCGGGAATGTCTGACGCCGCTGCTGGTCGGGGCTTGAGTCCGGTGAGCTCTTGTGATCGAGTGAACCGAATTCGGTCGGGGTTGTGGTGGGTGGTCACTGGTAGTGAGAGCCGCACGTCTCCGACCTCATCCGGCCACTGTGGTGGGTCCGCCGTCAGGAGAACGGAGTCTCGGGCCGCCGCTGCGGCTCGCCGTCGAGGAGGACATCCACGCGTTCGTCGTAGAAGCAGGCCAGCCCGGCGATCTTGTGGCTCTCCGGCAGCGGGGTGCGGTAGGTCCACACCGTGTCGGGGTGCTCGGCCTCGCCGGTGCGCACGTGCCAGTAGCCCGCGGTCCCCTTGTACGGGCATTGGGTCTCGTGGTCGCTGGGCCGCAGCAGGTCCATCCGCACGTCGGGCAGCGGCAGGTAGTAGCGGGGCGGCAGGCCGGTCTCGAACAGGATTCGCGAGTGGTGCGAGTCGGCCACGGTGACGCCGTCGAGCCGCACCTGCACGTGCCGCGAGCTCTCCAGGATGTCCACCCGCTTGTACGGGTCGCGCGGGTGGACGTAGACCGGCTCGTCCTCCTCGAACCACTCGTCCATCGAGTTCCAGTCCAGCCGGACCAGCTCCCGCAGCTCAGCGACCGGGGAGTTCCGGTAGCCGATCGCGGCCACAGGGGCCGTTGTCGAGTCGGTGACCACGTCGTGGATCGTGCCCTCGCCCAGCCGCCGCGAGTGCCGCACCTCGCCGGTGTCGGCCAGCTCGGCCCGCACGTCCGCGCGCGGCACGTAGTAGGTGGGGTAGTAGGGGTGCTCCCAGACCAGAACCGCCTGCCTGGTGTCGGCCACCACGTGCCCGCCGAGCATCGCGCGCACCCGTTTGCCGGAGGTCTCGACCCGGATCTCCTCGTCGCTGTGCATGGCTTTTCCGCCCCCGCGTGATAGCCGTGGCACCTCGGTCCCACCCCACTCTGCACCGTCGGGGCGAGAGCCTGAAACTCGGTGCGCCGGTATCGCTCCGGGTCGAGCTTTCCGGAACGTCCACCGACCGGGCTGAGGAGTGTGCGAGCCGGTGGTTTTCCGCTGTGATCACCCCTTCCGCCACGTTCTCGACCTGGCGCAGCGCGTGACGCTTCGGTGCCGGAGGTGTCCGGACTTTCGGCCGGGAGTTTCGTTTCGGCGTTCTCGCTCGTTGGGCACGAGAGACGCGTTCCTGTGTGCAGCGCGACGCGTTCGCTGTTGTGATATAAGTCACACATGTAGCGTATGTCGCACCCTCGCGGCTACCCATGAGTAGCTGTTACCTTCAGTAACACTATTTCGGCGGCACCGAGATATCGTCGTCATTTCGGTAGGGAGTGCCCATGACCAGCAGTATCACCGGATCCGACGCCACCGCGGCGGCGTCCGAGCGTGAGGACGTCGCCCGCAGGTTGCTGGACTCCTCGGAGACGCTGTCCTACGACCCGGCCCAGGAGGTCGACTGGGAGACACCGCTCGACACCGACCACCACGGTGCGAGTCCGGAGTGGAGCACGCTCTACGGCACCGCCTACTGGTCCGAGATGAGTCCGGAGCAGCAACGCGAGCTCACCAGGCAGGAAGCGGCCTGCGTGGCCAGCACCGGCATCTGGTTCGAGATGATCCTGCAGCAGATGGTGCTGCGGGACTTCTACGCCAAGGATCCGGCCGACCCCGCTTTCCAGTGGGCGCTGACCGAGATCGCCGACGAGTGCCGACACTCCATCATGTTCGGTCGCGGCGCCGCGAAGCTGCGCGCACCCGCTTATCGTCCGCCCCGCCCGGTGATCGAGCTCGGCCGCGCGTTCAAGACGCTCGCCTTCGGCGAGGCGGCATACGCCGCGATCCTGGTCGCCGAGGAGGTCCTCGACGTCATGCAGCGGGACTGGATGCGCGACGAACGGGTCGCCCCCTTCGTCCGCACCATCAACAACATCCACGTGGTCGAGGAGTCCCGGCACATGAAGTTCGCCCGGCAGGAGACCAAGGAGCGTCTCCGCGGTGTGGGGCCGGTGCGCAAGCAGATCCAATCCGTGGTGGTCGCCGCCGCCTCGTACTTCATCGTCACCAGCATGGTCAACAAGAAGGTCTACGAGAACGCGGGACTGGACGTGGACCGAGCCGTCCGCGAGGCCAAGGCGAACCAGCACTACAAGTCGCTGGTGCGTTCCAGCTGTGCCGGGCTGATGGAGTTCCTCGACTCGGCCGGACTGCTCACCAAGCCCGCCATGTGGTTCTACAAGCGAGCGAACCTGATCTGAGCCATGGCCTACGCGATCACCCAGACCTGCTGCACCGACGCCTCCTGCATCGCGGCGTGCCCGGTCAACTGCATCCATCCCACCCCGAACGAGCCGGACTTCGGCACCACCGAGATGCTCTACGTCGATCCGAGCACCTGCATCGACTGCGGAGCGTGTGCCGACGCCTGCCCGGTCGACGCGATATTCCCGGTGGACCGGCTGACCGGCTCGCTCCGGGCCTACGCCGACATCAACGCCGCGTACTATGCCGACCGTGACGCGGCCGCCGAACCGGATTCCGGTACTTCGGGGCTCGATCTCACTTCGGAATCCGACGGCCTGCCGGAGTCGAACGGTGCGGAATCGAACGGTGCGGAATCGAAGGAGGCGGGGCAGAACGGCGCGGAGTCCAACAGCGCCTCGGAGGCGGGCACCACCGGTTCCTCGCCCAACTTTCACTCCTGGGGACCGCCGGTGTTCGAGCACTCGATCCCCAGCGATCTCGCACCGCTGGACATCGCGGTCGTGGGCACCGGCCCCGCCGGGATGTACGCCGTCGAGGACCTGCTGCTGCACACCAACTGCCGGGTCACCCTGCTGGACCGGCTGCCCGTGGCGGGCGGTCTCGTGCGATACGGCGTGGCGCCCGATCACCCGTCGACGAAGCGGATCGGGGAGACCTTCGCGCGGTTCCACACCCACCCCCGGATGCGGATGCGACTCGGCGTGGAGGTCGGCAAGGACGTCTCCGTCGAGCAGCTGGGCACTCGGCACGACGCCGTGATCTACGCGGTCGGGGCCTCCTCGGCCCGAAACATCGGTGTTCCGGGAGAGGAGCTGGCGGGCAGCGTCAGCGCCACCACCCTGGTTTCCTGGTACAACGGCCATCCCGACGCCGTCGCCGAGGCAGTCGATCTGTCCGCCGAGCGGGTGGTCGTGGTGGGCAACGGCAATGTCGCGCTGGACGTGGCACGCATACTCAGCACCGACCCCGAACGGCTCGCCGACACCTCGATCTCGCCGCGAGCGTTGGACCTGCTTCGTTCCAGCAGGGTCCGTGAAGTGGTGCTGCTGGGACGTCGTGGTCCCGAGCACGCGGCCTTCACCAGGCCCGAGTTGCTCGAACTCACCCAGCGCGAGGACATCGAACTCGTGGTGGACACGCACGATCCGCGAATCGCACCCACCATCGACGCCGCCGGGGACGATGACAAGGCGGGGCTGCTGCGGGACGCCACCCGGCAAGCCGTCGACTGGTCCGCTCCGGCCGGGGAGACCGCGGTGAACGGGCGGAGCCGTATCGTGTTCCGGTTCCACTCTTCCCCGGTGGAGCTGGTGGGAGAGAGCGCGGTTCGGGGCATCCGCGTCGGCGATGCCAGCGCCGACGACGTCGAGATCCCCGCCGGACTGGTGGTGCGCGCGGTTGGTTACCGGGGAGCGCCGTTGCCCGGCCTGCCCTTCGACGAGGGAACCGCGACCGTGCCGAACTCCGGTGGCCGGGTCACCGACCGGCCCGGGACCTACGTGGTGGGCTGGATCAAGCGTGGTCCCTCCGGCGGGATCGGAGCCAACCGCAGCTGTGCCAAGGAGACGGTCGGGACCCTGCTGGACGACGCGGTGGCGGGTCGGCTGCCGGAGCCGAGCACCCGGGAGTCCGGTTCGGACGGACCGTTGGCGCGGCTGCGTGCGAAACTCGCCGACAAGGTCGGCAGCATCGGGTAGCGCTTTCGGCGGGTGGGTACCGTCGCCGGGATGAGCCGGCGCGGGCCTACCCGCTCTCCGAGCCACTGGCCAGCACGGAGTCAGGGGCCAGCATCCGGTGCAGCGTCCGCAGCTGCGCCCGGGCGAGCCGCTCGCGTTCCGGTGCCGAGTACTCCCGCAGCTGGTGCAGTGACCAGTCGTCCAGGGACCGCAGCACCGCGAACACCAGCGATGCCTGCAGCGAACTCGGCAGGTCGTCCCGTACCGCCCCGCATTCGCGGCCGGTTTCGAGCGCCCGAGCGAGCCAGTCCCGCACGGCCGCGATCGCGTCACGCAGGGCCGGACTGTGCTCGATCGGAGTGTCGGAGACGTAGAACAGTTTTCCGGCCTCGGAGGTCCAGGTTCCCCGCTCCGCGAGTTCCCGCAGCTGGGTGGCCAGTCGCGTGACCCGTTCCCAGAACTCGGGTCCCGCCAGCTCGCGCGGATCCGGCACGGCCAGCTCGCTGCCCAGTGCGCGCATCGCTTCGGTCACGACGGTGTCGAACAGCTCCGCCTTCGAGTCGAAGTAGTGGTAGAACGAGCTCTTGCTCATGCCGCACGTCCGGATGATCGAGTTCAGCGAGGCGTGTTCGTATCCCCGCCGGACGAACTCGCCGGTCGCCGTCTCCAGTACGCGCGTACGCCGTTCCTCGTCGAGGTCGTGCAGTGCCATAGCCGCACCCTAAATCATTGGACCGGCCGGTCCACAGGGTGTTACCGTTTCGAATGGACCAGCTGGTCCACTCGAAATCCGGAGGTAATCGGGAATGTTCGTTCCAACGGCCGTGACCGAGCAGCTCGCCGCAGTCGGTGAGCACGAACCGCGGGTGCTGATCGTCGGCGCCGGCGTGGCCGGTCTGACCCTGGCGCGGTCGCTGCGTGCCAAGGGGCTGCACCCGGTACTGGTCGAGCGTGCGGGACAGCGGCAGGACTCCGGGTACATGCTGGGTCTCATGCCGTTCGTCGACCCGGTGCTGGCCGAACTCGGTCTGGAACGGCACTACCTCGAGCAGAGCGTGGCGGTGCGTCACTACCGGCTGTGCTCCGCCACCGGCGCGGCGCTGCGGAACTACTCGGTGGACACCGCGCTGGGGGAGTTCGGCCACTATCGGGGGATCGAACGGGGCAGGCTGCTGGAACTGCTGGCCACCGGCGGGACACCGGTGGCCTTCCGAACCGCTCCGCACGCGGTCGAGCGAGCCGGGGAGACGGTTCGCGTCGACCTGACCGAGAACGGGACGGAGTTACGCGCGGAGTTCGACGCCGTGATCGCCGCGGACGGGGTTCACTCCACAACCCGCGACCTGGTACTCGACGCCGAACGGGTGCACACCCACGACACCACCTGGGGTGGTTGGGTCACGTGGGCCGATCCCGACGAGTGGCCCGACACCTACCAGGAGACCTGGGGACCGGGGTGCTTCGTGGGGCTGTACCCCGTCCCCGGCAGGATCGGCGTCTTCGTCGGCGGACCCCGTGCCGACACCACCCGCGGTCCAGCGGCGTTCGCCCGGCTCGTCCGCGACAGGCTGCACAACCTCGACCCTCGCTCCTCCCGTGCGCTGACCGAGCTGGCGAACACCCCGGAGAGCCACTACTGGCGCCTGTCCGACGTGCGGTGCGACGGTTGGACGGCGGGTCGCTTCGCGTCGCTCGGCGACGCGGCGGCCGGTTTCCTGCCGACGGCAGGAGTGGGCGCGGCCATGGCGATCGAATCCGCGGGTGCCCTGGCACGCCGCCTCGCCCCGGCCGACAGGAACACGGTGCCCCGGGCACTACGGGACTACGAACGCGCCCAACGGCCCCGAGTCGAATCGGCACAGCGCAACTCACGCCAGCTGGCGGCCCTGATGCTGCGTCGCGGCAGGTTGACCTCCCGCGCCCGGGATTTCGCCACCGCGCTGGTCGGGGTGAACACCGCACTCGGGCCGATCCGAAAACTGCTCGCGCAGCGGGACGACGAGCACACCGCGCCCGTCTCCTGACCGGCGGTTCATCCCGTCCGGTTTCCGAGTCCCTACCTGGCTTCGCGGGGCAGCGCCCCCGCGAACTGCATCGCCCGGTAGGGCCAGTTCCGCCCGGTGTTCCACTGGCTTATCACCAGATGAAGGTCGTCCAGCGTGGATCCCGGGACGATGTAGGCGCCGTATAGCTGGGCGACTCGCCCGGTCGCGTGGTTCTCCTCGTGCCAGGCCGTGCCACGCAGCACCGTGGTGCGCGGCACCTCGTAGAGATTCGAGGTGGGGTGGACGAGCGACAACACGTCGACGCGGTAGTCGCCCGCGTCGAACAGGCACAGCAACCACCGGTCCTCGACGCGACGCAGGCACAGCTCACCGTAAGCCCCGGTCAACGCGACCGTGGGCGGATTTCCCCAGGCCCACGCGCCCCGCCGAAAACCCCATCCCTGCCACGCACCGGGTTCGGTGATCAGCTCGGCCGGAACACGGTGCAGCAACAGTCCCTTGTCACGCTGGAAACCGGTGGAGAAGCAGTAGACGTAGCCGTCGTCCCCCGGCTCCCAGGTCAGCATCTGGAACAGGCCGCCGTGGTGATCGCCGGGCCAGCTCGCCCCGGTGCGGGTCCAGCTCTCCCCGTTGTCGGTGGAACGGTGTATCTCGGTCCAGTGCACCCTGCCGATACCGGCGCAGACCATCACGTGCAGATACATCGTCCCGCCGATCGTGATGACGTCGGTGGGAATCACGGTGCCCACCCGCCTGCCGCGAACGATCGAGTCGTGCCGATAGGGCAACGCCTGCTCGGCGTAGCGACCCCGGCCCGACGAACCGGTCCAGACGATCCCGGTGCGCGCCGTGGCCGGATCCCCGAAGAGCACCACCGGTGAACGCCACCCCTTACCACCCACACCGGCGCGTTCGAAGGTGTCACCGAAGACCGCCACCAACCGGCCGTCCGGCGCGGTGGTCATCACTCCCAGATCGGTGCCGCCGATCCCGAAATCGTCGGTCACGCCGGGGCCGGTCAGGTTTCGTATCTTGCGCACCGCTGTTCCTCCGTTCGCCGCCCTCCGATCGTGCTCCGGTGACGCGGGCGACGGAAATCGGTCATCGTCTTTCCCGCCGTTCTCGGGCATGCTTTCGGCATGAGCGACGGAAGCAAGGGCAGCGACTCGGGCGAGCGCGGCATGACCGGGCTCGAATCGGGGGTGAGCACCGCCGAGAACTACCGGAGGTTCGGGGTGGCGGTGGCCGAGAAATCCCCGCTGTACGGCGCGCTCGCCGAGGCGGTCGCCTCCGACGTGGAGATCCTGGGCCTGCTGGAGACACTGCCGAGCGAGAAACGCCAACCGAACCTGCTGTTCGCCGCCGCCCGGTACCTGCTCGGCCGCCCCGCCGATCCCGAAACGCTGCGCGAGCTGGTGCGGGAGCGTACCGCGGAACTGACCTCGGTACTGCTGGCCAGGCGCACCCAGACCAACGAGGCGGGGCGGTGCGCCACACTGCTTCCCGCGCTGGCTCGGCTCCCGGAACCGCTGGCGTTGCTGGAGGTCGGTGCTTCGGCCGGGCTGAACCTGCTGCCCGATCTCTACTCGTACGATCTCGCCGGGCACCACGTGGCCGGTACCGATCCCGAAGCGCCGACGTTGCGCTGCCGTCCCATCGGGCCGGTTCCGCTACCCGGCAGGGTACCGAGCGTCGCGTGGCGCGCGGGTCTCGACACCTCCCCGCTCGACGCGACGGAGAACGATCACGCGAACTGGCTGGAATGTCTGCTGTGGCCGGGGGAGACCGAGCGGCGGGACCGGCTGCGCGCGGCGTTGCGCCTCGCGGCGCGGCACCAACCAGTGGTCCACCGGGGTGATCTCCTCGAGGATCTCGGGCGGATCGCCGCGAGCGCACCGAGCGGGGCCACTCTGGTGGTGTATCACTCGGCGGTGCTGGCCTACGTTCCCGAATCCGTTCGCCGCGAGTTCGCCACCGCCGTGCGGGAGCTCGGTGCGGTGTGGCTCTCCAACGAGGCCGCCGGGGTGATCGGCCCGGCGGAAGTCGCCGCGGGTCCGGAGAACTCGTTCGTTCTGGTTCGGGACGGGCACGAGACGCTGGCCGAGACCGACTCACACGGTGCCTGGATCCGGTGGCGTTCCTGATGCCCGGCGGAGTCCCAGGGTGGCGAAACTCCGCTGCGGCGTCGAGAAGCCCGAAATCGTTCGAGTGAACACGTTTCGGGAGGGAATATTCCGCACGATTTCCCTGTCAGGAATAGTCTGTCCGGGCAATTCGGTTCATCCCATCATTGGCCCTGTCGTGCGGCCGTTACTCCTGGTTGTTCGGAAATTGCTCCGAAAGTGTCTATAGTTTTTGGGAGCGCTCCCATAAACTCGTTTCCGGCCGTTTCCCGAAATGGATCGGCAAGTTGTCCGAACAACGGAAACGAACAGCAGCGTGGTTTTTCACCCGAACAGGAGAAACAGGATGCTCAACGGTCTGATCGCGTCCGGAATGGCGCTGTCCACTCTTCTCGCGCCGACGTCGGGTCCGTTCGACTCCCCACCCTCGGACGAGATCGTCATCGACGTCGCCACCGTGAACGGTTCCGGATGTCCCGAAGGCACGGCGGACGTGGCCGTCTCGCCCGACAACAAGGCCTTCACCGTCACCTACAGCGACTATCTGGCGGAGGTGGGGCCCGACACGGATCCCACGGCCTTCCGGAAGAATTGTCAGCTCAATCTGGTCGTGCACGTTCCCCAGGGGCTCACCTACGGGATAGCCCGGGCCGACTACCGCGGATTCGCCCACCTCGCGGAAGGAGCCACCGGTACCCAGCAAGCCAGCTACTACTTCCAGGGTGATTCCCGGACCACCCATTCCAGCAAGACGTTCGAGGGAGCATACAGCGACAACTGGCAGGTCACCGACGAGACCGAGATCGCCGACATCGTTTACAAACCCTGCGGTGTACAGCGCAACTTCAACATAAACACCGAACTGCGGGTGGACGCGGGGGACTCGGACTCCGGCGAGACCAGCTTCATGACGATGGACTCGACCGACGGAAGCATCGAGACCACCTACCACTTCGCCTGGAAGGAGTGCGCTTCCTGATTGGAGATCGCCGAGTGGTCGAGCTTTGGAATCCGGTCACGCCCGCTCCAGCCGCAGCGTGCGGATCTCGAACGGACGCAGCGTCAGCCGGAACCCCGCTGGGGCGTGTTCGATTTCCCCATCGGCCCACGGTCGTTCCAGCAGATCGGTCTCCCGCACACTCACCGGGGCGAAACCGGTGGTGACCCGGCTCGTGGCGCGGCCACCCGAGGATTCGTACAGTCGCATCACCACGTCTCCGGAGCCGTCCTCGGCCAACTTCACCGCTTCGAGGACCACAGTGGGGTTGTCACTGGTGACCAGCGGTTCCACCGGTGACTCGCCCCGCACGGTTCGGGAGGGCAGATTGAGGCGGTAGCCCTCCCGAACCGCGTCACCGATCTCGGCTCCCGGGACGAGGACGTGCCGGAAACGGTGCGTCCCCTGGTCGGCGTCCGGGTCGGGAAACCGCGGAGCGCGCAGCAGCGATGCACGCACCGTCGTCGCGGTACCGCCGCCGTTCTTGGCCCAGCGGGTCACGTCGTGGCCGTAGGTGGTGTCGTTGGCGAGGGCAACGCCGTAGCCCGCCTCACCCACGTGGACCCAGCGGTGGGCACACGTCTCGAACTTGGCCGCGTCCCAGCTGGTGTTCTCGTGAATCGGCCGGTACAGGTGTCCGAACTGGGTCTCGGCCGCCATGCGATCGGTGTGCACGTCCACCGGGAAAGCGAGTTTGAGCAGCGTCTCGGACTCGTGCCAGTCCACCTCGGTGTCGATCTCCAGCCGCGCGGCGCCGCCCCGCAGCGTCAACTCCTGGGTGATCCGCGAGTCGGAGAAGGAACGCACCACGCGCACCGTGACATGATCCGCGGCGTTCTCCAGCACCGCCACTTCCTCGGCATCCAGCAGTTCGGTGACGTTGTTGCGGTAGAAGGCGTCGATGTCCCAGGCGTCCCACCGGTTCGGCAGGTCCGGATGCGCCCGCGGCACGTTGCCAGCCGAACCCTCCGGAACGAGCTCGCGGTCGGCTGTCAGGTCGTACAGCGATGTGACGGTGCCCCGACGGTCGATCGTGACCCGCAGTGATTCGTCGCGCAGCACGAATCCCTCGTCCGTTTCGGAGAGTTCCACGACCGTGTCCGGTGCGGCCGACGGTGCCGCGCCACCCGCCGGAACCCCGTCGCGCTCGTGCGGAGCGCCGTTGAACACCAGCGGTGTCGAGCCCGATCCGGCCAATTCTCGCTGGGCCCGATCGATGATCTCCTCCAGTTCGTTCCGGACGAGTTCGTGCTCCCGCTCCGCCTCGTGGTGCACCCGGGCGATGGACGATCCGGGCAGGACATCGTGGAACTGGTTGCGCAGCACGGCCTTCCAGAGCCGGTCCAGTCGCTCGTGCGGGTAGGGGAGACCGCGGTACACGTTCGCCGTCGCCGCCCACAGCTCGGCCTCGCGCAGCAGGTGCTCGTTGCGCCGGTTCCCCCGTTTGGTGCCCGCCTGACTGGTGTAGGTGCCGCGGTGGAACTCCAGGTACAGCTCCCCGACCCATACCGGTGGCGCCGTGTACTCCGCACGAGCCTCGCGGACGAACTCGGCGGGGGACTCGACGGTGACTCGTGGTGATCCTTCCAGATCGGACAGACGCTCGGCCCGTGCCAGCATCTCGCGGGTGGGACCGCCGCCCCCGTCACCCCAGCCGAACGGGACCAGCGAGCGATTGGCACCGCCCTTCTCGGCGAAGTTGGCCGAGGCGTGCGCCAGTTCGGCCGCGGACAGCTCCGAGTCGTAGACATCCACCGGCGGCAGGTGGGTGAGGATTCTGGTGCCGTCGATCCCCTCCCAGTGGAAGGTGTGATGCGGGAACTCGTTCGTCTGGTTCCAGGCGACCTTCTGGCCCAGGAACCAGCTCGAACCGGACAGGGCGATCAGCTGCGGCAGCGCCGCGCTGTAACCGAACGAGTCGGGCAGCCACACCTCGTCGGTCTCCACGCCGAACTCGTCCAGGAAGAACCGCTTGCCGTGCACCAGCTGCCGCGCCATCGCCTCACCGCCGGGCATGTTCGTGTCGGCCTCGACCCACATGCCGCCGACGGGGACGAACCTCCCCGCGGCCACCTCGGACCGAACCCGTCGGTGGAGTTGTGGATAGTGCCGCTCGAGCCAGGCGAACTGCTGTGCCTGGGACATGGCGAAGACGAACTCCGGATGGTCCTTCAGCAGCCCGAGCACGTTCGACACCGTCCTGGCCACCTTGCGCACGGTCTCGCGGAACGGCCACAGCCACGCCGAGTCGATGTGCGCGTGGCCGATCGCCGACACGCGATGCGCGCTGGCGTGCGCCGGTTTCCGCAATGCCGGGCCCAGTTCCTCGCGCGCACGGTCCGCGCTACCGCTCACGTCGCGCGGGTCCAGCGCGTCCATGCAGCGGTCGAGGGAGCGCAGTATCTCCCAACGCCGCGGATCGTCCGTGCTGAGCTGCCGCATGAGCTGGTCGAGTACTTCGATGTCGTGGACCAGCCGCTCGACGCGGTGGTCGAAGACGGTCAGCTCGGCACGCTCGACGCGGTACAGCGGCTCCGTGCCCGCGGTGGCCGGATCGCCCAGCTCGGTGGGGGTGAACGAGTGAACGCCGAGGATCACCGGATTCGCCGCCGCTTCCACGTGGAACTCCAGCGGTTCACCACCGGTGGCGGCCTCGCTCACGCGTACCCACTCGTTGCGTGGGTTCAGCCCCTTCACGATCGAACCGTCCGGTCGGTACACCAGTCCTTCGCACTGGAAGCCCGGCCGTCGGTGGTCGAATCCCGGGTCGAACACGAGCTCCACGGCACGTCCCGCCCATTCTGTGGGGACCTCCCCGCGCAGCCGGAACCAGGTGGTGCTCCACGGCGGTCCCCAGCGGTCGCCCACCTCCGCCCCGCGGTACTCCCCGGACGAACCGCTGTTCGCGACCGGTACCGGCGCGCTCGTACCGTGCCAGATGTCGAGCGTGACCGGCGTGGCCTCCGGTCGGAGAGCGGGCCGGACGCGGTCGCGCAGCATCCGGTCGATCCGTTCCTCGGTCAGTTTCCTGCCGTCGTGCACCTGCTGCTCATTCCTCGTCGGCGGGTCGGTGGTTCCCGTGCTGCGCGTTCGGTCGGAAACGACGATCGTGTCCCCACGGAGCATCCTCGGGGGTCGGTGGACATCGGCTCCCACCCGGTCGGGATCCGGCCGCGTGCGAGGAAGTGACCACCGGTCAACCTCCGGGACGGGCTTCGTGTTCGTTCCCGGTGACAGTCTCGCTGGGGGAGGTAGTCGTGTCGGAGGAGTACCGCGTCGTCGTGGGAGTCGACGGTTCGGCCCGTTCAGAACAGGCGCTGCGCTGGGCGCTGTGGCACGCGGAACTCGTCGGCGATTCGGTCGTCGTGGCGGTGCGTGGTTGGGATTATCCCGAGCTGTACGACAGACCGGTGGCCGGGCCCGAGGCGGTGGCCCACCGTACGGCGGCGGCGTTGGACGATACGATCGCGCGGCTCGTTCCGGGGGACTGTTCGGTTCCGGTGCGTCGGGAGGTCGTCTACGGCCACCCAGCCAAAGCGCTGCTGGATGTGGTGCGACGGGTCCACGCCGATCTGCTCGTGGTGGGCAGCAGGGGATTGGGCGGTTTCGCGGCCGCCCTGCTGGGATCGGTGGCCCAGTACTGCGTACGGCACGCGCACTGCTCCGTGCTCGTGGTCCGGGGAGAACACGACGGCGGCTCGGCCCCATCGGGTGGCGAGTCCTGAGCCCCGAGGCGTGCGGCGGTGATGATCTCTCGGGCTACAGCAGCAGCTCGCGTGGCTCGTGCCGCGGTGTCGGTGCGGTTCGCGAACCGTGGCCGACCCGGAGCAACACCTGGGGGCGCAGGCTTCCCCCGAGCATCCGCCGCAGTTCCTCCCTGGTCTCGTCGATCTCGATCACCTGCGACATCAGGGAGGACACCAGGCCGTTGGCAGTGGCTGTCAGCAGCATTCGTTGCAGCGCCTGTCCCGCGCGCAGCTCCGCCGCTCGACCCTCGTGGTAGGAACAGATCACCAGTAGCAGCGGATCGTACTCGAAGTCCTTGCCGGGCACGCGCGGTTTCGCCTTGCCCGCCGAGTAGTCCCGCAGCACCCACTGGTCCTGTGGTTCCCGTTCGGGACCCGCCGCAGAGGCGGGCACTCCCTCGCTGACCTCGGCGGCGTGTCCGGTCCATTCGGCCAGCTCCTCCCGGAATCGCGGATCGGCCAGCTGCGCCCGGTGCGCGCGGTGGACCATGCCCTCCAGTCGTCCCAGCTCGCCGCGTTCCACGATGTGCGGCCAGCACCCCTCCCGCTCCACCGATTCGAGCAGCGAGTGCCGTTGCTCCACGGGTACCGGGGTTTCCCGGAAGGGACGTCTGTTCGTGTGCCGATCGGCGATCGCCCGATACAGCACCCGTTGCTGCGGTGACATGTTCGACGAGCCCTCGCCGCGTATCTCGGCCAGGGCCGATTCCGCGTCGGTGCTGGGCAGCAGGGTCACGGTCGGGCTGATCCCCTCGTGCTCCAGGGCGAGCCGCAGGTTCAGCAGCGCCGCGCCACAGCCGACCCGCAGTTCCCGCTCCCGCGGGTCAGTGGCGGGCAGCCGCGCTCGCGGATCGTAGTGCAGTTCGATCGAACGGGGTAGCAGCCGGAATCGCCACGGTTGTCGGTTGTGCAGCGAGGGCGCCTCGCCCGCGATCCGGACCACTTCCTCGGCCTGTTCGGCGGACAGTCCCAGCGTCGGTGTGAACTCCGCCATCTCCGTCACACCTCCCGGCGGGTGGAGCGGTTCCGTCGCATCATTTCTGCTCACCCGCCTCGGGGACCATCGCCACGGGACAGGAGGCCCGGTGCAGCACGCCACGGGCCACCGAGCCCAGCATGAGCCCGCTGAAGCCGCCGCCCCCGCGACGGCCCACCACGACCAGGCCCGCACCTTTGGAGAGTTCGAGCAGGGCGGTCACCGGATGCTTGTCCACGTCGATGCGGCGCGCCGTCACCTCCGGAAACCACGCGCCCCAGCGCTCCAGCCGTTTCGCGAGGTCGTGTTCGACTCGTTCGGCGGGGGACTCCCGCCGCGACGTCGGCTGCCGGGTCCGCGAGCTCCGGGACATCGCTCGCATCACCAGCAGCTCCGAGGCCCGGTTCCGCGCGCTGGTGAAGCCGAACTCCAACGCGGCCTCGCTCCGTGCCGAATCGTCGACCCCCACCACGACCTCGTCTCGGTGTTCGCTCTCGTCACCCCGGACGATCACGATCGGGCACCTGGTTCGTCGCGCCACCCCCACGCTGACCGAACCGAGCAGCGCGTCCGCCACCGGGCCGTACCCACGCGAACCGAGCACCAGGAGGTCAGCTGTCGAGGAACGTCGTACCAGCTCCTCGATCGGGTGTCCCTCGGCGACCTCGTGGCTCACCTCCAGCGAGGGCCACGCCTCGCCGCACCTCCCGGCGATGTCGGCGACGGCCTCTCGGACGTAGCTCTCCCGAGCCGGATCGTCGTTGATCAGCACGAGAGTCAGGGAGGCCCCGGTGCGCCGCCGAGCCTCCGCTGTGGCCCAGTCGGCTGCCCGTAGGGCGGAATCCGAGCCGTCCACCCCGACGACGATGTCGTATCGCGAGGTGTCCATGGCAAGCACCTTGTCCGAGGATCAGGGTTGTCGACGCTTCATCCGTTCCAGATTGCCCCTCGGTCGTGCAGATCGCAGTGCCGAAGCCGCGTCCGGGGCCCGACGCTGTCGCCTCCGACCCGCGAGTCCTTTCGGCTCTTTCCTATACGTATGGCGCAGCGCTGTTCGACGGACAACACGGGCCGTAGAGTGTGGGTGGGGTGCCGTATGACCGGTAAGAGTGAGCCCGCGATAGCCACGATGCGTTCCGCGCTGGTCGTGGCCTGCCGAGCACCTTCGTTGCACAACATCCAGCCCTGGCGCTGGGTGATCGGGCCCCGTTCGGTTCACCTGTATCTGGATCGTTCCCGTGTCTCACCCGTGCTCGATCCAACCGGGGAACAATCGGTGATCGGCTGTGGTGCGGCGCTTTACCAGGCTCGTATCGGTTTCGCCGCCGAGGGGTGGAAGGCACTGGTACATCGCCTGCCCAATCCGGACCAGCCCGACCACCTGGCTTCGATCGAGTTCAGCAGACTCGCCGACATCGACTCCGAGGCCGTGGTGCTGGCGGGGCTGGCCGCTCGACGTCGCACGGACCGCAGACCTTTCCTGCCCGAGCCCGTTCCCCCGGAGTTGTTGCGGGAGTCGCGGGAGGCCGCGGCAGCCAAGGATTGCGTGCTCGATTTCGTGCTGTCGGAGCCGGCCAGACAGCAGCTGTCCTACGCGATTCGCCAAGCGGGCAGGGCACGCGAGGACGATCCGGAGTACCGTCACGAGCTCGCGAAGTGGTCGACACGTCATGTGAGTTCGGACGGGGTGCCCGCTCGGGACATCCCCGAGGCTCACGCGCCGAGTGCCTTCGAACGGGATTTCGGCGCCGGTGAGCTGTCGATCCCGGTGCTCGACGACGGTGCGGAACTGGCGTTGTTGTACACGCTGGAAGACACCCTCGAAAGTGAGTTGCTTTCGGGTGAGGTGTTGGGCGAAGTGACGCTGTCCGTGGCCCGTGAGGGGCTGGCCAGCTGCGTGCTGAGTCAGTTCGGCGAGGTGTTCTCCGCTCGAGAGTTCGTACGCGACCAGGTGCTCGGCGGTACGGGAGTTCCCAGGTTCGTGCTGCGGCTGGGATGGCCGATCACCGAGCGGTTCCCCGCGCCGCCCACGCCGCGCCGACCGATCGCGGAGTGCGTGGAGAATCTGTTCCCGCACTACTGATAACTCGGGTTCGGTCGGGCGAAGCGCGGCCGGACGTTTCCCGGACGCTCCCGTTTCCGGGATCGTCTTCCGCGTCGGATTACGGAAACGGATAATTTTCATTTTTCGGCGTGCTCCAGCGAGAACACGGTGGTCTCGCCCGGATCCAGCATCACCGTGCGGGAGCCACAGGCGCACCGGATCGGCGACTTCCCGCTGCCCGGCGCGGTGCGTACCGCCGCTGTCCGGCCGGTGATGGTGATGTCGACCGGGTGGCCGCGGAATCGGATCGCCAGCTCCAGCGCGCCGAGCTCCTCGGGCCAGAGCGGATTCAGCACGAGGGTGTGATCCTGTACTTCGATGCCCGCGAAGCAGCGTTGCAACAGATCGATGCTGCCCGCCATGGCGGCAAGGTGGATCCCCTCGGCGGTAGTGCCCCGTTGCACGTCGTGCAGATCACCTGCGAGCACGTTGTCGAAGAACTCCAGCGCCTGACGTCGGTTGGCGCGGGCCAGCACCCATGCGTGGACCACGGCGCTGAGCGTGGACCCGTGGCTGGTACGTCGAAGGTAGTAGTCGATGTTGCGCGGGATCGTGTCCCGAGGCATCGCGTAGCCCAGCGTGGTGAGCAGTCTCTCCAGTTCCTCGGCCGAGAGCAGGTAGAACAACATCAGTACATCCGCCTGTTTCGACGCCCGGTAGTGATTGGGGGAGTCGTTCTCGGCTTCCAGGATCCGGTCGAGTCGGCTGATGTCGCCGTAGCGGTGTCGGTAGTCTTCCCAGTCCAGTTCCGCCAGCCGTTCGTAGCCCTCGAACTGGCTGATGATCCCGTCGTCGTGGAAGGGGACGTACATCCGCCGCGAGAGGTGCTTCCACCGGTCGGTCTCGCTGTGGTCGAGATCGAGCTGGTCGGTGAGTTCGGCTCGGCGCCTGTCGTCGAGCTCGTCCAGGGTTCGCAGCGCGGTGCGGCACAGCCACGCCGCCATGACGTTGGTGTAGGCGTTGTTGTCGATACCCGGAGAATCCCGGTCCGGGTAGCCGGTGTGGTACTCGTCCGGCCCCACGATCCCGTTGATGGTGTAGCGGTCGCGTCCGTGTTCGTAAGTGGCCAGCGACGCGAGGAACCGGGTGGTCTCCAGTATCGTTTCCGCGCCCTGCTCGGCGAGGAACTCCTCGTCGGCGGTGGACTGGTAGTAGTGCCACACGTTGTGGGCGATCGCGATGCCGATGTGACGTTGCAAATGCGTGTGATCGGCCAGCCATCGTCCCGAACGCGGGTTCAGGTGCCACGACTGGCTCTCCTCGCGCCCGTTGCTGCCGCTCTGCCAGGGGAACATGGCGCCGGACAGTCCCGCTCGCCTCGCCGCGCGCCGTGCCCGCGGCAGCCTGCGGCAGCGATAGCGCAGCAGCGCTCGTGCCACCCGCGGCATGCGCAGCGTCAGGGTCGGCAGCACGAACAACTCGTCCCAGAAGACGTGGCCCCGGTACGCCTCACCGTGCAGCCCGCGGGCCGGGACACCCACGTCCAGGTCCGCCGTGTTCGGCGAGACGGTCTGCAGCAGGTGGAACACGTGCAGCCTCACCGCCTGCCGAGTGGCCGCGCTCGTGGACAGCCCGCAGTGGAAGGTATCGCCCAGCCGGGCCCAGGCCGCGACGTGGGAGCTCAGCAGTTCGTCGAATCCCTCGGCCTCGCGGGCGGCCTCCACCGCCTCGGATACCGGCTCCACGATCGCCGAGTCCCGCGAGGTGTGGAGCGCCACGATCTTCTCGAGCCGTACCTCGTCGAGCCGGTTCGAATCGACGGTGAACTCTTGGAAGACCGCCTGCTCGTCGTGAACCGTTCGGCCTCCGCCCGCCAGCGGTACCTCATCGCGGAACAAGCGGGATCTGGCCGCCTCGGCCACCCGGATGTCCGATCCCGAGGTGCGTGCGTGCAGCACCACGAGGTTCTCTCCGACCTCGCTGCCGTGGGTGTCGACCAGATGCCGCCCGTTCAGTTCCCCGTAGCGTTCCACACCGTGGTTGCCGACCCGCCCGTCCAGGCCGCAGCGGAACGTGATGGTTCCTGACCAGTCCTCCGGCACGAGCGTGGTCTCCAGTCCCGCCAGATGAGGTCGGCTCATGTGTACGAACCGGCGCTGCACCATCCTGGTGGTTCTCCCCGAGCCGTCCCGCAGGCGCGCCCTGCGTACCAGGATCCCCCGTTCCAGATCGATTTCCTGTTCGTGTTCCAGCGGCTCCACCACCGTCGGCCCGAGCCAGGGGCCGCCGTCGATGCGGAAGGTAAGCGCCAGCCAGTTCGGCATGTTGACCAGCGACTCGTGTTCCAGTTCCCGCCCGGACACCGTCGAGGTGATCCGGTTGTAGCAGCCCGCCACGTAGGTTCCCGGGTAGTGCACGCCGTCGTCGTCGGCCTCGGGCGCGCTCCCCCTGGTGGCGAAGTAGCCGTTCCCCAGTGTGCAAAGCGCTTCCCGCCGCTTCTCGTCGGCCGGATCGAAGTCGGTGAAGACGAGTCGGTGTGGACTCAGCGGATCGTTCATGACCGTGTCCCTCGTGGGCACAGCGGCGGAGCAACGCACCCGAACCCGCGTGGCGATCGGTTACCACGCGGCGACGGGATTACCCGGTGAGGGTAGCCGGCCGGCGTCGGATACGCCGTTTCGAACTCAACGGATCCCACCCGCACGATTCGAGGAGATGTGCCCCAGCACGTCGGTGAGTTCGTCCTGACCGTCGACCACATAGTGCGCCCAGCTGAGATGATCGGCATGTTCCGAACTGCGCACGAATATCCCGACACCGCTGTCGTGGACCACGCGCAGCGCGTCCTCGTCCGTCCGGTCGTCGCCCGCGTAGAACACGACGAAGCCCGAGTCGTTCGCCGCGGCTCTCACCCGCTCCAGCAGCCGGTGCAGCGCGGCGCCCTTGTCCCAGGCCACATTGGGCACGATTTCGATCACACGGCGCCCTGTGGTCGGTTTCACCGTCTCCCGGTCGGCTGCCGCGTCGTACACCGGCCTCGTCACGTCCTCCACCTCCTCGTCCGCGACATCGCGATAGTGCACCGCCAGCGCGAACCGCTTCCGCTCCAGGAAAACCCCCGGCGTGACGAGTTGGGTTCGCAGCCGGGCCTCGATGGTGTCGAGATCGTCGACACCGGCTTCGCCGGCCCCGTGTACGAACACTTCACCGCCAGGTGCGGCCAGTTCGAAACCGTGGTTCCCGCCGTACCAGAGCTCGGACAGCCCTACCTTCTCCCGCACGTCGCACAGATCGCGACCGCTGATCACGGCTAATGTCGAGCACCCGGCGAGCCTTCGCAGCACCTCTCGACCGCGGTGAGGCAGCTTGGCTTCGGACGGGGTGCCGGCGATCGGTGCCAGCGTGCCGTCGAAGTCCAGCGCCACGAGTAGCGGTGCGGTGCCGAGCCGTCCGACGATCCGGTCCCGGCGCGACACGGCAGCGGGTAGCGTCCTGACGTCTCGTGGCTCGGTGGCTCCCTGTGCCGCTACATCGAACAGAGTCGTGACCACCTCGTCAGCCCCGGCGGAAAGCAGCGCCTCGGCATGACCGGTACGGTCCACTCCGATCACCCACCCGAACCCACCGGCTCTGCCTGCGCGTACCCCGGGCTCCGCGTCCTCCAGCAGTACGCACTCCGACGGTTCGGCTTCCAGCAGCCGAGCTGCCTCCAGGAAGATCGCCGGGTCGGGTTTGCCTGCCAACCCGAGTTCATCGGCCCGCAGTCCGTCGAGAACGACGTCGAACAGCTCGCCGAGGTCCGTGTGCCGCAGCGCCCACTCGCAGTTGCGGCTGGCCGAGACGAGGGCCGTGCGCGTCCTCCGCTGCCGCAGGGACTCGAGAAGTCCACGAGCGTCCTCGTGAACCCGAACACCGTTCGCCTCGACGAGTTCGCGGAAGTAGGCGTCCTTGCGGTTGCCCAAGCCGTGAGCGGTGTTCCGATCAGGACCGTCGTCGGCGTAGCCCAGTGGTATCTTGATCCCCCGGGAGCGCAGTAGTGCCAGCACGCCGTCCGTCCGGCGTTTGCCGTCCACGTGACGCCGGTAGTCCTGCTCGGTGAAACGATCGTGCGAGTCCGACGAGGTCGTTCGGGTCGCCAGGTACTCGTCGAAGAGCCGTTGCCACGCCGCGAAGTGCACCCGGGCGGTGTCGGTGACCACACCGTCCATGTCCAGCAGTGCCGCCTCGTACCTGGCCGGATCGATGTTCACAACCCCATGATGGCTCCCCTACCGTGGCACCGCAGACCGTTCGGATCGGGCACGGTGGTCGCACAACCCTGCCGCCGGGGCGGGCGTCCCACGAGTGCCGAGCGAATCGGTGCGTGGTGCACGGTGCTCGGTTGCGGCGGTATCCGTACGTGTCGGTACGAGGAGTGGTTCGGTGGCCTGGACTACCGGCGGATCGGGAGAGACGCGACTCCCCGAGGACTTTCCGCCCATGGTGTACCTGCCGTGCGAGACCCACGTGGCTCGGGCGGAGGACGCCGTGGTGCAGCTGCGCGAACTCGACGACGGCAGGCTGGTACTGCCGGTCTACTCGGCACTCGACCGGCTGCACTCCTGTTGTGGAAGGCGACAGCCCTGGTTGGTCATGCCCGCCACGCAGTTGGGAAAACTCGGGCGGATCGCCCACTTCGATCTCGTGGTGCTCGACATGGACATCCCTGAGCAACAACGCGTCCAGGAGGTGAACCGATGAGTTCCGGTTTCCGAATCGACCCGATGATTCTGGGCGAGATCACCGGAGCACTGCGGCAGGCGGGCGACGAGCTGCACCGCACACGCGCCACGGCACCCGCCGAACCGGATGCGGGTGAGGCGCGCACCGCCGTGGCCGCATTGCTCAACCAGCTCGTAGAGGAAACGGATCGGCTCTCGGACACCGCCTCGGCAGCCGGTGACGCGGTGGCCGACAGTGCGGCCGCCTACACCGAGGCCGATCGCCAGGCACGCGAAGTACTCCTCGGATTACGAGGGCGGTAGGACATGCCTATCCGGACCACAGTGAGCGGTGACCCTTCCGCCGTGTTCGCCGCGGCCGAGTGGATACGCGACACGTTGGCCAGGGCCGTCACCGACACCGCCGACCGGGTGTTCACCGCCCGCAACCGGGCGGACTCCGGCTGGCAGGGCACGGCGGGGGAGGCGTTCCGCGACACGTTGACCCGAGGGGGTCACCTCGCGGACGAACTCGCCGGTGACGCCGACGGGATAGCCGCCAGGTTCGACCAGGTCGCCGCCAGTCTGCGGTGGACCCAGCGGGAGATGCGCCGCATCCGTACCGAAGCCCGGACGGCGGGACTCCCGGTCACCGAGCACACGGTGGAGGAGCCCGGTCCCATGCCACCCGACCCCGGACCCGCACCCGGGGGGAGCGCTGCGACACCGGACGCGCTGCGGGCACACGCCGAGGCCGTGACCGCGAGGCAGAATTTCGTGGCACGGCAGCGGGTTTACGAGAAACTGCGTGTCGAGGCCGAGGTCGCGCACGCGGAGTGGAGCGCCACCGGTGCCGACATCAACAACACGGCAGGGCGATTTCTCCGGAAGAACTGGCCAGCCATCGGCAGCTCCGTGTTCGCGGCCGGTGAGAGCGTCGCGAACTACGACCGGTCCATCAAGTCCGCACAGGCCGGGATGCTCGGTGACGAGGCGGCGCTGCGCGGCAGCTGGGCGGAACGCGCTTGGCGTACCGGCAACCGCGGCGAGTTCGAACGCCTGCTCGGCCGGTCCGATGAGTTCGCGGCGAGGGCCGGAACCACTTCCGACGACGTGGCAGCCTACGGCAAGACGATCGGTAGAGCGGGGCTGGCATTCAGCGGTGCGCTGACAGTCGGAGCGGTTGCCTACGACATGTCCAACGGCGAATCGGCAGCCCAGGCGGTGTCCTCCAACGGGCTCGGGCTGGCTTCCTCGGTGGTCGTCAGCTCGGCCGTGTCGGGAGCGTTGGCCGGGACCGCGGTGGGCGGTCCGGTCGGGTTCGCGGTCGGCGCCATCGTCGGTGTAGCCGCCGGTGCGATCACCTCGGGCTCCGTGGACTACGCCTTCGAGAACGGCAGTGACGATGTCCGGCGGTTGGCGGACGACGCGGGTGAGGCACTCGACTCGGGGCTCGACAACGCACGAGGCATCGTCAGCGGACTGGTCTGAGCCGTCCTGTTCGCATGTCCCCGAATCGGTTCGTCGGGGCGTATCCTGGCCGAGTGATCCCTTCGGAGACGGGTTGCCGACTCGGTGGGAGTGCCGAGGCCGATGAGATAGCCGGACTGCTCCACCGCTTCCAGCTCGAGTTCGACGAGTTCACCCCGGGCGCGGGGCCACTCGCCGAGCGGATCCGCGCTCACGTCGCGTCGGAGATCAGCGTTTTCGTGCTCGCCGAGCCACCTCACGTGGGTGCGGCCCAGCTGCGGTTCCGCGATCACCTGTTCACCGCGAAGCCGGTGTGTCTGCTCGAAGAGTTCTACGTGGTGCCCGAGCACCGCGGGTGGGGTTATGGAGCCGCCGTCCTGGAGGGCGCGATCAGCCTCGCCCGGCAACGTGGTGCGGCCACGATGGAGCTGGGTACGGCACAGAACGACACGGCGGCACGCAACCTGTACGAGAAGTACGGTTTCACCAATCTCGAACGCGAAGGCCGTCCGGAGACGCGGCTGCTGTACTACGAGCGCGAGCTGTGAGCCCGCTTCAACGGTGTCGTGCGCCCCGCTCGGCCAGCACGGCCCGGTAACCCGCGCGGTAGTCGGGATAGGTGAACCGGAAACCAGATTCGAGGAGTCGATCGTTGCGGCAGCGCTTGCCCGTTCCGCCAGGCTCCGCTGAGTCACGTACGGCGGGAGGGGCCGTGCCGAGCTCCTCGGCGAGGAAGCGCAGTATTCGGGCCCGGTCGACCGGCTCGTGATCCACGCCCATGTAGACCGGTGCCGGGCTCTCCACCGCTGTCGTGAGATGCACGATGGCCGAGGCCGCGTCGTCGCGGTGGATGCGATTGGTGTACTTCGGGCCGGGATCGACAGTGGCGGTGCCGTCTCGTACCCGGTCGATCAGTGAGGTACGGCCGGGACCGTAGATACCCGCCAGCCGCAGGGCTATCGCCTCGGGAAACCTACTGTGCAGCCTCTCCTCGGCGGCCACGAGCATCTCGGCCGTCGCCGAGGCCGGGGCGGTCGGGGTGTTCTCGTCGATCACGCCGTCGATGTCGCCGTAGACCGCCGTCGACGACACGAACAGGATCCGTGGCCGGATTCCCCTCTCGTCGATCGCGTCGAGAACGTTGGTCAGACCGTCGAGATACGTCGAACGGTAGCCCGCGGCCGTGCGCCGATCGGCGGTGAGCACGATGACGACGATGTCGGTGTCGCCGGGCACGGCCGGACGCTCTCGGGTGAGGTCCACGGCCTGCCCTTCGATGTTCTCGGGAAGCAGGTCCGGAGTGCGTCGCAGACCGAGCACGTGGTGTCCGGCGGCCGCGAAACGCAGGCCGGCCTCCGTACCCAGATCACCACATCCGGCGAGCAGCACCCTCATCGTCGTCGCTTTCGATCGTCGTCAACCCGTCACTTGCCTGCCGGTACCCTTCGACACCTCACGGACGAGCGGCCCTCACACCCGAAGCGCCCGTGAAGGCGCGAGCGTGCGGTTCACCTCGTCGTGTCGGTGCTCGCGGGACCGACCGCCTCACTGATCATACGCTCGGCGACTTCACGCAGTTTGGTGTTGCTGCGCTGGGAATAGTCGACCAGGGTGGCGAAGGCCTTCTCGGCGCTGTAGTTGTGCAGCACCATGAGAATGCCCTTGGCCTGTTCGATCATCGGACGCGACTCCAGGGCGGTACGTAACTGCTCGGTGAGCCTTCGAGTCGCGAGGTAACGCTGCCAGGTGCGCAGATAGCCCTCGATCGCGGTGGTGTAGAGGTCCAGCACGGTCGCGTCCAACTCGCGGTATCCGTGGTCCCGTCGCGAGTAGAGGTTCATCGCCCCCTGGTACTCGTGGTCTATGAACAGCGGCGCGGACAGATAGCTGCCGAGCCCCGCGTCGGTGGCCGCGCTGGTGAACTCCGGCCAGCGCTGCTTCGCCTCCGTGAGCTCGACCCGGACGATTTTTCCGGTTTCGGCGGAGTGCAGCGAAGGCCCGTTGCCCGCCCGGTACTGCTCGGCGTCGACCTCGATCACCGTTTCGTCGGTGCAGACGAAGGTTTCCGGCCCATCCTCCCGGTGTAGTGTGACTCCGGCCATGTCCACATCCGGTATGGCTCGCAACACCTGCTGGCACACCCGATTCAGCAGCTCCTCGAGTTTCTCCTCGCGTTCCAGGGAGTCGGTCACGGTCTCCAGAGCCCCGGTGATCTCCTCCAGCTGGGCCTGCCACTCCGTGTCCTGCGTCGGATACTGCTGCATTCGGGCCTTCCTTACCGTGAGCCAACCGAAGGCGATCCTACTTGCGCGGCCATGATGGCTCCCCGGGCGAACCGCGTGCTCTCGGCACACGACGTTCCACGCGGACACGGGGTTCCGTGGCAGCGGAACCGGCCGGTCACACGGTCGCGGTTCCCGCTACCGCTCGCCGTTCGACAGGATTCCGGCGGAATCGGCGGCACCGGTGGAACCGACTCCTTCGGGCACGCGTGCGGTCGGGAGGGTTTCCAACGCCGATGTCACCGTCGGATGCCTCTCCACCACGGTGTCCAGCCCCGCTTGCCACACCGCTCGCCGAACCGCGTGCGTGTTCACGACCAGTCGCAACAGCATACCCCGGTTGGAGGCCTGCGAGTGAGCGTAGCGCAACAGCTCCAGGCCGGAAACGTTCAGGAACTCCACTGCGCCGAGATCGATCACCAGGAGTCGGGCCGTGGCCGACAGTCGAGGAAGGAGCACGTCCCGGAACCGTGTCACGGTGGTGGAATCCACCTCACCGACGGCGGTGAGCAGAATGGTGTTCGGTCCCGGTCGTGCGATTCGCAGCCGCAGCCTTTCGGACTCCTCGATCGACTCCTGCCAGGCAGGTTCGGGGGTCGGAGGTGTTCGTCGGTCCGCGCCGGAGGGGACGGGGTGTTGTTCGAACGGTTTCGGTGTCATGGTTTCTCCTCCATCTGCATCGACGTGTGTCGTCGACCCAGGCGTGGGAACCCGATGTGGAACCGATCGAAAAGAGGCTTGAGGCCGTGTCCGGTCGTGAAAGCAGTCCTGCGAGCCTGGATCCAACGACACTGTGCTCGGATCTGATCCAAGCTCGAGTGTGGTCCGGCTGACTGCTCAACCTCCTCCCACCATAGCAGTAACCGCTCCAATGGAGCACATGTCACAAGGGTGGCCGTGACCCGGCTCACCCGGTTCGGTCGCGGAGCTCCCTCGAGGTGTGTTGTGGAAGGAGGTGCTGGGCAGTGCTGTGACTCGTCGTAGCGGGCCCGCTGTGAAGGAAGGGTGTCCCCGCTGCTGGTTCGAACGGGAACACCTCTGCTATCCCCGGGACGACGTGGCTGTGGGTTCAACCCCGCATCCCTCGGTCAGGTATGGCCCGGGCACACCGATGACCTCCCGACTCGGGTTACCGGGAAAGACCCGTTCCACACGTGGTCGGCGGTGCTGATTCGGAGTCCGGCCGACCCGTGAGGTGGACGCTTGGCCCGCTCGCGAGAGATGGGAGGCGCTCGACAATATCGTGAACTATTTTCGTGAGTGCTGTCCTGGCGGTGGTCCTCGAAATCTTCGTCGCGGTGTTAGTAGCTCGTTCGTGTGTTTCACGGAGTGAGCGTTTGTCGATGCCCACATTCGGTGTATAAGCTTTTGATCAGCGAGTGCGATGCAAGCTTTCCGTAGTGTTCGTCGGGACTGGTGCCGCCGGCTCGACCTCGTTTCGGGCGGAACGGGCGTTGGCAGGGGCATGACTGACCGGAGGGCGCGATGGAACAGCGTGATTCCGCGAAGGGGGTGTGAACATATGTTGCACGGTTTATAGCATCGCTGGTTACAGGGAAAAGCTTTCCCGTCCGGATGGACACCGCGCATCATCGGTCAGGATCAGGCTTGGGGGCGCATGCGATGACGATCACCGGTCGTTTCTTTTTCTGCTGATGTTTTTCGTCGTGTAGCCGACTGGCATGGCGCTTCCTGTGCCGGAAGTACCGAACATCCACCTTGGGATCCTTTCAGGAGCAAAGGCTCTTCGAGGACACTGTGTTGGCTCGTGTGTTCATCCTGATCCGGTCGAGTGGTTCCGGTGCGTGAGTCGCGATGCACCGTAGAGGAGCTGGGCACGTGACCGGCAATCGGCGCAAGTTCCGGCCTTCGGGCCGGAGCTTGCGCCGATCAGGTGTGTTCGTGGTCGGAAAGGTTAAGCAGGGCAACGTTTTAAGCAGGGCTGCGTTTTACGCGGGCCCATTGGTTCTGCGCTTGCTGTCGGATGATATGCGGCGGTGCTCCACCGCAGGAGTTGACAAAATACGAGGGCGGGTACAGGAGTCCTCGGTGCTTCCGGGATCGAAAGTGTTGCTTACCTCGTCGTGAGGCCTCCTCTGTGAGGCTGTTTACCGGTTTCGATACCGTCAAGTGCGCTGCGGGCACTCCACGAATGGGTGCGGGGTTCGTTCTCCCCAATGCGGTAGCTGAGTATCGCCCCCGAAAACGCGGTGTCGACCAGTGCGACAGTCATCGGCCCGTAGGCTGGCAACGATATTTTCGGTATTGAATCGTTACTACTGTCGGTTGTGTTTGAACCGAAAATCCTACAGATGTCCGGGGGATTCGGGGGCGTGGCAGCGGAGTGCGAATCCGCGCCGTCGCATTCCGCAACCGAATTCCTCCGCGCATCGGTTACCGCTCGGACTCCCACTCTCGTCATGCGTGTTCGGGGTGCCGTGGTCGCTGGACGCATACCGTGCGAGGCACCGGGACGATCTCTCGTGAGACATCCGGCTCGGGTGGGCGGGCCAGGAGTCGTGTCATCCGAGCACTCCGACCGGACGAATCCCGCCACTGGTGGTCCGTCCGTATCTATGGCGTGACCAGCACGAAATCAAAATTGAAGTTTTGCTAAAAGGTTTTGTAGAAAGTTTCACTTGTTCTACTGCGATCTCGTCCGCATCGTTGAAGGGGACAACGAACCGCGACCGTCGGACCCCTGCCGGGATCCGACGGTCGCGGTGACCGAACCGGGAGCGGTGAGACGACGATGCACGAGCAGGACGTTCAGAGCGAGACGATCACTTCCGAGCTCCGAGCACAAGAAGGAGCCGAGGTTGCCGAGCCGGCTGTCACCGGGGTCGATCCCACGTGGAAGCCACGTTCCTGGTTCGCCGAGATCGGGCGCTGGCGTGCTGATGTAGCCAAGTGACATCGCCGGGAATTCGTGCGGCATCTATGAACTCGGGACTGCTGGAGGTGTGACTGATGGAGTGTTCACGGTGTGGGCCCAGGACGAGGCCCGCAGGGCCGCGGGAATCGCGGGGGAACCGTAGTCGACGACGTCAGGCTTTCCGTGCCGGGATCACTGGCGCGGTTCGCCGAGACACATCCGGTCGACGATCCCGAGGTCGCCGAGCAGCTCTCCGACGCGATCGCTCGGTTGAGCGAGGGAGTGACCGCGCAAACCTGAAGTGTTCCCGAGCCCGGCCCTCGACTGTCCGTTCGGTGTGACTACCGGTTCTTCCGGTGTCGAGACCAGCGGTTCCTCGAGCTGTGCTGTTGTGGGAAGTCAAGGCGTCACACGAGCAGCGCGTAGCCACCACCGGCCAGCAGACCGGCGATCGTTCCCGCCGTGACCTGGGCCGTGGTGTGGTCGTTCACGGCGACCCGCGACCATCCGATCGCGGCGAGCAGCGGGGCGGAGGCCCACCAGCCGGGGCCGAGCGTGACGGCGAGGATAACCACCGCCCCGGCGGCCACCGCGGTGTGCATGGAGATTTTCCATCGAATGGTGATCACCCCGGTGACCAGTAGCGTCAGTACCATCGTGATGTCGAGCGCGATGAGCAGCCAGGGACTGCGCAACACGATCAGCAGCCCGAGCCCCAGCCCGCTGGAGCCGAGCAGTACCAGGAAGGGAATCAGCCTCCCAGCGCGGTCCCGGACGTGGTGACCGTCCCAGCGACCGGTCCGGGCGCCCCAGACGATGACCCCCATCGGTAAGAGGCTGCTGGTCAGTGCCACGAGTAACCCCCACAGCAGCGTGGCGATCAGTGAGTCGGTGGCTCGCCAGGCAACCATGAGCGGAAGTAGTAGAACCAGCACCCACGGTGCGAACACCTCGGTCAACAGGTGAGCGCATGTCGTGGTGATCGTGGCCGTCCTCGACTGGACTCTGACTGGTTTCACCGGGGCCTCCGGTTCGGACGTGTACACGGTCGGAAGACTACGGGCCACTCGTTTCAACCAGGCGATCTCGGTGTCGAGGTCGTCGATTTCCGTCGGCTCCGGCACTCGCGGCGCCCGGACCATCGGGGATTCGCCGGAGTGCCACTTGCGCAGGGCTCGGACGATGCCGACGGCTGCTGCTGAGGCTTCCGGGTCCGCGGGGTGAGCTAGGAGAACTCCGGTGACCTCGTTCGGTGCCGGACGGTACGGAGCGAGGAACAACAGCGCGTCGCGAATGTCGACGACCCGTCGGGTCAGGCGCCACTCGATCCTTCGCGACCCGGGTATGGGAGAGCTGCTCGACGAGCTATCCGCCTCGGCGACCACCGGACGCAGCACGGACCACAGCGGTGCGAGCGCACGGTGCGCGTGATGCTGTCGTATCCGGCACAGCGAACCAGTGAGCAGCGGTCCCCAGCCGGGCATGGTGGCCCCGAACGCGACCAGTCCCACGCACGTCGCCGAAAAGAGCGTGGACAGGCTCGCCTCGATACCTGTCGAGTCGCCGTGGCGCGCGAACACCAACACCGAGGCCGCGCTCTTGCTGAGCGCCCAGCCCAACGCGCTGGCACAACCGAGCTGGATCACGGTCAGTCCGGCACGCAGCCACGGCCGATCGCTGAGCCGAATGTAACGGCGGATCAACCGGATGAAACTCAGCTGACTCCAACCGATGTAGCCGCAGAAAACCACGATGTAACCCAGCACCGCGGGAACGTCCGCATAGGTGGCCACGAACTCCGGATCGTAGGGGACCGGCTCCACTGTCAACAGCGCGCTCATGGTGCCGATACCGATGACCAGCACCACGGTTTGACGGCGGAGCGCGGCGGAGGCACGTTCGGGTGGCAGCACCAGATGCAGCAGCAGTCCCTGTACGCACCACGCCGCCACCATCGCGAGATCGTTGGCCAACAACCGTGTGACGTTGGGTATCGGCTCGATCGGTGCCGCCGCGGCCAGTGTGCTCGGTGCCGAGAGCACGGCGGACAACCCCACACCGGCTATGGCGCCACACAGGTGGACCACCCCGGGAGTGCGCGCCCCGCGAGCGCTCCGGAACCGGTACGCCGCGGCCAGCAACGCGGTCGTCCCGACGCCGTACATCAGCAGGCTGGACAACATGTTCCCGTCAGAGTTGATCGAACGCCGAGGTCAACCTGGCAAGCGTAGCGGCTGTCCGGTCGTCCGGTGCTGCCCCTGTCCTCCTGCTGTTACGACGTCTCCCCGTGCGGCGTGTGATCCGGGCGAAGATCAATGTGGCTATGGTTTCGGCCTCGTGCTCCTCGGTGGTGACGTCGCCCCGGTGCAGCAGGTGGGCGAAGGCGGTCGGGGAGAGATCCGGGGCCCGGCGCTGTGCTTCCTGGACGGACAGTACGCATCGCCCGTGGTGGCCGGAGATCATGTGCCCGATCTCGTGCAGGATGATGTAATCTTGGTGCATCGTGCTGGTGTTGTCCGGGTAGGCGATGACGTCGTGATCGTCGTTGCGTTGCCAGGCACCGGTGCTATCGCCCAAGTGCCAGGACACCGCGCACAGGTCGACATCGCGTCGACGATGTCTCTCCAACCCGTCGATGAACTCGTCGATGTCCCACGGATCCGGCAGTTCGACCGAGCGCAACAGGCTTTCCACCCGGCGGTCACAACGGGCGCGCAGCTCGTGCCAGGCTGCCCTTTCCGCCGAAGAACTCGTTCGCCACACGCTGTACGTCCTCGATGGTTTCGGTACCGGTGATTCCAGGGCCGGACGACTCGACCGAACTGACCGGGATCCCCGTTCGGCGTCGCCTCCGCCGCTCGCTACGAAGCGGAAGCCGCCTTGTTGCTGAGCGTGTTCTTGCGGATCTCGCCTGCCTGTGCGACGAGGACCACGGCGGCGGGGTCTGCCAGCCCCGCGATGTCGCGCAGCGGGTCGACGTCGGTCACCACGAAGTCCGCGAGCATACCGGGACGCAGCGTTCCCACCCGGTCTCGCACCCCCAGCAGTCGTGCCGACTCCCCGGTTCCGGCCGTGATGGCCTCCAGCGGGCTCAGCCCGATCTCGACGAGAAGTCGCAACTCGTCCAGGTTGCTCGCGTGCGGGCCGATCCCGGAATCGGTTCCCAGCGCGACCGGGACACCGGCCGCGACGGCTCCGGCGATGTTGGACCTGCAGTGCTCGGCCCAACGGTGCTTCTTCTGCCACAGGTAGTCCGGCACGGTGCCGCGTTCCGGCATCCGCAGCGCCGCCGACAGGGTGGGCACCAGCACGGTCCCGTTGCGCAGCATCAGCTCGTTGCCCTGCCGGTCGAGCCCGTAGCCGTGTTCGAGGCTGGTCACGCCCGCGCGCAGCGCGTTGTGGATCCCGACGGTTCCCTGCGAGTGCGCGGCCACGCCGTCCCGGCGGCGGTCAGCGGCCTCGCCGACCACGATCCGGATGGTTTCCTCGTCCAGTCCCACGTCCTCCGGGTCGTCCGAGGGGGTCGTCATTCCGCCGGTCGCGCACACCTTGAGCCAGTCCACCCCGTCGCGGAGCAGTGTTCGTGATTCCCGCCGGGCCTGTTCCGGTGTGTCCACGACGCTTCCCAGCCCCGGATCCGGGCACGAGCCGTCGGGGAGGGTGAAATCGGAGTGCCCACCGGTCGGGCCCAGCATGCGGCCCGCCACCCGCAGCCGTGGTCCTTCGAGCAGCCCTCGTTGCTGGGCCTGTCGATATCCCGCGTCGATACCGCCGAGGTCCCGTGCGGTGGTTATCCCCGCGTGCAGCGTTTCCCGCATCCGGTGAGCGGTCTCGAAACTCCGCAGGCTCGGGAGTGCCGCCATGTCCCGCAGGGACGACATCATGTCCCCGCCCAGCCCGAAGTGCACGTGGCAGTCGAAGAACCCAGGCAGCAGCGTGAGTCCCGACAGGTCGACCACCGGTGTCGCGTCCCGTGGCGGGGCCGCGTCGGCCGCACCGGCGTAGCTGATCACCCCCTGATCGTCGACGAGCAGCACGGCGTCGGTGACCGGCTCGTCACCGGTGCCGTCGATCAGTACCGCACCCTCGTAACGTGCGCTGACCCCGTTCGGCGCTGTCATACGGTCACCGTCCCCGGGCTGATGTGTGGTTTCGGCCAAGCTGCCACGAGCCGTTCGGCCGTGCACTCCGGACGAGTGACACCCGGTCTTTCCGCGCTCGTTCGGTCGGGACCGGGTGTCCTCGGTGGTTTCGCCGTGCGTCTCCGCCGTGGTGGTCGCTACGGAATCGCGCGGCGGATCGTCAGGTATCCGGCAGCGGCGAACACCGCTGCCAGCCCCAGCGGGTAGGCGAACAGCAGTGCCAGCGGTGGCTGTTCGACGAAGAAGGCTCCGACCGAGGCCCACCATTCCCGCCAGGTAACCAGGAAGGCGAACAGCACGGCCAGCAGTCCGACGCTGATCACGACCGTGTAGACCCCCGGCTGGCCCCAGCGCTTGAACACGATGCCGACCCAGACGCCGATGAACGACATGAGCAGGAACGGCGCGGTGTAGATCAACAGCTGCAGCAGCGGATTGTCCTGAACGAGGAAGGGGAGACCGAAGAACCTCAGCCCCATTCCCCAGCCGTCGGTGCCGGACTCGACCAGCTTCAGCAGGGTAAGCAGAATTCCGTAGAGCAGTGACTGTCCCAGCACCACCAGCGTCGTCGCACCGAAGAACGTGCGGCGGGTGACGCTGAGACCGGCGGCGAACGGAAAGAACTGGGTCATGGTCTGCAGGTGCACCGACAGCAGGACGAAATAGATCGACATTATCGCCCCGCTGGCCGGTTCGCCCTGCTGAGCCGAGTCGCTGATCATCGCGAAGATCGCCAGATTGGCGAGGAACGCCAACCCGAGTACCAGCAGTGGCAGGCCGAACACGGCGGGAACGTTGACCAGTTGGATCCGGCTGACGTTGAGCAGGCGTCTCATGAGCGGGTTTCCTTGTCGTTCGCGGCACCGAGGAACGTCTGCTCACCGGTCGCCTGTCGGGTGGTCTGTACGACGAGTTGCTGCAGGGAGACCGGCTCCACGTGCAGATCCTCCGGGGTTCGCTCGGGGAGTGCGCCGCTGAGTGTGACCCGCAGGAAACCACCGAGCTGTTCCCGGTGAAGTTCGGTGTGGTTCGCCGCGAACTCCTCCACTGCCCGTGCCGGTCCGGTCACCGTGACAGCGCTGGCACGAAGTTTGTCCGTGTCCTCGTCGAGCAGTACCCGGCCCTTGTCCACGAGGGTGACGTGTTCTATCAGGTCACTGATCTCGTCGATGAGGTGCGTGGAAAGCACGATGGTGCGCGGATGCTCGGCGTAGTCGGCGAGCAGGCGGTCGTAGAACCGGTGCCGCGCCACCGCGTCCAGCCCCAGGTACGGCTCGTCGAAGAAGGTCAGCGGTGCACGTGAGGCCAGCCCGATGATGATGCCCACCGTCGACATCTGGCCGCGGGAGAGTTTCCTGATACGTCGTTTGAGTGGCAGCGCGAACTCCTCGACCAGTTCCTCGGCGAGTTCCGCGTCCCAGTTTTCGTAGACCAGGCTCGCCGCGGTCAGCGCGTGGTGGACCGCGAACATGTCGGGATACTTCTGCGATTCCTTGATGAAGCAGACGTCGCGCAGCACTCTGTCGTTCTCGTAGGGGTGTTCACCGAAAACCTCCACATTTCCGGAGGTCTCGAAATTCTGTCCGGTGAGAATCTGCATGATTGTTGTTTTGCCCGCTCCGTTGCGGCCCAGCAATCCGTGAATCCGGTTCTCGGTGAATCCCAGTGACACGTCCTCGAGTGCGACGGTGTCACCGTAGCGTTTGCTCGTCCCGCTCATGCCGGCTACCGTCATGCCTCTTCCCTCCAGGCGTCGATCATCTTCTTCAGATCCTCGGCGTCCATCCCCAGCTTCTGTGCCTCGCCGAGCAGCGGCGCGATGAACTTCTGTCCGAAGTCCTGCCTGCGTCGTTCCAGCAACTGCTCGCGTGCCCCGCCGGCCACGAACATTCCGATCCCCCTTCGCTTGTAGAGCACCCCGTCACTGACCAACTGGTTGATCCCGTTCGCCGCGGTCGCTGGGTTGATCCGGTGGAACGCGGCGAGTTCGTTGGTGGAGGGAACCCGTGTTTCCTCGGGCAGTGAGCCGTCGATGATCGAGCCCTCGATCTGCTCCGCTATCTGGAGGAACAGCGGGCGACCGTCGTCCATCACGTCCACCACCGTCGTGCGAACCAGTTAGTTGGTTCATTAGTCATGTGGGTAACCATGTCACTAGGTCACCCGAGAGTCAACCCACGGAACCCGAACCGGTCCTGCCGCGGGACAGGCCCCCGCGCGAACAGCACGTGAGACGAGACGGGGAGTGGTGGGAGTCTTTGGACTCTGGCGGGGGACGACCGAGGGGAGCAGGGTCGGAGGAGGAATTGCCCGGGCTGTCGTCGACCACGCGCCCGGCGCTTTCGACACCGTGTGAATCAAGGCGGGAACAGCGGAACCGGAACTCCGGTTCCGGGCACCAGGAACAGGAGAAACCTATGACACACGCCGAGACGCACCTGAAGATGCACCAACTGTTCAACGAGCGTCGGTTCGACGACATGGACGCCTACGTCGGTGAGCAGTACGCCTATATCGACCACGCTCGGGGAATCACCATGCACTCGCTCGACGAGTTCAAGGACTGGATGAGGGAGTGGTCCACCGCCTTCTCCGACGCTCGTGTGCTCGGTGAGTCGTTCGTCGAGGGCGAGTACGTCTCCGTGGCCTACTTCCACGGCCGTGGTGAGAACGACGGCCCGATGGGGTCACTGCCCGCGACGCGACGGCAGATGGACATTCCCTTCTGCGAGACGCTGCGCTACGACCAGCAGGGCAGGGTCATCGGCGGCGAGGTCTACTACGACCAGCTGAGCATTCTCACCCAGCTGGGACACATCGAGAGTTCGAAACTGACCGGAGCCTCCTGAACCGACGAGGCGCTGAACCGACCGGGTGCTCCGAGTTCTCGCGATTGGTCCGCGTGACCGGGCAGCCGTTCCGATCGGCCGCTCGGCCGCGCGTGACCTGCCAGGGCGGGATGCCGCCCCGTCCGGCGGGACAATCAGTGCACCGTCTCGCCGCTCCGCGCACGCAGCCTGGACTCGTGCGTGGGTGCCTCGGGTACGTGTGAGGGCTTGAGCGCGTCGAACTCCTTACGCAGTACCGGGATCACTTCTTCACCGAGCATGTCCAACTGCTCCAGCACGGTCTTGAGCGGCAGCCCCGCGTGGTCGATGAGGAACAGTTGACGCTGGTAGTCACCGACGTAGTCCCGGAAGGACAGGGTTCGGTCGATGACCTGTTGCGGACTGCCGACGGTCAGCGGAGTCCGCGACGTGAACTCCTCCAGCGAAGGCCCGCCGCCGTAGACCGGGGCCTCGTCGAAGTAGGGCCGGAACTCGGCCACCGCGTCCTGGGAGTTGCGGCGCATGAACACCTGGCCGCCGAGCCCCACGATCGCCTGGTCGGCCGAGCCGTGCCCGTAGTGCTCGAACCGTTGCCGGTACAGCTCGACCATCTGCTTGGTGTGCTCCGGTGGCCAGAAGATGTGGTTGTGGAAGAAACCGTTGCCGTAGTACGCGGCCTGCTCGGCGATCTCGGGGCTGCGGATGGAACCGTGCCACACGAAGGGCGGCAGATCGTCCAGCGGTCGAGGCGTGGCGGTGAAACCCTGCAGCGGGGTGCGGAACTCGCCCTGCCAGTCCACCACCTCCTCGTGCCACAACCGGTGCAGCAGGTGGTAGTTCTCGATCGCCAGCGGGAGTCCCTGGCGGATGTCCTGCCCGAACCACGGATACACCTGTGCCTGATTGCCCCGCCCCAGCATGAGATCCACCCGGCCGTCGGCCAGGTGTTGCAGCATGGCGAAGTCCTCGGCGATCTTGACCGGATCATCCGTGGTGATCAGCGTCGTCGAGGTCGAGAGGATCAGCCGTTCGGTCCGTGCCGCGACATATCCCAGCATGGTCGTGGGGGAGGAGGGCACGAACGGTGGGTTGTGGTGCTCACCGGTGGCGAACACGTCCAGCCCGACCTCCTCGGCCTTGCGGGCGATGGTCACCATCGCCTTGATCCGTTCGTGCTCGGTGGGCGTTCGGTTCGTGGTCGGGTCCGGCGTGACGTCGCCGACGGTGAAGACTCCGAACTGCATAATCCCGACCTCTCGGTGCGCTTGGACAACGACTCGCGTGGTGGAAACACGGTGGTTTTCGCGGCGGAAACACGGTGGCGGGCCCGGTTGTTCCGGGGTGTCGCCTTCGTTACAACGCCGTCTTCGTCACGACACCGCGACTCAGGCCGAGGTGACCCGCACCGTCTCCCCTCCGACACTGACCTCGTCACCCGGTGACAACTGCCGCCCACGTCGTGTCTCCGGCTCGTCGTTGACCAGCACCTCGCCGTCCTGGATCAGGCTTTTCGCCTCGCCGCCGTGCTCGACCAACCCAGCCAGCTTCAGCAGCTGCCCGAGCCGGATGGTGCCCTCGCCGATCTCCACGTGCTCCATGCTTTCGATTGTCCCCGACCCTCTTGGCCGTTCGACGAACCGTTCCGGGAGGTTTCGAGGAGTACACCACTGTGGGCTCCGCTCGGTGGATCGACCGGCTCGAGTCCCCGGGTGCGAACCTGGCCGAGTGGATAGGCCGCTCCTGCTCGATGTTCGTCGGAGGTTTCCGCGTTTTGCCGCACGAACCGTTTTCATTCCTGCTCGGAAGCACGAAAAATTTTGCCGATTTGCCGTGTTTCGGTTTGGTGTAGACTCTCGGATTTCGAGTGTCTTTCTGGTTGTCGGGGTTTTCCGGTGATCGCGGATGCGAATTTTTGTCGTTCTGCTCGGTGGGGAATGAATTGTTTTTCCTGTTGTCCCCGGAAAGTGTGTAGAATGTGGGGTCGCGCTGCGGGGGGAGAAGGATTCTGTTTCGCTGTGGACGGCTCGGAAAGAGTCGGACAACAGGAGGTTTTCGTGACCATCACCACCAAGACTCTGAGTGCGTTGAGTCTGGCCGCGCTGACGCTGACCGCTCCGGCCGCCGTGCAGGCCGCCGAACAGACCGCCGAGCGGCCGCCCTCCCCGCAACGGGGAGTCACCGCGCTGATGAGCGTTCACAACGAGAGCTACAGCGCCAAGTACCTCAACATCAACAACGTCAAGTGCCTCTACGACGACGGAGAGCAGGGCTCCAACGTCAGCATTTTCGAGGGCTGGTACGGAGTCAACGAACGCTTCCCGGAGTCCGGGCCGGGCCAGTACATCGAGAAGAAGCTCAGCGGCAAGTGCGCCAAGAGCTCCGCTTCGTTCAAGGTGAACTTCGCCAAGGTGGGCTGGGTGAAGATCAAGACCAGCGAGACAAAGGGTTACCACGTGGTCAAGAACACCAACAAGAAGCGCATTGATGTCGACATCACCCCCTACAGCGGTTACCCGCACTACACGCAGCGGATCGAGGTCTCGGTCGACTGATGCGGTGACCGTGTGATCGGTCGAGCGGCGCCCACCGGAGACCACGCTCCTCCGGTGGGCGCCGCTGTACGTGTTCGACCCCCGGATTCGGGTTCGCCGCGGTTCCCGGTGCCGTTCCGCCGGGCCGGTCCGAGAGGTGATCGGTTCGGGAATCGTGTTGTGTGAATTCCGCTGTGTGATCGGGCGGGCCTTTTCCCGTAGCGGGATCGTAATCGGTGATGCCCCTTTCTCGAATACCGCACGAGCGAGCGAACCCTTTCGTTCGGTCTCCGAGTAGGATCGTGTCGGTGTGAACGGCACGGACGTGCCGATGAAAGGGGCCTCGATGTTCGTGCGGGACGTGGAACGCAGTCGCGACCTCGAAGTCGAGGAACTCGCTTCGAGCTATGCCTATCCCGAGTCGTTGACTCACCCGTGGACGAGGGTCAATTTCGTGACCAGCGTCGACGGTGCTTCCAGTGTCGAGGGGCGCAGTGGCGGACTGGGGCATCCCGCCGACGGGGTCGTCTTCGAACTGGTGCGGGACCTCGCCGATGTGGTGCTCGTCGGTGCCGGTACCGCGGTGGCGGAGGGCTACAGCGGTGTATCCCGAACCGCAGAACGTGTGCGACGTCGCCGTGCGCTGGGACGTTCCGATGTGCCACCGCTCGCCGTGGTCACTCGCGGAGCTCTGCCTCCGGACGCCGGGGTGCTCACCGACACCGAGGTGCCAACCGTGGTGGTCACCTGTGCCACGGCGGGCAGGGAACGCATCCAGGCTTACCGCGCGGCGGGTGCCGAGGTGCTCGTGGCAGGCGAGTGGGAAGTGGACCTGTCGTGGACCGTCGCCGAGTTCGGCAGGCGCGGCTGGTGCCACGTCGTCTGTGAGGGCGGACCCGGGCTTTTCGGCGGAATGGTCCGCAACGGTCTCGTCGACGAGGTGTGCCTGACCGTTTCTCCCATGCTGGCGGGCTCCGGTGCGGGGCGCATCGTCAGCGACCTCGCGGAGGACACCCACAGGCGACTCCGGCTGTGCTCGGTCGTGCGCGCCGAGGACGCACTGTTGCTGCGGTACTACACCCAACAGGCGGTCCGCAGACTGGACGAGGTGTGTTGATCACGTCAGTGCCTCGGTGTAGAAGTAACCAGGGCCGCTGTTTCGAGTGGCGCACGACAAACGAGACCGTGGTCGGCCCGTTCGATGTGGCACATTGGTCGGGGTGATGGCCCCGACGAAGCGGATTGGTGGATATGCGGACGACCGTGCGCTTCCGGGGACGTGACCTCGGTGCTCAGCGGCCACTGGTGATGGCGATCGTGAATCGCACACCGGACTCCTTCTACGACAGGGGCAGGACCTTCGAGTTCGACGCCGCGTTGTCCGCCGTCGACGAAGCCGTGGCCGACGGTGCCGACATCGTCGACATCGGCGGCGTGAAAGCCGGCCCCGGGACTCTCGTAGATGTGGACGAGGAGATCGAGCGTACCGCTCCGTTCGTGACGGAGGTGCGGCGGCACTTCCCCGACCTGGTGATCAGCGTGGACACCTGGAGACACGAGGTGGGGCGTGCGGTGTGCGCGCGGGGAGCCGACCTGCTCAACGACACCTGGGCCGGGGCCGATCCCAAGCTGGTCGAGGTCGCGGCCGAGTTCCGGGCGGGTTATGTGTGTTCGCACACCGGCGGTGCCGTGCCGCGCACCCGTCCGCACCGCGTGCGCTACGAGGACGTGGTGCGTTCCGTGGTGGACGAGACCACGCGGCAGGCGGAACGCGCCGCCGAGATCGGTGTTCCCGAGGACGGCATCCTCATCGATCCGACCCACGATTTCGGCAAGAACACCAGGCACAGTCTGGCTCTGCTGCGGCACACCGATCAACTGGTGGCAACCGGATGGCCGGTGCTGATGGCACTTTCGAACAAGGATTTCGTCGGTGAGACGCTCGGCACCGAGCTGTCCGAGCGTGTGACGGGCACGCTGGCGGCCACCGCGCTGGCCGCCCGTGACGGAGCAACCGCGTTCCGGGTACACGAAGTACGGCAGACGCGCCAGGTACTGGATATGGTCGCGGGCATCGCAGGGGAGCGAGAACCCGCCTCGACCGTGCGCGGCCTGGCCTGACCGCTGTGCCGTTCCCGCGCGGACGAGGTGTTCGGGGCGGCAGGAAGCAGCCGAGCTGCTGGGAGCAGTGACCAAGAAACATGACACCCGAGGCCGAGCGGTGGTTCGCCGCTCGTAGCTGGCAGGACCCGTCCTGGTCGGTCGAGGAACTGACACGACTGAAAGGCGCTCGTCGGGTCAGTGTCGTGCTGCCCGCGCTGAACGAGCAGGAGACGATCGCTCCCATCATCGCCGAGCTCCTGCCGCTGGCGGAACCGGACGGGAGGGGAGAAGCCCTGGTCGACGAGATCGTGGTGCTCGACTCCGGTTCCACGGATCACACCCGCGAGTTCGCCCTGCGTGCCGGCGCACGTGTGGTGGCCCGCGAGGACGTGCTGCCCGAGTTCGAGCCACGAACAGGCAAGGGTGAGGTGCTGTGGCGCTCGTTGGCTGCCGTTTCCGGCGATCTCCTCGTGTTCCTCGACTCGGACCTGGTCGATTTCGACGCCCGGTTCGTTCCGGCATTGCTCGGTCCCCTGCTCACCGGTGACGAGCCGGTACTGGTCAAGGGTTTCTACCGGCGACCGTTGCGGTTGCCGCGGGAAGGTGTGCGGCAGGCCGAGGGAGGCGGGCGCGTCACCGAGCTGCTGGCTCGCCCCGTGCTTTCCGCTGTGCGCCCCGACCTGGCGGGCGTGGTTCAGCCCCTGGGCGGCGAGTACGCGGCCCGCCGCGAGTTTCTGGAGTCCGTCCCCTTCGCCCCGGGCTACGGTGTGGAGACGGGACTGCTCATCGACGCCTACGATCGCCACGGCCTCGCCGGACTGGCCCAGGTCAATCTCGGAGTGCGCAAGCACCGCAATCGAGGACTGCTACAGCTCGGGGTGATGTCCCGGCAGATTCTGGCCACCGCCCTGTCCCGCACGGAGGGGGACTCCTTCCCGGAAGGAGTTCTCGACGATTCGCGCGATGAGGTCTCCTGTCCCCAGGAGGTTTCCTACACCCAGTTCGTCCAGTCCGACTCGGAGTGGGTGCCGCACGATCAGCCGATTCCGACGGCGGAGCGTCCACCGCTGCGTAGCCTGCGGCGGAACTCGACGTGACGAACACGGCAACGATCTCCGCAGAGCACGAGTGACGGGCACGAGTGACGGGCACGATTGAGACGAGGCGAACATGCTGGTAGCGGCCGGAGTATTACCCCACCCCCCGGTGCTGGTTCCCGGGGTGGCCGGGCAGCGGGCGGCGGATCTCGACGGGATGCGAGCCAACTGCGATCTGGCTGTCACCCGGCTGTTCGACAGCGACCCCGATCTGGTCGTGGTGCTCGGCGGGGACGATCGCACCGCGTGCCACGGCTCGGACGTCACGGGCACGCTGGCCCCGTACGGACTGGACAAGACCTTCGGCGACGGAAGTGCTCGACTGCCGTTGTCGCTGACGATCGGACGCTGGCTGCTCGAGTCGCACATCGACCGGGCAGCCCGCGAGTTCCAGTCGGTTGCCTGGAACTCCACCCCGAGCGAGTGTCTCCGGCTGGGGGAACGGATCGCCGACCGTGCCGCACGGGTGGCACTGCTAGTGCTGGGGGACGGTTCGGCGTGTCGCACGGAACGCTCGCCGGGGTTTCTGGATCCGGACGCCGTCGCCTACGACGACCACGTGGCCGAGGCGTTGCGCTGCGGGGACACCACCGCGCTCGCCGCGTTGCGGCCGAAGACCGCCGAGCGGTTGCTGGTGGGCGGACGCCCGGCCTGGCAGGTGCTCGCCGGGGCCGCTTCCGAACGCTCACCGATCGGTGAGCTGCTGGACTACAGCGCGCCCTACGGAGTCGGGTACTTCGTCGCCACTTGGCTGTTCGACAGCGCTTTCCCACGTTCGGGCCATCCGGAGCGGGAGCAGGCGGAAACCCTCGCCGAGTGAGCGTCTCGACGAACCCCGTCGACGGGCTCCGGTCAGGTACGGACCGAACTCTGTGCCTCCTGCTCGCCACGCAGGTTCGGCAGCTCGGGTGAGGAGGTGTCCAGGGGAACCGTGCCGGAACGGACCATGCCCAGCTGCACGCACTGCCGTTTGGTGGTGGCCTCCAGCAGCCAGTCGATGGCCACCCGCAGCCGGTTCGTCGGCATCGCCATGAGGTGATAACCCCTGGTGACCGCCTTGGCAGTGAACCCGGAAAGTGGGATGCGCAGCGGATTGGCGGCTGCCTCGCGTGCCCCGAGGTCCACGACGAACCCGAGGTCGCGGTGGTGGTAGCCGTTGAGCCGTTCACCCCGCAGCGAGGCGAGCACGTTGCTGCCCGCCAGCTTGCCCTGCCGCGTGGCGTGCTGGGCGGTCATGGCCGTGAGCCGGCCGGGGTTGGCGCGGTCGGGAACCCCCGCGGCGTCGCCGCAGGCGAAGATGTGCGGATACCCGGGTACCGTCAGCGTCTCGTCGACCGTGAGCCTGCCTTCCGTGGTCTCCAGGCCCAGCGACTGCACCAGTGGGTCGGGACGGACACCGACGCACCAGATCAGTGACCGCGTCGCCACCTGTTGGCCGCTGTCGAGGGTGACACCGTTCTCGGTGGCTTCGCTGATCGAGGTTTCGGTAAGCAGCTCCACCCCCCGTTTCCGGAGTACGTCGGTGGCGGTGCTGGACAGCCGCCGATCGAGCCCGGGAAGTACCCGGGGAGCCACGTCGAGCAGCTTCCACCGAATCTCCTGGTCGCGCAGCTCCGGGTGGCGTTCCGCAAGGATGCGGGTGAAATCGGGGCCCTGCGCCGCGATCTCGGTTCCGGTGTAGCCGGCTCCGACCACCACGAACGTGCAGCGGGCGTCCCGCTCGGCCTGGTCGTTGGTGGCGGCCGCGAGCTCGATCTGCCTGGTGACGTGATCCCGGAAGTACAGTGCTTCGGGTACTCCTCGGAAGCCGTGTCCGTGCGTGGCCAGCCCGGGGATCGGCAGAAGCTTGTTGACGCTGCCCGCGGCCAGGATCAACCTGTCGAAGTTCACCGACCCCGTGTTGTCCTCGGGATCGGTGTAGGTGAGGTACCGGGCTTCCGGGTCGATCCGGTCCACCTCGCCCAGTACCAGCCGAACGGTGGGCAGTGTGCCCGCCAGCGAAACCGTGATCGCGCGCGGGTCGAGGATCCCGGAGGCGACCTCGGGCAGCAGCGGCAAGTACAGAAAGTAGTCGGTGGGGTTGACGAGGATGATCTCGGTTTCGTCCGGGCCGGTGTTCTTGGCGAGCTGTTCGGCCGCGTGGTAACCGGCGAATCCGCCCCCGACGATCACTACTCGAGTGTGTCCCATCGCGTTCCCAACTGGTCGGTTCCTCTCCGTTCCCGCTTACCCGGGACAGGACTCGATCAAACCGGCGATGCTCTCCGAACCGGCGGTGCTCTTCAGGAGCGTCGTGTCCGGCACCGAAAGACCGAAGACTCTAGTGCCGGCGGTGGCACCGGCCGCACGCTGGAAGGGTCGAAGCGGTAGCGAGCGGCTCGGTATTCCGCGATGTCCGGTGCTTTCACCACCACTACGGTGCCGCGACATTCACAGGGCACCGGGCATCGCGCGGCGGGGTTCGCTCGTGGGCCGCCCACGTGACGGGAAGCGCAGGTGCGGCAATCATGACCACCACCACACTGACCCGGACCGAGGTGGAGGCCGACATCAGGGACACCCTCGGCCTGGTACCCACGTTCTTCTCCCGGATCCCGGACGAGCTGCTGGCACCGGAGTGGGAGATCTTCAAGCGCCTGGAACTCGACCAGACGTTGATTCCCAACAAGTACAAGGAACTGATCGGGGTAGCGCTGCACGCCGAGACCAAGTGCTACTACTGCACCCTGTTCCACACCGAGGCGGCGAAACTCTTCGGCGCCAGTGACGAGGAGATCCAGGAGGCGGTGCACTACGCCAAGAGCAGCGTGGGCTGGAGCGCCTACCTGAACGGTATTCGGGAGGACTACGACAACTTCGCAGCGGAACTGGCCCGTATCGGCGAGTACCTCGGTTCTCGGGGTTGAGCTCATGCGTCTGGAACGGATTCGCCCGACGGTGCTGCGGATGGTGCTGCACGCACACGAACTGGCCACGCTGATGACGGCCGCGCGCTGTGTCGCGGAAGCGAATCCGGCGGAGGTGCCCGACTCGGCGCGGGAAGAGCTCCGTGCGCTGCTGCGTGACTACGACCAGCAGCTGCGGTGTCTCGACACGACGGTGTCAGACGAAACCGATCGGTCGCGATCCGGGTGACAGAACTTTCCGCCGGTGCAGTCGGCGGTCAGGAGCGGGAAGTCGATCCCCTTCCGGGAGTCCGCGGAGGTGGAGTTCGGTGGCTCCGGCTGATCCGGACGGGAGTCACCGGCCGTGGGACAGTCGCCAGTACTGCTTCTTGTCCGAGTCCCGCACCACCACGCCGATCCGGGCGAGTTCGTCCCGCAGTTCGCGGGCGTCCTCGCCGGAATCGCCGTGACGCAGGGCCTTCGCGCGTGCCTTGAGCAGTGCGTCCGCGCCCGTCGGCATGCCGGGAGTGTCGGGGACCCAGCGGCGGAACTCGTCCGCACAGGGGTCCTCGTCGGCCCAGCGGTATCCGTGAGTGCGGAAAGCGGTGGCCAGCCTGTCGGTTTTGAGGTCGAACTCCTCCCGCGCCAGTTCCGCCGTGTCGCCGTCCAGCAGCACGAGCTGTTTGCCGTCGCGACAAGCGACGTCCACGGTCCCGCCGGGCCATTCCCGGGTGCTGCCCCGTCGGTGCAGCGCCACCCGATCGGCGGCCACCGTCACGGTGAGACTGTCGTGGTAGGCGTGCAACGCGAGCGTGATCCCGCCCAGCGCCCCGAGTGCGACGAGACCGAGAGTCACCCACGGTTCGGGCAACGAGTTCACCAGTTCCGCCGGGCCTCGCATCGGTGCCCAGGGCAGGCTCACCAGCCAGTCCGCGAGCAACCGCACGCCCCAACCCAACCCCGCCCCGAGCACGGTGAACACGACTCCGACCGCCGGGTACGTCCACGACGGTTCGGCCACCACGGTGGGACCGGTGGGTTGTGGCTCGGGGTTCAGCGGCGAAGGAGTGTCGGTCACCCGCGAAATCCTACTGAACGCCTCTCGTCGCACGTGGGCTGTTGACCGTTTCCGTCAGCGGGGATGACCGATGTCGGCCGCAGGCTCGCTCCGCCCGAATTGGTTACCGGAGGCCCACACGTGCATCCACTGGTCGTTCTCCTGACGGTAGGCGTTGCCCTGCTCGTTGACCGCGACGGGTTTCGAGTCGTGGTAGAACCAGTTGTTGTCGATGTCGCAGCGGTTCGCGGGGACTCCCCGGATCGCGATGGCCTCCTGATCGCGATTGGCGGGGGAGACGTCGGTGGTGAACCGGAAGGTGTTGTGGTGGATGTTGATGGTCCCACCCGCCACTTCGGTCTCGCTGCCGTCGTTCTGGGCACGCCCGTGCATGTCGAAGGCGTGACTGATCGGGTGCTCGCCGACCAGGTTGTAACGAGCCGTGTATCCGTTGGAGGAGTAGCCGTAACCGGCGATGGAGTGCCGGTTGTAGTCGAAGTAGTTCCACTCGATCACGGACTCGCCATTGTAGAGGTTCACGCCGTAGCCGAAGTGTTCCATCGGGTTGTTGTGGATACTGTTGTGATCGATCCGGGACGAAACCGGGTAGCCACCGGCGCCGACCGAGATGGCCGCGTGGGTGAAGCCGTACAGCTGGCAGTTGTCCACCCGGCAGTCCTCGCCCAGGAAGTGGATACCGCCGATGAGGTAGTTGTCGTAGGCCGTGTGGTCGGAGAGATCGCCGTCGAAGCCCTCCGGGTCCCAGTAGTTCGCCAGCCGAGGGCCCTGGATCCGCAGACCGGTGAACCGGACCCGGTCTCCGTAGGTCTTGAACATGGGCAGCGCCTTGTCGGCCACCGGATTCCGGTTCCTGGTGGTGTAGATCAGTCCGCCGAGGCTGCCGTTGTTGCCGCGACCTCCCGAAATGATGACACCGGTGCTGATCGGTAGCGTGTTCTCCGCGCCTGTCATGTCGATCGCAGCGTCGTCGGCGACGCGGATGATGTCGCCGTCACCGGCGTTCTCCAGCGCGTTCTTGAGCCCGTTGAAGTCGTTGACGTGGAACTCAGGAGTGTCGCCGGGACTGGCGTGATATGTCACGCCGCCGCCTTGCTTCAGGTCCACCGGGGCGGGATCGGGCATCGTGTTCACCGCCGCGGCGGTGTTCACCGAGGTGGGTACGGCCGTGGCCCTGGAAGACGCCATCGCCGTGCTCGCGGTGGCTCCCGCCAGCGCGAGTCCCGCGGCTCCCGCGGTACCCAGTTTCAGGAAGTTCCGTCGGCCGAGTCCGTTCTCGGTGCTCCGATCCGTCCCGTTCGTTCCGTCCGGACTCATGGTGATCCTCCCGTGCCTTGTGGGCTTGTTACGGACGATCGTGATCAATCCGGCGGGATGATCGGTTACCTGCCGAATCCGCGTCAACACCCGATGTGTCGATCGTGGTTCCCGATGATCCCGTTCCGGTCGGTGGAGCGTCCCGATGGGGGCCGGAGTTCGTCCGGTCTCCCGTGCTCCGGCCGTCACGTTCCGACACCGGTTCCGTAATGCTCGCTCAGCCCTCGCCGTGGGTAACGGTCATCGCAGTGAGCACGTCGTCCAGGTTGCCCCGCTTACGGAACGCGTCTCGCTGCGCGGCCACGCTCGTACTTCCGCTCAGCAGCCGGGATACCCAACCGCGAACTCGCTCGTTGTCGCCGTGGGCGCGCAACGACGCCTCCGAGTAGTCCAGCATGCGTCGTACCTGCTGTTCGGCCGGCCGGGCACGCGCCGAGATCGGGTCGACCAGCTCGCCGGAGAGTCCGGAACGGGCAGCCCGCCAGCGAGCCGCGTGCTCCAGTTCCGGTCTGGGGACACGCGGTGGTACTCGGTCTCGTCGCTCCGCAACACACCGCTCGGTCAGTGCTCGGGCGATCCCGGCCAGCACCACGGTCTGTTCCGGACGTGGATCCACGTCGCACATCCGGAATTCCACTGTGGAAACGTGCTCCGAGGGGCGCACGTCCCAGTAGAGCATCTCGCGGTCCCGCAACACCCCGACGTCGACCAGACGCTGCGTCGCGGCCACGTAGTCGGCGTAGGAGTCGAACAGCCCCGGCATACCGGCGCTCGGCCACTGCCACCAGATCTGCGCCCGGTAGCTGGCGTAGTCGGTGTCCTCGCCGCGCCAGAACGGTGAGTTCGCCGAAAGGGCCAGCAGCACCGACATCCAGGGGCGAACACGATTCATAACCGCCACGGCGTCCTCGGGGTCGTCGACTCCGACGTGGATGTGACAGCCGCAGACCAGCTGTTGCCGTGCCACTACGCCGAACCTGGCCATAGTTTCCTCGTAGCGTGCTTTCGGGGTCACCGCTACCCGTTGGGTTCCCGGATACGTACCACTGGCGATCAGACTGTTCTCCCGCTCGTCCGCCGCGGTTACCAGCTCGCCACGGAGACGGAGCAGTTCCGAGTGGAGTTCGCCCAGTTCGGTGCACACGGGTGTGGACAACTCGATCTGCGAGGACAGCATTTCCGGATCCACCCGTCCCGGCGCCACACCCGTCAAACGTTCTCCCGCGAGCCGGGGACCGGCGTCGGACAACTGCCCGGTGGTGGTGTCGACGAGGTGGAACTCCTCCTCCACACCCAGTGTGAGCGCATCGTGCACACCATCACCTCCGGAAACTCCCACTCCCATCCTTGCTGGTCGCTCGCGAAGCCGCCATCCGGAGCACCGGACCGGACGCCGTCGTATGACCAGCATCCCGATCGGCGGTGCGCGGGAGTCAGCGGTGTGCGGCCTCGGCGCGTGTCCGTTGCCGGGCGGGTAGTTCCCGCTGTCGTTCGTTGATCTCGTCGCCGAGCTCGGCGAGTCGGTCGGGAAGGGTGGTGGGGGGATCCACCGCCCCGGTGCTGGCGACCTCTCGCAACTGGCGTGCCGTCGATCGCATGCTCGACACGATCCGCTGGGTGTGCTGCAGGCTGAACGCCTCCTCGCCCCGTTCGATGTGAATGGCGCGTTCGGTGGCGCCGTCCACGAGTCGTTCCAGCACGATGATCGAGGTCCACCACTTCTCCGCGGTGCTCGCCGAGGTGGGTTCCACCAGGCGTTGCCGCAGCGCGGCACGCAGCTCGGACAGTTGCCGGTAGCTACGACGGCGTGCCGTCGACCGCCCCTGCTCGAATCCGGCCAGCGACAGCGATACGTATTCCGAGACCGTCTCCACAGCCGCGGCGAACCGTCGAGCCAGTGGCGCCTGCCGCTGCAGCGGGGAGAAGAGGAGGCCGACCACCAGCAGAATGGCGCAGCCGAGCAGCGAGTCGATCAATCGCACCGCGGGCAGTGCCGGTGTCGGTTCCACCTGGACCATCTTCAGCAGTACCAGGCACGTCACCACACCGGTGAACAGGCCGTAGTGTCGGCTCAACGAGTCGGGCACCAGTGCGGCCAGCAGCACCATGAACGGCAGCAGCCACCAGCCGTGCGGCACGAGGGCCAGCAGTGCGGCCGCGGCGACTACGCCGAGCACGCTGCCGATGCCGCGCAACATCGCGCGCGCGAACAGCGACCCCGAATTGGGCTTCAGGATCAGCGCCACGGTGAGGGCGACCCAGTACGGTTGTTCGAGCGGCAGCGCCAGCCCCACCACCTCGGCCACGGCCAGGCACAGCGCCATCCGCGATGCCAGCAGCCAGCCGCTGCGCCCCACCGCCAGGCCCTCTCGCCAGGCCCGGAACCGGGCGCGGCGGTCCCGCCTGTCGGCCAGCTCTGTGGGGTCGGAGAGCTTCGCGGTGCGCAGCGAGTCGATCAACCCCGCCAGGGACTGTTCCAGTGCTCGTACGGCCGTGGCGGTCTCGTGCGTCGTCGGTCGGGACGGTGACGGGGTCGCGCCGGAGCGTACGCACCGTGCCAGGGTGCGCATCGTGGTCAGGGTGCGTTCCGGGGGTCTACTGCCCGCGTGCGCGAGGGCCACGGAGGCCTCCACCATCGGTGTGGCCTGTGAGAGCACCATGTGGAGCCGATCGTGCACGCGACTGCGCGCGGTGGCTCCCGCCGTGACCGCGATCAGGGTGTCGTGCGCCTCGTCCAGTGCTCCGGTCAGGGCCTGCCGCGCGTCGGTACGGGTCCGGGGGCTCTCGGCGGTGAGCATCCGAACGGTCGTGTCGAAGACCCGCGCCACCGCTTGTCGTGCGGGTGCGGTGCGACGGAACGGCCAGGTCGCGGCGATCAGCGCGAACGCCATCAGCTCACCCGCCACGAACCACCACAGTTGTCCGGTAGCGCTCATCGTCTCGGCGGGGTGGCCGGTGGCCACGATGCAGAACGTCAGCATCTGGGTGCCCGCCGCCGCCCAGAGGTCTCCCATCCGGCTCGCCAGCACCGAAAGCACCGAAACCGTCACCACCACGACCGCGGCGGCCCACGGTCCGGGGGCGTGAATGCCGAGTGCGAAGCCGACACCTCCCAGCAGCACGGTCAGCCCCACACGGTGCAGCCGGTACCGGTAGGAGCTGGTCAGGTCGGAAAAGCTGATGCACAGCGCTCCGAGCGAAAGCAGGATCGTCTCGGCGATCCGTCCGCTCGCCAGCCCCACCGCCTGCGGACCGGCTATTCCCAGTGCGGCCACACCGACCCGGCTCCAGTCCACCGGTATCGGGGCCGGGCGCAGCATTCTGCGCAGCCAGGAAGGCACGACGATTCGCAATACATACAGTAATCCGCTCCACCGCGGCCGTTGTCGGGTGACCGCACCGACGGAGAACACTCCACCTCCCGATGATCATGAGTACGCCGCTCGGACTTCCGCCGCGTCTCGGGTTTCACTCCCATTATTGCCCGATTCGGCCACGCGAAGTCCGGTTCACCACGCACATCACACCTTGTCGTGTGTCACTCCGGGACATTCGGTGAATGTCCGGTAAAAACGGTGTGTCGGGTGTTTCGGCGCGGTTTTCGGTGTTTCCCGCGAGCGAGTGAATGCGGTTGTCGAATTCCGGAAAGTGCGAATTCTCTCTCACGTTCCGGGGATCGCCTCGCCCGCCATACCGGGAACTCCCGAGGTGCCCGGCACACTGGGGCGATGACCCAGACACCGTTGCTGCTGGCCCTCGACCTGACCGGAACATTCGCGTTCGGTCTCAACGGCGCGCTTACCGCGGTACGCGCGGTGCGGCTGGATCTGGTGGGTGTGTTGACGCTGGGAATAGTCACCGCGTTGGGCGGCGGTATCGTTCGGGACGTTCTCATCGGTTCACTGCCACCGGCCACCTTCAACGCCCTCAGCTATCTCGGAGTTGCCGCGGCCGGTGCGTTGCTCGCGTTCTTCCTGAGCCTGCCGCTGGAACGGTTCTCCGCGCTGATCACGGTCTTCGACGCGGTCGGACTCAGCGTTTTCTGCGTAACCGGTGCGAGCAAGGCCCTGGAATTCGGACTGGACGGGGTGCAGGCGGTTCTGCTCGGCGCGATCACCGCCGTCGGTGGCGGAACGATGCGCGACGTGCTGATCCGTCGCGTTCCGACGGTGCTGAGCAGTGATTTCTACGTCGTGCCCGCGATGGTCGGAGCCGCGGTGACCGTGTTCGCCGAGCGGATGGGAATTTACGGCCTGGCCAGCGCGCTGGTCGCCGCGGCCGTTTGTTTCGTCATCCGAATGCTGGGGTTGCGATTCAATCTCTACGTGCCGAGCACACCGCGTCGGACCAGTCGTCGAGACGGGGAGGCCGCCTCGCCGGACTCCGGGAGCGAGTGAGGGCTCTGTCCTGACTCCGCTTCGGTTAGTGACGGTTCGTAACCGGTGGCCGGTTCGATGACCGGAAGTCTTACCGGGAACGGGTCCCACTGCCTTCGACGTCGCTTCGCGCAAGCATTCGGGGCAGTGATCTTTTACACACTCGTAAGTCTCGTCGGGCGATTGACACATTCTGTTGGTAACGGTTTTCATTTTCATGTCGCTGGAGAGTGGGAGTTCCCACCCGGCCGATTACTCAACGTGTCCAACTTCGAGGTGAACCGAGACTTGTTCGAACAACGGCGAAAGCCCCGCGGCGCACGGAAGTCGTTGGCGCTCGTGCTGGCGGTGTCCGGCGTGCTGGCCGGTGCCTGCGGCACCGGGGGAAGTGATCAGAGCTCCGGTGGAGACGCCGCCGAGCCATTGCGGGCGTTCGTGAGCATCCCGCCGCAGCGCTACTTCGTGGAGCACATCGGAGGTGAGCACGTCGACACCACCGTGCTGCTTCCTCCCGCTGCCTCGCCCGCGCTGTACGAGCCCAAGCCGTCCGAACTGCGGTCCCTGTCCGAGGCGGACGTCTACTTCGGCGTGGACGTGCCCTTCGAGCGCTCCATGGCCGACCGGATCAAGGCGGCCGGTGGTGACGACATGCGATTCGTGCGAACCTGGAAGAACGTCGATCGGGAGCAGCTGGCGGGCGGCAAACCGGATCCACACATCTGGCTCTCCCCGCAGCGGGTCAAGACCCAGGCCGAGACGATCGCGGCAGCACTGAGCCAGGTCGACCCCGCTCATGAGGAGGACTACCGGAACAACCTGCGGCGGCTCCAGGAGCGCGTCGACACCGTCGACGCCGACATCACGCGCGAGCTCGAACCCGTCGCAGGAAGTACTTTCATGTCGTTCCACCCGGCGTGGAACTACTTCGCAGGCGATTACGACCTGAAGATGCTCCCCATCGAGTCCGGTGGCAAGGAGCCCAGCGCCGCGCGGTTGCGCGAGATCGTCGGGCGGGCCGAGGACCGTGACATCCGAGCCGTGTTCGTCCAGCCCCAGTTCTCGAAGGACGACGCGCGCACCATCGCCAAGCAGGTGGGAGCGACGGTGAAACCGCTGGACCCGCTGGCACGTGACTGGGAGAAGAACGTGCGTCACGTCGCGACCGAACTAGCGAACGCGTTGCGGGACGGCTCCCGATGAGTTCGACGAACGCCGTGACACTGACCGGGGTCCGTGCGGGATACGGTGCCACCCCCGTGTTGTCCGAGGTGAACCTGACGCTGGCGGCAGGTGAATTCCTCGCGGTGACCGGTCCCAACGGCGGGGGAAAGTCCACCCTGCTCGGACTGCTCGTCGGTCTGCTGCGCCCGTTCGCCGGGGAGGTCGAGATCCACGGTCGGCCGCCGCACCGGGCTCGGGGGCGGATCGGCTATCTACCCCAGGCAGCGCGGCTGGATCTCGAGTTCCCCATGACGGTCCGTGACCTCACCGCGATGGGGCGTCTCCGTTCGACCTGGTTACCACAACGACTGCGTGCCGCCGACCGCGCGGCGGTGACGGAGCTCCTGCGGTGGGTCGGGCTCGCGGAGCTCGCCGCACGTCCCGTGGCGGCCCTGTCGACCGGACAACGCAGACGTGTCCTGCTCGCCAGAGCACTGGCCACCGAGCCGGACCTGCTCGTGCTGGACGAGCCCGAGGCGGGCATCGACGCGGAGTCGGCCGAGCGGCTCCAACAGCTGTTGTCCTCGCTGATCGGCAGCATGACCGTCGTCGTGGCCTCCCACGACATCGAAGGCACCGCCTCCCTGGCGACGTGCGGCGTCACGGTCGATCACGGCCTGACGCCGTGGTCCGGCAACGGGGAGCAGGACGAATCGGTGCGGCGAGTCGGGGATCCGCCGTCGAGTACCGGTGACCGTGTTCCGGAACACGCGAGTCCGATCGGAGGTTCGATGTGATCGAGGCGCTGCGCCTGGAGTTCATGCAGAACGCCGTCATCGCGGCGGTACTGGCCAGTGTGGTGCTCGGCGTGGTCGGTTCCCTGGTGGTGGTCAACCGGGAGGTCCTGGTGGGCGGTGGTATCGCGCACGCCTCCTACGGCGGGGTCGGGCTGGGCTTCCTGCTCGGGCTCGACCCGTCCGTGACGGCCATGCTCTTCGGAGTTCTCGCCGCTGTGATCATGGGTGTGCTGCGGCGTTACGTCCGGCAACGCAACGACACCCTGATCGGGATGCTGTGGGCCGTCGGCATGTCGCTGGGAGTTGTCTTCGTCCAGCTCACCCCGGGATACACCGCCAACGCTCGCAGCTTCCTGTTCGGCTCGCTGCTGTCGATCCCCCGTGGCGATCTCCCATTGCTCGGCGCGGTCGCGCTGGTGCTCGTCGGTTTCGTCGTGCTGTACTACCGGCCGCTGCTGGCCCACTCCTTCGACCGCGACTTCGCGCTGAGCCGCAACCTGCCGGTCTTCCCGCTGGAACTGGTGCTGCTGGCGGCCATCGCCCTGGCCGTGGTCGTGCTCATCCAACTGGTCGGTGTGGTCCTGCTTATCGCGCTGCTGACCATCCCGGCCGCGACGGCGGGACTGTTCACCCGCACGCTCGCGACCATGATGACAACCACCGTCCTGGTGGGCGTGGTCGTCACCCTCGGAGGGTTGAGCGCCTCCTACACGTTCGACCTGCCCTCCGGGCCCGCGATCGTGCTCAGCGCCTGCGCGCTCTTCGCTCTCGGACGGGGAGGTTTCCCTACGCTACGGGCGGTCCGACGGCGTCTCCGGTCTCGAACGGCGTGATCGGGTGGGCAGGGGGCAGCGGGTGTCGGCGCGGTGGTGGAGCCGCGCGTTCCCGGACAATGCCGGAAGGGCGGCGGATTCCGCTGTTTCCACGTCGCTTGTCACCTTGGCGGCGAACTGTGCTTTCCGGCCGTGGAACCGGTCATGCCCGCCACGTGTCACGGCCTGCCATGCCGTACTGCTTGAGTACGAGGGCTTGGCGGGGCCGGACTGCCACGAAGCACGCTTCCGGAGATTCCGGTCCGTCGGGGACGAAGTCGTTCAGGTCATAGGAGAATACGTCGGTCCAGAGTCGTCGTTTGGTGTCGATGTCGGTGTGCACGGTCGCGGTGCCCCATATCTCCACACCGTCACCGCTCTCGTCGACCTGCCAGTGCAGGGCGACGTTGGGATTGTGAGCGATATTGCGGACTTTGACGGATCTCGCACCGGTCGAGATCCACATCGCGTCGTTCTGCCAAGCCGGCCAGATCGGCACGACATCCGGATTGCCGTCACGTCCGACCGTGGCGATGTGCGCCCAGTTCGACAACCGGGCGGTCTCGGCCTTTACCTCGTCGAGTTCCACAGCATCCTCCGATCCGTCCGACGCAGGTCTGGTGAACCACGGTCCGCGTATCCAACTTAACCCTGCCGTGACAGTAGTGCTCGGTCATTCCGCTGACTGTTGCGGCACTCGAGGTTGTCCCTGAACATTCACCACGTTCGAAGACGGATCGATTTCACGACTCGGCGCACGTTATCCACTCGGTGCGTTCCCGGGTAGCGGTGCGCTCGGTTCGTGGTGTCAGTTCGACGAGCTCGCGCACTCCCGTTCAGCTCGGTTTCCGATCGAGGTCTTGTCCCGTGACGTTCGTCAGGCGTCGCGGATCGGTCAGGATATCGATCTCGACTATCCATCCGTCACTGATCGTGAACGCCAGCACCGCTGTCGGTCGTCCATTGCTGGTGGCCAGGATGCCGGGATCGCCGTTGACCACCACGAAGCGCGCGTGCAGTCCGGCCGCTCGGTACATCGTCGCTTGTTCGGCGATCTCGGCAGGGCCTCGTACGAGCTTCGAGCCGGCACCTCCGGTGTCGACGCGCAGTAGGGCGTCCGGGTGCAGGAGTGTGACCAGCCCGGCGAAGTCACCGCCGCGTGCGGCCGTGAGCCACGCATCGATGATCTCGCGCTGGCGTGCGCGGTCGGGCTGCCCAGTGGGGTTCGACCTCTGGACCCGCTGCCTGGCTCGGCTGGCGAGCTTTCGAGCCGCCGCCGGTGTTCGGTCCACCATCGGGGCGATCTTCTCGAAGGGCACGGCGAACATGTCGTGCAGTACGAACGCGAGCCGCTCCGCCGGTTCCAGCGTGTCCAGCACGACCAGCAGTGCCAGGCCGACGGAGTGGGCGAGGACACCCTGTTCGGCCGGGTCGGCCGTGTCGTCGGACTCAACGACCGGATCGGGTACCCGTGCGTCCAGCGGTTCTTCTCGTCGGTTCGCCCGTGCGCGCAGCATGTTCAGACACTGTCGGGAGACGATCGTCGTGAGCCAGCCGCCGATGTTGTCCACGTCCTCGCCCGACGCGCGTGAGACTCGCAGCCAGGTCTCCTGCACCGCATCGTCGGCCTCGGTGAACGACCCCAGCATCCGATATGCCATCGCCCGCAGGCGTGGACGGTGTTCCTCGAACCTCGCGGCCCAGAATTCTGCGTCCCGCACTGTCACAACCTCTCGTTCCGATGGGTCATCCCTGTGACCCGCTCCGACGGGGCGGATGTGACACCGGGAGGACATTATGCAGGCTCGGATGACCAACCCCGTGATGGTGCTGCCCGACGCCATGCGGGCACTGCTCGAACTCGGCAGGGTCGCGCAGTCGGGCACCGTACCCGAAACCACCCACAGGTTGATCCACCTCCGCGTCAGCCAGATCAACGGTTGCGGCATGTGCGTCGACATGCACTCCAGAGAGCTCAAGGAGTCCGGTGAGAAGGACGAGCGGATCTGGGGCGTCGGTGCGTGGCGGGAGTCGCCGTACTTCAGCGACGCTGAGCGTACGGCATTGGAACTCGCCGAGTGCGTGACCCGCATCGCCGACCGTGCCGAGGCCGTGCCGGACGAGGTTTGGAACAGGGCGGCCGAGTACTACGACGAGGAGGAACTCTCGTCGCTGCTGTTGTCGATCGCGGCGATCAACGTCTGGAACCGGATCAATGTCGCCACCCGGCAGCCCGCGGGCTCTTCCTGATCTCGCCGGAGCCGCCGGACCAGGTGTGCGAGGTCGTGTTCCCGTGATGGTGTGGCACGGCCTTCGCACCCTGGCCGCCCCGCTCGTGTTGCGTACGCATCGCATACCTCCGCACTGCCGAAACCGGCCCCACCCCTGTGGGACGAACGTGCTGTCATCGCCGTACCGCGGCGAGCGCGGTCCGGCCGGACCCTGTCATTCGCCCGGGCCGAACCGGGCCAGCCCGCCGGTGGCGAGGAGCAACACCGCGGCGAACAGCAGGGCGCTCGCCGCTCCCAGCGAACCGGACACCGCGCTCGCGCAGGCGGGCAGCGCCACCTGGCCCGCGCGGTTGGTCCACAGCCGCAGCGCGAGTCCGGAACCGCGGTTGGCCGCGCCCGCCGTGCGCACTACCGCGGTCATGGTCAGCGGTTGGCCGATTCCGAGCAGGAATCCGCCGATTCCGAGCGCGGCGGCCATCGCCACCACTCCCAACCCGGGTGCGGTGACCAGTGCCAGGCACGTTCCGGCGCCGAGGCAGCTGGCGACGATCAGGGTGCGTCGCTGCCACCGCGCCGCCAGGTACCCCAACCCCAGTCGCGACAGGATCGAGGCCGCCGACCGCACCGCCAGCAGCACACCGGCCAGCGCGGGGGCGATGCCGCGGTTCTCGGCGATCAGCGGCAGATAGGCCGTGAGCAGGTCGACCGCGCCGAGCAGCGCGAGGCTGGTGAACAATCCGGTGGCCATCCCCGGCCTGCGCAGCAGGCTGAGCGTCCCCCGCCGGTCGCCGGATTCAGGGACTCGGGTAGTACCGGAAGTGCCGCGACGCAGCAGCAGGGCGGGCAGCACACCGACGGCGGCCGTGATCGCCCCGACCAGGAACGCCTCGCTCGTCGCCCCGGTCAACGCATCCCCGGAGGCCTGCCCCAGCAGCAGCCCCGAGCCCAGCGGGCCGAGCATCTGCCCGACGGACACGGCGGCGGTGAACAGGCCGAAGTTACGGTCCAGCGCGTCGTCGGCGGAGACCGTGGTGATGAAGCGCTGACCACCCATCATGAACACGATGTGCCCCAGGCCGAGTACGGCCGAACCGACGGTCACCCCCGGCAGCGAGGTCGAACTCGCCAACCACAGCGGGGCGGCGACGAGCAGGCAGGTTCCGGTGAGCAGTACCGGCACGGTTCCGCCGTGGCGGTCGGTGTAGCGGCCCAGCGGTAACGCCACCACGAGCGACAGCACCGCGTAGGCGGCCGTAATGAGTCCGACCGCGACCTCGCCACCGCCGAGGGAGATGGTGCGGTACGAGATCAGTGGTCGGGCCAGGTTGAGGGTGGTCTGGGTGCAGACGACGCACACCAGCAGCAGTGCCAGTCGCGGGGAGAGGCCCTTCGGGAGCGAGACGCCCTTCGTTCTCGTCGGGCTCACGTGGTCGGGCCGATCTCGACGTCGAAGGTGCCCGCGTTGATCCCGGTGGTGAGCTGCTCGATGATCGCCTCCCGCGTGCGGGAGAGGTGCTCGGTGAGTGTGGCCGCGGCCTCCTCGGCGTTGCCGTCGAGCACCGCACGGCACATCCGCCGGTGTTCGCGCGCGGATCCGGGCAGCCGCCGGGTCGCCGAGTGCGCGACTTCGAGCAGCCGTGCGGACTGACCACGCTGGTGGGCGATCGTCCGGGCGAGCTGCTCGTTGTGGCATGCGGCGGTGATGGCCAGGTCGAACCGTTCGGTCAGCCGGTGGAAGGGCGGTGCCAGCTCGGCGTGCGGTGTCGTTTCGATCCGTTCGGCCAGGGTGTCGAGTTCACCTGCGATCTCGGTGAACTCGGTGAGCAGTTCGGGGCGGTTCCGGCCGTCCTCGGTGACCATCCGCACGGCCGCGGGCTCCAGGATCATGCGGAACTCGAACAACGTCCGGACACCGTGCAGTGAGATCGGTGCGACGCGCGCTCCCGAACCCGGGGTGAAACTGATCAGCCCTTCGTGCGAGAGCTGTCGAATCGCCTCCCGCACCGGCGTGCGGGAGGCTCCGAGGCGCTCCGCCAGGCTCGTCTCGCTCAGCTGCGTCCCGGGCGGTAGTTCCATCTTCTCGATCAGCTCGCGCAGGCGCAGGTAGACGGCGTGGGTCTTACCGGACGACATCGCTCTCCTCGAGTGGGATACAGGGCAGTATACAAGCCGGTGTGCACGAGGTCCGCCGGTGTCGCGAGCGGCGGTTTCGGCTCAGTGCGCTGTCCGGTGCTCCGGGACGTCGAGCGTGCGGCCGAGGACGTGGGCCTCGTGCAGCAGCAGGGCGCCGAGTTCGGGGCGGCGCTCCGGACGGAACCGGGTCTCGACACCGGTCAGGGTCAGTGCCCAAGCGGGTCGGCCGGACCGGTCGAAGACGGCCGAGGCCATTCCCCAGCTTCCCTCTACCACCAGTCCCGGGTTGACGGCGTAGCCGTCGCGACGCGTGCGGGCGATGCGCTCTCGGACCGCCTCGGGAGAGTGCGACGGGCCCCACCGCTCGGTCAGGTCGGTGCGTCCGAGATAGGCGTCGATCTCGGCGTCGTCGAGAAAAGCGAGCAGGGCCAGCCCCGCCGAGACGACTCCCAGCGGGAACCGGGCTCCCTCGTGGAGCACGAACGAACGGATCGGGAAGTCGCCGTTCTCCCGGACAAGGCACACCGTTTCCTCGCCCCGAAGTGCCGAGAAGAACGCGCTCTCGCCGGTTCTGGCCGCCAGCCGGTGCACGTGGGCGCGGGCGTGGTGCGTCACGTCGTAGCGGGTGCCCGAGGTCTGACCCAGCAGGTAGAGCTCGGGACCGAGGAACCACCGCCCGGTTCGACGGTCGCGATCGACGAATCCCTCTTCGGTCAGCGAGCTGAGCAGTCGGTGCACCGTCGGTCGTGGCAGTTCGGTTGCCCTGGCGAGCTCGCTGGTGGCCGCGCCTGCCTCGTTGGCGGCGGAGAGCGCGCGCAGCACGGAGCCGATCCGGGGGACCAGCTGGGCGTTCGGACCGTCGTTCACGGCCGCCATCCTAGCGTTCGCGGAGTGGACGCACTGTCGGTGCGGTGGTCGATCGGCGAGCGATTCGTGGCTCGTTCGTCGTGAATTCTTGTGGCGGAGAGCTGATGGCCCTTTTACTGCCGTCTGTTCGTTCAGTGGACTCGAGATCACGAGGTGACGAGTTGTCCGAGTTGTGTACCGATGCGCGACAGGCACTGGCCGGGTTGCTCACGGACGGGATGACGGTCGCGGTCGGTGGCTTCGGACTGTGCGGTATCCCGAACGACCTGATCGAGGCCGTCCGTGACAGCGGGGTCACCGGTCTGACGGTGGTGTCCAACAACATGGGTATCGACGGCAAGGGCCTCGGGCTGCTGCTGGAGGACCGCCAAGTGGACAGGGTGATCGCCTCATACGTGGGTGAGAACAAGCTGTTCGCCCAGCAGTACCTGGACGGGACGCTGGCCGTCGAGTTCGCGCCACAGGGGACGCTGGCCGAGCGGCTGCGAGCGGGCGGGGCCGGGATCGCGGCGTTCTACACCCGAGCCGGAGTGGGCACCCCGGTGGCGGAGGGAAAGCCCTCGGCCGAGTTCGACGGGCGGACCTACGTTCAGGAGCGGGGGATCGTCGCCGACGTGGCACTGGTGCACGCCCACACCGTCGATCCCGCCGGCAATCTCACCTATCGGGCCGCCGCGCGAAACTTCAACCCGGTCGTGGCGACCTGCGGAAGAGCCACCGTGGTCGAGGCCGAGAACCTCGACCGGCGGTACCTGGATCCGGAGCGGGTGGTAACTCCCGGGATTTACGTAGACCGCCTGGTTGGCGCCGAACCGCGCGTCAAGGACATCGAAAAGCGCACCGTGCGTCCGATGCGCTGACCGGGCCCGCGGAGCGCTCGCGGGGCTGCACACGCCCGTTCGAACCACCTCCCCGACGTCGCGTCCCCGGAGCGAGAGCCGGTGGAAGGTTCCGCCGAGCGATCCTCCCGACAACCCGACCGGAAAACTTCGAGCAGGAGGTAACCATGGCCTGGAGCCGTGAGCGCATGGCGGAGCTCGCCGCCGCCGAGATCGGCGACGGCGACTACGTCAATCTCGGGATCGGTATCCCGACGCTGGTCGCCAACCACATCCCCGACGACGTGCGTGTGACGCTGCAGAGCGAGAACGGCATTCTCGGCCTCGGCCCGTTCCCGGAGGAGGGTGCGGAGGACGCCGATCTCATCAACGCGGGAAAGCAGACCGTGACGGTCGCTTCCGGCGCGAGCTACTTCGATTCGGCGTCCTCGTTCGCGATGATGCGCGGTGGCCACATCGACATCGCCGTCCTGGGAGCCCTGCAGGTCGGTGAGAACGGTGATCTGGCGAACTGGACGATCCCGGGCGCCATGGTCAAGGGCATGGGCGGTGCCATGGATCTCGTAGTCGGTGCCCGGCGGATCGTCGTGCTCACCGATCACGTGGCCAAGGACGGAACCCCGAAGGTCGTCGAGGAGTGCACGCTGCCGCTGACCGGTTCGGGGGTGGTCAACCGGATCATCACCGATCTGGCGGTGCTCGACGTGATCCCGGACGGGCTGGAACTGGTCGCCATCGCTCCCGGCGTCACCGAGGAGGAGGTTCGCGACAGCACGCGAGCCCGCTTCCGCCAACGGCTCCCGATCGGATGACGTCGCGACCTCCTCGGTGTGCGAGGAAACGCCGGTGGGAGGCAGAATCGGGGTGTCCAGGGAAAATCATCGACCGAACCGGGCCACGTCGCGGCCGGCCCGGTTGGTTCCCCGATCCCGAGAGCCAGGACTGCTCATGCGTGAACTGGTGGTAACCACATTCGTGAGTCTCGACGGTGTGATGCAGGCACCCGGTGGTCCCGAAGAGGACCGGGAGGGGAGCTTCGAGCACGGTGGGTGGGTCGTCCCCTACTTCGACGACGATCTGGGCAGGTGGATCGACGAGTGGTTCGCCGGGGCCGAGGACTTCCTGCTCGGACGCGGGACCTACGAGATCTTCGCCGCCTACTGGCCCTACGTGCGCGACGAGGGAGACACCGTCGCCCGGGCACTGAACACATGTCCCAAGCACGTCGCCTCGCGGACGCTGCGGCGGGTCGACTGGGAGGGGGCGTCCCTGCTGGGATCCGATGTCGTGGGCGCCGTCGAGGAGCTGAAACACCGGGACGGGGGTGAGCTGCAGGTGCACGGCAGTCACGGACTCGTCCAGACGTTGTTGGAACACGACCTGGTCGACGAGCTGCGGTTGATGACTTTCCCGCTGCTGCTCGGCAGCGGGAAACGACTGTTCGCACACGGGACGGTCCCGACCGGACTGCGGCTGGCCAAGTCCTCGCCGACGAGCAACGGTGTCCTCGTCACGAGTTACGAACGCGCCGGGGGCGTGCGCACCGGTTCGTTCTGACGAGGTTCGAATACGGCTGCCCCGCCAGGCGAGAAAGCGCATCCGCCGCAGCGTGCTGCTGGGATCCATGCCACTGCCGCTACGACCGGCGGAATCGATACGACGGTGATCGTTCTGGTGCTCATCACTTCGGTCGATAGGTGGCGATGATCGTGCCGCTGCTGGTCGAACTGGAATCCACCAGCTCGAGATTCTGCAACGGACTGTTGTCGGCGAACAACTTCCTGCGGCCGCCACCGGCGATCACCGGATGAATCAGCAGCTGCAGCTCGTCGAGCAGACCCCGATCCAACAGGGACACGACAAGACCGGGGCTGCCCGCCACGGTGATCCCCTTCCCGGGAGCGGCTTTGAGTTCCTTGACGGCGCTCGCCAGATCGGCTTCGAGCAGGAAACTGTTCGGCCACTCCGCGACGCTGTCCAAAGTGGTTGAAGCGACGTACTTGGGCGAACCGTTGATCCACCGGGCGAACTCGGAGTCCTCGTCCCCCTCGTCGTAGGACGGCCAGTACCCGGCCCACTCGGTCCAGGTCACCCTCCCCAGCAGCACCGTGTCAGTGGTCTCCAGAGTGGTGGCCAGCGACGCGCCCATCTCCTCGTCGAAGTCGTGCTGCCATTGGTCCGGCGATTCGACGACGCCGTCGAGCGAGATGAACAGACTCGAAACAATCTGGCGCATACTCTCTTCTCCGATTCCTCGTTCCTGAGTCACATGTTGCGGTCGAGAGGCTATGCGCTTGCCAACGTTTCCGTCTTGTACAGCAGCGACAGCGGCTCGTCCGGTTCCGCCGAGGGACGCAACCGCGTCGCGCTCCGCCCGACATATCGCTTCAACGAACGTGCCAAGTGCGGTTGATCGAAATATCCGAGCCGATCGATCACGTCGTGAGCCGACCCGCCCTCCTGGAGCAGTACCGCAGCCTGCCGGGCACGATCGATCTGCCGAACGTCGCCACGGGTCAGCCCGGTCGCAGCCACGAAGCGCCGCTGGAGGGTGCGCTCGGACACCTTCGGCGAGGCCCCGGCAAGCACATCCGTCACGAGCGGATCAGCGCCCAGCACATCCTGGCTTACCAGCCGCTCCACGAACGCCTCGGCATTGTCGTAGGTGGGAAGCGACCACCACCCGCCCTTGAGCCAGAACGAAGCACTCGTCGCGTCGGGAATCTCCACCGAGCTGTCGACCAGCCTGCTGGTCGGAAGATGCGGCATCGACGTGCCGAGCGCGAAAACAATTCCGAAGAATGTCGTATCCACGGGAACCGGGGCTCGGCTCGCTTTCGGTTCGGGCCCACGAACAGCCACGTTCACCTGGCCGCGCTGCTGCCAAATCACCAGCTCCGCTCGCGAGGTCGCGACCGACATCATCCTCGAGACCGCAGTAGAACTACGGCTGCGCCACACTCGCTCGATCCACGGCGACTCCGACGCCCGACTCTCGATGGTCAAACCCACCCCGGCCGATTCCCTTCCGCTGTCGAACAACCCGCTGTCGAGCCACAACCTCACCCCCGCCGAGGGCGCCGCGAGAATTGTGGTGACCGCTACCTCGTTACCGTACGGACGACGCGCGGCGTCGTGCTCGTACTCCCGAACCGCAACGAGCCGGACACTACTGTTGGCCGAGACGGGACGCGACGGTCAGGTCCCAGGGGGTCGAACCCAGCGGATCGGCAACCGCCGTGCCGGAGTGGGGAAACCGGACGTTTCACGTGTTGAGCAGCCATATTGATCCGTTCAACGCGGTGGCGAACAACGTCCAGCCCGCGTAGGGGAGGAGCAGCATCGCAGCCGGTACATGAATGCGGGCGAACAGCACGATCGTGATCACGATGCTGACCAGCAGCAGGATGATGGCGGCGAATGCCGTGCCGTAGAGCCCCGCTCCGAAGAACAACGGGGTCCAGGACAGATTCAGCAGGAGTTGTAGCGCATAGACCCCGAGCGGGATACGTGCCATGCGCACCGAACCGGAGCGACGCCACACGAGCCAGCCGGACAGGGTGATCATCGCGTACAGGACGGTCCAGACGGGTCCGAACAACCAGGACGGCGGTGCCCAGGTCGGTGCGCGCAGCGCCGCGTACTCCTGCCCGGCCGACCCCGCTGCCAGTGTCCCCACCACGGCCACGACCGCCACACAGCCCACGAAAACCGCGGCCCCAGCGAGGTCACGCAACGCGTGCCTGGTCGAGATCGGCCTAGTCATCGTCTCCCCAGTTGCTTGCTCGGCCGGAGAACCTCACGGTCGGGGCAGCCGCGCCCCGTCGCCGAGGTACAGAGCGGCCAGCGTTGCATTCATCGATCGTGTCCAGGATATGCCCACCGGGGCACAGTGCCATTCAGCAATCCGCGGCGTGTACCGAATCGGGCTCCGCGCGTGTCCGGAGCTGCCATGGTGAGCCTTGTCGTGGTTGTTCGGGAGGGATGCGGTCTGCATCGAGTTGCTATGTGAAAGGGGTGTAATCGACGGGCCTCTCCCCTGCACGCTGAACTGGACGAGAACACCGCCGAGGATCTGATGCTGCGGGCGGCGCGCAACCTGGTGGCCATGGAGGAGATCGCGAAGGAGCTCGACGGGTTCACCGACTGATCCGGGATACCGCGGGTTTGTCGCGGGTGGCAGCGTCGAGGCGCGGGAATCGAACTCGTGGGACTGCCGCTCGGCAGCCCCACGAGTGATCGGCCTCGACCGGACATCGCCGTGTCCGGCGTGGATCAGCACACGTCGCGGTAGGAGTTGTCCAGCGTGTTGTTGGTGATGGTTATGTTGTCACCGCACGGGTTCTCGACAATGGCCGAATCGGTGACGGTGAGATTGTGCAGGGTCACGTTTCTGGTCACCGGGAATTCCGATCGCGCGGCCAGCCGGATCGTTCCCGGCCCGGTGACCTGGCCGCTTTCCGCGGCGATTTCGACGTTGTAGCAGTTCTCGACGAGGATCGCGTTGTTCCCGGTGTTGGCGATGTCGATGTTGTCGATCACGGCTCCGCCGCTCTCGGAAACGCAGAACACGCCCCGACCGCCGCCACGGGCGATCACTTCGCCGACGTGGATGTTGGTCGGATAGCTGCCGTTGACGCGTCCGTTCCGGTTGGCCATCCGGAAAGCGGCGTATCCGGTGCCGGTGCCCGCGTTCTGGGCATCGACCGTTCCAACGGTGGCGTTGGTGGTGTCGTTGAGCAGCAGCCCCGAATAGGCGACGTCGCGAGCCACCACGGTGCCCACCGTCAGTCCGTCCACACCGTAGGTCTCCACGCCGTGGTTGTCGGTGCCGGAGACGTAGACGTCGTCGATCCGCACGTTGGTGGTGAGTTCGCCGCGGTCACCGTGGTTGTCGATGCGGATGCCGAGTCCGCCGGACAGTCGCAGGTCGATCTGGCCGAGGTGGATGTCGTTGCCGTTGCGGAAGAAGACCCCGAAGTAGGGCGCCCCGGTGACGCTGAGGTGCTGCACCTCGACGTGGTCGGCGTCGCGACCCCGGACCACGGCGTTGTTGGCGGAGACACCGCCCGTCACGTCGATCGTGCCGCAGGAGTCCAGCACGGTGTAGCTGGGCAGGTCGATGGAGCTGCTCGCGCTCATGGTGCCCGAGTTCCACAGCACCACTCGTTCCTTGCTCTGCCTGCCCGCGGTCAGGCTGTTCACGGCCGCCTGGGTCGCCGCGCGCATGTCGCCGCCGCTGTAGACCCTCGTGGAGCCGTTGCGGGCGACCCAGCTGCCGTCGTTCGTGTACACCTCGGCGTCGTAGGACCCGCTGCCGCAGGTCGCCTGGACCGAGGCGGTGCCGGTCGCCGCGGCCGAGGTGGACACGTCGCCGGTGGTTTCGCTCGCCGTGCTCGGGCCGCCGTCGGCGTATGCCGGTGCCGCGAAGGTCAGTGTCGCCAGCAGGGCCATTCCCAGGATCTTCGGGGTTCGGCCGCGTTCACCGGCCTGTGAGGTGCCGATTCTCATTGTTCGTTCCCGTGGTTGTCGGAAGTTTCACTGCACTGTGTCGGGGCAGCAATCGCCCGGATCTTCCAGTCGGGTTCGTCGTTGAGTGGCTTCTTGCGGTTTCCGCGGAAGGGAAATCGGATTTTCCCACTTTTGGTAAGCGCTTACCAAGTAGACGACGAGTGTATAGGTAGCACGGGTAACAATGTCAAGAGAGCTTCGATGAAACCCCGAATAACACGATTAGCGTTCTGTGAACTGTTTTTCCCATCGGTACGAATCCGAAAAGCGTAGTGGGATCCTCGGTTCGCGCCGGGGAGGTGACGCAGGAAACCGGCACGGCATCGTCGGAGCGACACCGTGCCGGTTTCGGCGGGAAAGGTTCACACGTCGCCTACGATGACGACGTGAAGGTCCCGGGGGCCGTGCACTCCCTCCACCCTTTCCAGCTCGATGTCGCTGGTGGCGGACGGCCCGCTGATGAAGGTCATCGGTCCGGCCGGATCCAGCTCCGCCAGCGCGGCGGGAACGTCGTCGACGATGCGGGAGGCGGCGACGAGGCACACGTGGGTGTCGGGAAGCAGGGTCAGTGCCCTTCGCCCCTGGCCGGGGCCGTGATCCAGCACGATCGTGCCCGTGGTGGCGATGCCGACCGTGCAGGTGGTCAGTACCGCGTCCGCGTTCTCCAGCGTCGTCGTCGACAATCGAGGACGGTCCCCGAGCGTGTCGTGGTGTTCCGCCACCGGATCCGACCACTGTGCGGGCAGACCCTCAGGTACGACCACTCGCCGCGCATCGGCCCGTTCCAGGACGCCCAGCACCGTTTCCGGTGCCTCCGTCGAATCGGTGGTGTGCACCGCGGCACGGTATTCGGCAACCCGTTCCCGGAACAGCTCCGGCAGGGCTTCGACGTGGCGCTGTCCGCGGTACTCACGGGGTATCGAATCGGCCGAGCCACGTTGACCACCGGCGAGCGCGGAACGCACGGACCCGAGTACCGCCTCGCGTGCGTCAGAGGATCGTTTCAACGCTCGTCACCGCTTCCTGTCCGGTTTCGTTCCCACCACTGGCGGAAGGACTCCGAGGCGGGTGCGGGAGCGTCTCGTGCGTCGGTCCAGCGCGACATCGGCCACGGCAGCCTGCCGATCCCACGTCTGCCGAACAACCTTCCGCCCAGCGAGGCGATCCGTTGCGCCCGACCCAGCCGTTTGCTGTCGCCGAAGACCCACCCCAGGCCCCGCATCGCCGTGCCGGTCAGCCGATCGAACCAGCCCTTCCGCTCCCGTGTCGTCCTGTGGCGCAGGTGCACCAACAGTTCTGGGATCTCGATGGCCACCGGGCAGACGTCGTAGCAGGCTCCGCACAGCGTGGACGCGTAAGGCAACGAGGCGGTGTCCTCGGACTCCACGCCGTACAGCTGTGGCGTCAGCACCGCTCCGATCGGTCCCGGATACACCGAGCCGTAGGCGTGGCCCCCGGCGCGTTCGTAGACCGGGCAGACGTTGAGACAGGCCGAACAGCGGATACACCGCAGCGCCTGACTGCCGACCTCGTCGGCCAGCGCCTCGCTTCGCCCGTTGTCCAGCAGCACCACGTGGAAGTTGCTCGGCCCGTCCTCCTCGGTCACGCCGCTGAGCACGGAGGTATAGGGGTTCATCCGTTCGCCGGTGCTCGATCGGGGAAGCAGCTGCAGGAACACCTCGAGATCCCGCCAACTCGGCACGAGCTTCTCGATGCCGACCACGCTGATCAGATTGTCCGGCATGGTCAGGCACATCCGCCCGTTGCCCTCCGACTCGACCACCACGAGACTGCCGGTCTCGGCCACCGCGAAGTTCGCCCCGGAGATGGCCACGTTGGCCCGCAGGAACTTCTCCCGCAAGTGGTGGCGGGCGGCCTCCGCCAGCTGCACCGGGTCGTCGGTGAGGTCCGCCGGTGCGGGGGCGCCGCTCCCCGACATCTCACGCCGGAAGATCTCGCGTATCTCGGAGCGGTTGCGGTGGATGGCCGGAACCAGGATGTGGCTGGGACGGTCCTCGTCCAGCTGGACGATCAGCTCGGCCAGATCCGTCTCCCACGCCGAGATCCCGGCCGAGGCCAGCGCCTCGTTGAGCCCGATCTCCTGGGTGGCCATCGACTTCACCTTGACCGCTTCGGTCTCGCCGGTCTCGCGGACGAGCTCGGTGACGATGCGGTTCGCCTCGGCCGCGTCGCGCGCCCAGTGCACCGTTCCACCGGCAGCCGTGACGGCGGACTCGAATCGCTCGAGGTAGGTGTCCAGCCGGCTCAGGGTGTGTGCCTTGATCGCCGCGCCCGAGGCGCGCAGCTGTTCCCAGTCGTCGAGTTCGTCGACCACCGCGGCGCGCTTGTTCCGGATCGTGCTGGTCGCCCTGCCGAGGTTGTGGCGCAGCTGGGCGTCGCGCACCGCCCGGTGCGCCGCGTCCGGAAAGGTGGGCATCCCCAGATCGACTCCGCTCATCGGTCCTCCTCGGTTCCCGCCAGGATCTCGGCCAGGTGCATCGTGCGAATTCCCTCGCGTTGCCTGTCGAGCAGCCCACCCAGGTGCATCAGACAGGAACTGTCGCTCGCGCACAGGACCTCGGCGCCCGTCTCACGCACGTGCCTTGTCTTGTCGGCCCCCATCGCCACGGAAACGTCCGGGTTCTTCAACGCGAAGGTGCCGCCGAAGCCGCAGCACTGCTCGGCCTCGGGAAGCTCGAGCAACCGGATACCGCGGACCTCGCTCAGCAACCGCCGCGGTTTGTCACCCACCCGCAGCATCCGCAGCGAGTGGCAGGTCGGGTGGTAGGTCACCCGGTGCGGGAAGTAGGAGCCGACGTCGGTCACTCCGAGCACGTCCACCAGGAACTCGGAGAGCTCGTAGACGTGGGGCGAGACCCGGTCGACCGCCTCGGACAGCTTCCGGTCCCCGCTGCGCTCGGCCACGATGTCGTGCTGGTGCCGAATCGAGCCCACGCAGGAGCCGGAGGGGGCCACCACGTGATCGTAGCCCTCGAAGGCGGTGACGAAGCTCCGCACCGCCGGGACGGCCTGCTCGTGATACCCCGTGTTGGTGTGCATCTGGCCGCAGCAGGTCTGTCCCGGCGGGAAGTCCACCGTGCACCCCAGTCGTTCGAGCACCCGTAGCGTGGCGCGCACCGCCCCCGGAAAGAGCGTGTCCCCGAGACAGGTCGCGAACAGCGCTACTCGCATAACAGCGGTTTCCTTCCTGGTAAGCTCCCGCGACGGCCCCGGTTCCCGTGCTCGGGTCCCGATCGCGCACCCGAACCGGACGAGGGGGCCGTCGCCGGTTCCGGAGATTCGGCGACAGTGCGGGCATCCGAAAGACGCCGTCGGAGAGCTGTCCTCATTCGACTGTCGCACGTGTGCTGGTGCCCGTGCGATCACGGACACGGCGGTCCACAGTATCCCACGCGTCGGCCGAGTCGCCGGGTTCGAAACGCCGCAGCGGTTGTGTGGCCGCCACGAGCGCGCGCAGTTCGGACAGGTCACCGGCCATGCCGTGCGCGCGTGCCTGGATCAGCACGTTGCCCAACGCGGTCGCCTCGGTGGGGCCGGCGACAACCGGAAGCCCGCAGGCGTCGGCCGTCAGCGAGCACAGCAGCTCGTTGCGGCTGCCGCCGCCTACCAGGTGGACGACCTCGACCTCCCGGTCGGCCAGTTCCGCGACGCCGCGCACCGTCCGGCGGTGGGCCAGCGCGAGGCTTTCCAGCACACACCGAACCGTGGCCTCGGGGCTTTCCGGGACCGGCTCACCGGCCGCGGCGCAGGCCGCGCCGATGGTGGTGGGCATGTCCTGCGGCGCGATGAACGCCGGATCGTCGGTGTCGAGCACGCTGCGGAACGCCGGTTGGCGGGCAGCGCCCTCGAGCAGTTCGTCGAGATCCGCGCGCAGTCCGCGTTCCCGCCAGCAGCGCAGGCACTCCTGCAACAGCCACAGTCCCATCGTGTTGCGCAGGTAGCGAGTGGTGCCGTCGACGCCGCGTTCGTTGGTCACGTTCGCCGCGCGGGAGCGTTCGGTCAGCACGGGTGAGTCCAGCTCCAGCCCCACCAGGGACCACGTGCCGCACGAGATGTAGGCGAATCGCCGATCGGTCGCCGGCACGGCCACCACCGCCGAGGCCGTGTCGTGCGAGGCGACGGATGTCACCCGTACCGACGGGGAGAGCCCGGTGTGAGCGCTGGCCGCGGCCCGCGGCGTTCCGGCGAACTCCCCCGGAGAGCGCAGCGGCGGGAGCACGTGACTCGGAATCCCCAGCCGCCGTGCGAGCTCGTACGCCCAGTCCTCGCCGCGGACGTCGAACAGCTGGGTGGTGGAGGCGTTGGTGATCTCCGCACCGATCTCACCGGTGAGCCAGTAGGTCAGCAGATCGGGGATGAGCAGCAGGGTTTCCGCCGAATCCAGCTCGTCGTCCTCCAGGGAGGCGACGAGTTGGTACAGCGTGTTGATGGGAAGCTGCTGCAGCCCCGTGATGCCGTAGAGCTCGGCGTCGTCGACCCGTTCCCGGACCCGTTCGATCATTCCCGAGTTGCGGGGATCGCGATGGTGCCGTGGATCGGCCAGCAGGGTGCCGTTCCGGTCCAACAGCCCGTAGTCCACTGCCCAGCTGTCGATGCCGATCGAACTGGGGGAGTGCTCGGCGGCGCGGCGCAGCCCCGCCAGCACCTCGCGGTGGATCGTGCCGATGTCCCAGCGCCAGCCGGAGTCGTCCCGGGAGGGACTGTTCCCGAACCGGTGCAGTTCGGTCAGTTCCAGCAGGTCGCTGCCCACCCTGCCCAGCACCACACGGCCGCTGGAGGCTCCCAGGTCGACAGCGGCGCAGTTGAACTCGTTGCTCGTCATCGCGATCTCGTTCCCAAAGGTGTCGACGGGTGACCGACGGGACGGTCCGGGTGGTCGGGCAGAGCGGGGGTGCGTGACACGGTGCTCGCACCGGAAGGAGCGCCGTCACCGCAGGAAAGCGGCGGGCACTCCACTGTCGACCGGAACGTGCATTCCCGTCGTGTTGTTCAGGTCGCCGCCGACGAGCGCGAACACCGCCGCGGCCACGTGCTCGGGCAGTACCTCCCGCTTGAGCAGCGTGCGCTGGGCGTAGAACTCGCCGAGCTCGGTTTCCTTCACCCCGTAGTGGGCCGCTCGCTGCGCGCCCCAGCCACCGGCGAAGATTCCCGAACCACGCACCACGCCGTCCGGGTTCACGCCGTTGACCCGGATCCCGTGTTCACCCAGCTCGGCGGCCAGCAGTCGCACCTGGTGCGCCTGGTCGGCCTTGGTGGCTCCGTAGGCCACGTTGTTCTGCCCGGCGAACACGGAGTTCTTGCTGGCGATGTAGACGATGTCACCGCCCTGCCCCGCCGCCGTCATGCCGCGTGCGGCTTCCCGGGACACCAGGAACGAGCCCCGCGCCATCACGTCGTGCTGGAGGTCCCAGTCCGCCACGGTGGTTTCCAGCAGCGGTTTGGAGATGGACATCCCGGCGTTGTTGACCACCAGATCCACCCCGCCGAAGGATCGGGCCGCCACCGCGAACAGCTCGCCGACCTCGGACTCGTCGGTGACATCGACGCCGACCGCCACGGCCTTGTCCGGGCCGCCGAGTTCGGTGGCCAGTTCCTCGGCCGATTCGGTGTCCCGGTCGGCCAACACCACGCAGGCACCCTCGGCGTTGAGTCGGCGAGCGGTTGCCCTGCCGATGCCCGAGCCACCGCCGGTGACCAGCGCGACGCGACCCGCCAGCGGTTTCGGGGCGGGCATGCGGGCGAGCTTGGCCTCCTCCAGCGCCCAGTACTCGATGCGGAACTTCTCGGATTCCTCGATCGGCTGGTACCGCGACACCGCCTCCGCGCCGCGCATCACGTTGATCGCGTTGACGTAGAACTCACCGGCGACCCGGGCGGTCTGCTTGTCCTTGCCGAAGGAGAACATGCCCACGCCCGGCACCAGCACGATCGCCGGATCGGCTCCCCGCATGGCCGGCGAGTCGGTGTCGGCGTGGCGGTGGTAGTACTCGCTGTAGCGCTGCCGGTAGGAGGTATGCAGCTGCCGCAGCCGTTCGACCACGTCCTCCAGCGGTGCGGTGGGTGGCAGGTCCAGCACCAGCGGGCGCACCTTGGTGCGCAGGAAGTGGTCGGGGCACGAGGTGCCGAGGTCGGCCAGCTGGGGGTGTTTCTCCCGTGCCAGGAAGTCCAGTACTTCCCGTCGGTCGTCGTAGTGGCCGACCTGCGTGTTGTCGGTGGAGACCAGTCCCCGGATCACCGGTGCGAGTGCGGCGGCCCGTGCGTGCCGCTCGGTCTCGGGCAGTGCCTCGTTGGCCGGGACCGGGGGTCCGAACGGTTCGGGATCTCCCCGCTCGGCGAGGAACTCCTCCGCGGTGCGGATGAGCCACAGCGAGTTCCGTTCGCACTCCTCACTCGTCTCGCCCCAGGCGGTGATGCCGTGTCCACCGAGGATCACTCCGACCGCCCGCGGGTGCCGGTTCCGGACCTCGGCGATGTCCAGTCCGAGTTGGAATCCCGGGCGTCGCCAGGGAACCCACACGACCTTGTCGCCGAAGCACTCCTCGGTCAGTTTCGGACCGTCGGCCGCCGTGGCGAGTGCGATCCCCGCGTCGGGGTGCAGGTGGTCGACGTGTTCGGCCTCGACGAGCCCGTGCATGGCGGTGTCGATCGAGGGCGCCGCGCCGCCCTTGCCGTACAGGCAGTGGTCCAGGGCCGCGACCATCTCGTCCTCGCGCTCCACACCCGGATACACCTCGGTCAGCGCGCGCATCCGTTCCAGCCGCAACACGGCCAGACCGGCCCCGGACAGCGTGCCCAGGTCACCGCCGGACCCCTTGACCCACATCAACCGTTCCGGTGCGGCGGTGACCGGGTCCCGACCGGTGCCCTTGGCCGAGGTGTTGCCGCCCGCGTAGTTGGTGTTGCGCGGATCCGCACCGAGCCGGTGGGACCGGTTCAGCAGTTCGTCGGTCACGTTCTCGGATGGCTGCTCGTTCAACGAATCGGCCCTTTCGTGCTTGGTGAGTGACTCAACTGGTGTGCTTGCTCGGTGTCGGGAGCCCGCTGCGGGAGGTGGTGGGAGTCCCCGCCGACAGGGCATCTCGCCGGGGGCGAGCGGAAGACTCCGATCACGCGCCCCAACCCGCTTGTCGCTTACTCCGTCGTTCGACTGCCGGTTTCTCCTGGTGCCCGTGGACCCGGGAAGGGGCCTCGATTCGCTGGTGCTTCAAGGCCGCCTTGACGGCGTTCTCGTCCGGCATCGCTGGTTGCTCCGATGGTTGAGCGGTGGGGAGGAGGGGGGCCGTTCCGCCAGTGTCGAGTTCGTGGGCGACAGCCGTGAAACGTTTCACTCAGGCGAAGGATAAGATGGGGGGACATCCGAGTCAAGGGAGGTGTGGTGTCGACCGGCGGGAGCAACCGCAAAACCACCGGAGAGGTCAGCATCAAGGACGTCGCCCACCGGGCGGGCGTCTCCATCGGGACCGTCTCCAACGCACTCAACCGTCCTGACCGGGTATCGGCGGACACCCGGTCACGGGTCCGTGCGGTCATCGACGAACTCGGTTACGTGCGCAGCGAGTCGGCTCGCCAACTGCGTTCGGGCGACAGCCGCATGGTCGCGCTGCTGGTGCTCGACATCGGCAACCCGTTCTTCGTCGCGATGTCCCGCGGCGCGGAGCGCGCCGCGCGTGAGCACGGACTCGGCGTCATGATGTGCCACAGTGCCCAGGACTCGGAGGCCGAGTCGCTCTACCTGTCGATGTTCGCCGAGCAGCGGGTGCGTGGTGTGCTGGTGACCCCCGCCGACACCACCGGGGCGAACCTGCTGGCCTTCCGGCGCCACGGGATTCCCTACGTGTTCGTCGACCGGGTGGTCGACAGCGACGACGCCTGCTCGGTCTCGGTCGACGACGTCGCCGGGGGAGAGCTGGCCGTGCGTCACCTCGTCGAGAACGGCCACGAGCGGGTGGCCTACATCAGCGGCCCTCCGAACCTGGCGCAGTGCACCGACCGGCTCGTGGGGGCCCGACGTGCGATCGAGGCGGGCGGCCTGGGGCCGGAGAGTCTGACGGTGCTGGAAACGGCCAAACTCGACGTCGCCTCCGGCCGGGACGCCGGGGCGAGACTGCTGGGGCTGCGACCGCGTCCCACCGCGGTCTTCTGCGCCAACGATCTGCTGGCGCTCGGGTTGTTGCAGGCGATGTTCGACGCGGGCGTGCGGGTGCCCGAGGACGTCGCCCTGGTCGGTTACGACGACATCGAGTTCGCGGCGGCCGCCGCCGTTCCACTGACCTCGGTGCGTCAGCCCGCCGAGCGGATGGGGTCCACCGCCGCCGAGCTGTTGCTGGGGGAGACCGAGGGCGACCCCGCGCACGAGCACGAGAGTGTCATCTATTCCCCCGAGCTCATCGTCCGGCGTTCCACTCTGCCGCGACGGTAGTGGTGGGCGGTCCCGGGCGCGTTCACGTCATGTGTCCGCTCGGGCTCGCTCCCGCCTGCTCGCGATGTTCAAAGATCGTCCATTCCCCGGTTGAGCCGCACTGTCCCGTCGTCGCGGGGTTGGTGCCGTGATTCGGCCGCGTCGCCGGAGCGTTTCCCGGCTGTTGACTGGACCACACTTCGGCTCTACGGTCTCGCTTTATAAAACGTTTCATCAACTCGGGTTCAGGAAACCGCCGCGGCCTGTTCCGCGCGGCACCGTTCGACACGTGCGGGAAACGAGATCGGAGAGTATGGCGGAGTTCTTCGTGGACACCGGCGGTGCCGATCCGGATCAGGCGATGGGCGTACTGGAAAAGACCTTCCATCTCGACTGATCCGGGGTGACCCACCCGGGATTCCAAGGGTTGGCGCCACACCCGTTCTTCGCGTTCAGCGACGGTTCCGAGACCCTCGTTCGGAGGTTGTTCGTGTCAGCGAGTTCCGAGTTCGCGCGTCGTGGATTTCTGGCCGGGGCGGGAGTAACCGCCGCGACCCCGTTGTTCGTCCGTGGTTCCGAGGCCGCCGCTACGCCATCCGGTGGTTCGGACTCCGACCAACCGACCGAGCTGCACTGGCTCGGCAAGGCACCCGGTGCCCCGGTCAACACGACCTGGGGTGTGCCGTGGTCCCGCGGCGAGATGTCGGCGAAAACCTCGTTCGCCCTGACCACGGCCGACGGCGATCCCGTCCCGGTGCAGTCCTGGCCGTTGGCCTACTGGCCCGACGGCACGCTCAAGTGGAGTGGGCACACCGCCGCCGCGAACGCTGCCGCCGAGGGATACCGGTTGAAGCCGGGAGAACCGGCCGCGCCGGACAACGCGGTGAGCGTGTCCGAGCACCGCGACGAGATCCGGCTGAGCAACGGCACGGTCGAGATCGGGCTGGGCAGACACGGAGCCCACGTGATCCGGTCGATCGGACGCGGTGACCGGATCACCGCCGAGAACGGTCGGCTGGCGCTGCTGGTGCAGGACCGCCCGGACGGGGAACACGCCGAACCACGGCGGACCGAGTGGTCCGGGGTGGTCGAAAACGCCGAGGTCGAGCAGCGCGGTCCGGTGCGCGCGGTGGTCAGGCTTTCCGGGCGCTACCGGCGCGACCACGGTCGCAACCGTGGCGCGGGAGGTCGGAAGATGCTGCCCTGGACCATGCGGGTGTATCTCGCGGCAGGCGACGAGTCGCTGAGCCTGGTGCACAACTTCTACTGGGACGCCGACAGTCAGCACGTCTTCGTCCGCGGTATGGGACTGCGGCTCGGCGTTCCGATGGCCGACGACGCGCACAACCGGCACATCCGGTTCGGCACCACCTCGGGCGGAGTGTGGGGTGAGCCCGTGCGGGTGCTCACCGGGTTGCGGCGCGATCCCGGCGAGGCGGTGCGCCACGCGCAGCACGCGGGCGACGCCACGCCGCCACCGGCCGAGTGGTCCCGGGAGGTTCGGGAGGGCTACCGGGATCTGGCGCTGTGGAACGACTTCGCGTTGTTCCAGAGCTCCTCCGAGCACTTCGAGGTGTGGAAACGCACCTCCGCGGAGTCGAGCTGGCTCAAGAACGCCGGTAGGGGAGGTCGAGCCTCGGGGTTCGGTTACGTTGGCGGCGTTTCGGGCGGGCTCGGGGTGGGGATGCACGACTTCTGGCGGCGTTTTCCACGTTCGCTCGACGTGCGCGGTGCCGCGGGGGACACGGCTACCGTGACGCTGTGGTCCTACTCGCCGCACGGCGAGGCCATGGACCTGCGGCACTACGACACCGAGGCACACGGGCTGGGACTGGCCTACGAGGATGTACAGGAGGGATTCAGCACCCCGGAGGGGATCGCGCGTTCCACCGAGATGCGGTTGTGGGCACTGGAATCCACTCCCTCGCGGGAACGGATCGTCCAGCTGTCCGAAGTGGTGGACTCGCCGCCGCAGCTGATCGCCCGTCCGGAGCGCTACCACCGTGCCGGTGTGTTCGGCCGGTGGAGTCTGCCCGACCGCGGCAGCAGTGCGAAGTCCGCGCTGGAGGACTCCCTCGAACGCGACGTCGCTTTCTACGCGGGACAGGTCGACCAACGCCAGTGGTACGGCTTCTGGGACCACGGCGACGTGATGCACACCTACGACGCGGACCGGCACGAATGGCGCTACGACGTGGGTGGTTACGCCTGGGACAACGGCGAGCTCGGCACCGACGCGATGCTGTGGTACGCCTTCCTGCGTTCCGGCGATCCCAACGCCTTCCGACTGGCCCGGGCGATGACCAAGCACATCAGCGAGGTCGACACGCACCATATCGGCCGGTTCGCCGGGTTGGGCTCACGGCACAACGTCTCGCACTGGGGCGACGGTGCCAAGGAGGCACGGGTGTCCGAGTCGTTCACCAAGCGGTTCTGCTACTACCTCACCGCCGACGAGCTGCTGGGAGAACTGATGCGTTCCTCGCTGCGGGCGGACGAGACCATGGTGCGGGTCCCGCCGCTGCGTAACGTGCTGTCCTCGCAGGACCGGGTGCCGACCCGGTTACGCATCGGCCCGGACTGGTACGCGCTGGTCAGCAACTGGCTGACCGAATGGGAACGCACCGGCGAGACCCGTTGGCGGGACCGGATCGTCACCGGTATGCGGGACATCGCGGGCTTTCCCGCCGGGCTGTTCACCGGTGAGGCGGGTGGGGCCGTCGGGTTCGATCCGGAGACGGCACACCTGACCAACCTCGACAAGGGGGATTACCAGAGCAGTTACAACCTGTCGATGGCCTTCTGCGGGGAACAGATCCTGTGGGAGACGCTCGACCTCGTCGACGTTCCCGAGTTCCGGCGGACCCTGCTCGACTTCGCCCGTTACGTGCAGGCTCCCGCCGAGGAGAAGATCGACAGGTTCGGGTTCGACTTCGATCCCGGTGTGTTCAAGACGATCTACTCGCGGGTGACCGCTTGGGCGGGCGAACAGCTGGACGAGCCGTGGCTGCGTCGTCGCGGCTGGCAGCGCTTCACTTCCGATCCCAACGGGCAGCCCTGGCCCGAAGCGGTCAGGGTGGACGGTGCTGCGGTGGCCTCACCGGTGGACGAGATCCCCACCGGCCGCTCGCACAACCAGTCCGGCGACTTCGCCACCTGCGCCACCAACGACGCCGCCCAACGCGGGCTGGCGATCATCTCACTGTTGGCGATCGCCCCGGACGAGGCGCCCTGATTCGCTCCTCGGCCGCCGTGGGTGGGACGGTGCCGGTGCCGTCCCACCGCGTACCGAGAATCCACGGCGGAACCCGTCGCCGTGGCCGGTTACCGACCGGGCGAGCGAGTTCCGCCGTGAGCTCTCCCGGACGGTTCTTCGCGTCAGCTCTTCGCGGTGGGGCCCAACCGGTCGATCACACATCGCCGCACGCACTCGGTCGTCTCGTGCCAGGCACGAGCACTTCCGAACTCCGCGGTGATGTCGCGCGTGGCGATCCGGGCCGCGGCCTCGGCGCCGGCGGTTCCGACCACAGCCAGCACCGCCACATCGTGTCGTCGCGCCTCGCGCGCGACACCGCCGACCACTTTGCCGTCGAACGAACCGAGATCGAGCTTGCCCTCGCCGGTTATCACCAGGTCCGCTGTCCCCAGCGCGGCCCGTAGCCCCAGCTCCGTCGCGATCGTGTCGAAACCGGACACCGGGCGCGCTCCCAGCGCGGCGAGACCACCCGCCAGTCCACCGGCCGCGCCGCCGCCCGGAATCCTCGAGACGTCCACTCCGAATCGACGTCGGTACTCGGTGGCGATCTCGCGCAGCCTGTCGGTCAGGTGCTCGATCAGTTCCGGCCGGACGCCTTTCTGCGGCCCGAAGATCCGCGCCGCGTCCGAGAACACGGTCTCCACATCGCAGCAGACCAGTACTTCGGGGTTTCCGTTCGACCCGTCCAGCGGTGCGAACTCCGCCAGCTCGGCGACGGCCCCCGAACCGCCGTCGGTGGTCGCCGAACCGCCCATGCCGACCAGTACTCGCTCCGCACCCTCCCGCAGGGCGGCGGCAATCAGCTCTCCCGTGCCTCGCGTGCTCGCTTTCTCGGGGTCGTTTCCCGCTGCGCCGCCGACCAACGCCAGGCCGGAGGCACGGGCCATCTCCACCACGGCTCGCCCGTCGGCATCGAGCCGCCAGCCCGCCTCGACCCGTTCGCCCGACGGGTCGGACACCTCGGTCCACCGGTTGGCCCCGCCGAACGCGTCGAGCGTGCCCTCGCCGCCGTCCGCCAGCGGCAGCTCGACGCACTCCGAACCGCAGGACCTCGCGGCCTCCGCGATGGCGGCTGCCACTTCGGCCGCGCTCACCGAGCCGCGGAACTTGTCCGGAGCCGCCAGTACCCGCATCCAATTCTCCTGTCCCCGAGAAAGTGCTGTCCCTATTTGCTTGGATGGTTGTCTGAGCGGAACCTCTCGCACGGCTCTCGCTGCGGGAGCCCCGACATCGAGTAGCCACTACGCCACGTCGGGCCTTCCTCGCGAGAGCCGCACGGGAGAACCCGCGGCGGTGCCGATTGCGAGGGTGGTCGGAGTGCGGCCTGCGGGAGTGATGGGAGTTCGGCACTGCGTCGAAGTGGCCCGGCGATTTCGTGGGAAATTGACGGAGCCGGGGCCACACCGCTGCTCAGAGGGCGTCAATTTCTCGCGAAATTGGCACCCCAGCACCACGCGACGGAAAGCGGCCATGAAAGCGGCGAGGCGCCGCCTCACGCACCGGCTACCCGACCACCCCGCCAGAGCGAACGGCCCAACAACACAGCGAGAGCCGTGCGAGAGGTTCCGCCACCCGAGCAACCTCGACAACCGACCCCGGAGCAGCTGTCTCAGACCAGGTGGAGGTAACGCTCGATCATGGTATCCACCACCTCGTCGGCGGGCGTGGCCCAGACTTCGTCGTTGAAGATCTCGACCTCGGTGTCGCCGGTGTAGCCCGCTCTCCGGACGGCTTCCCGGATCGGCGGAAAGTCGATGTGGCCGTCGCCCATCATCCCCCTGCCGAGCAGCACGTCCGCCGGTAGTGGGGTCAGCCAGTCGCACACCTGGAAGGACGCGATGCGCGAACCGGCTCGTTCGATCTGCTCGAACAGCTTCGGATCCCACCACACGTGGAAGGTGTCGACCACCACGCCGACCTGGTTCTCGGGAAAGGGATCGGCGATGTCCAGTGCCTGTTCGAGTGTGGACAGCACCGCACGGTCCGCGCAGTACATGGGGTGCAACGCTTCCAGCGCCAGCCGTACTCCCCGTCGTTCGGCGTAGGGGGCGAGCTCGGCCAGCGTGTCGACCACCCGTTGACGCGCTCCGACCAGATCCTTGGAGCCGTCCGGCAGGCCCCCGACCACGAGGACGAGGCAGGGGGCGCCGAGTTCGGCGGCCTCGTCGATCGCGAGCCGGTTGTCCCGCAGTGCTTCCGCGCGGGCCTCGGGCGAGTCGGTGGTCAGGAAACCACCTCGGCACAGTGAGGAGACCCGGAGCCCGTTCGAGCGCATCAGCTCCGCGGACTCGGTGACCCCGTACTCCTGCACCGGTTCGCGCCACAGCCCCATAGCCGGGATTCCGGTCCGGACGCATTCCGCGACGGCTGCCGGTAACGAGTACCGGTTCAGGGTCTTCTGGTTCAACGACAGCCGTGCGATACCGCCGTCGGTCATCGTGCCACCCCTGCGATCTCGAGCAGGCCGCGCATGCGGTCGGCGGCCCGATCGGGGTCCGGCAACGTGCCCGCCACGTCCGCGAGACGGAAGACCTCCGCGAGGTGCACGATGCTCCGTCCGCTCTGCAACCCGCCGACCATGCCGAAACCGGGCTGCTGACCGCGCAACCACGCGAGGAAGGCGATGCCGGTCTTGTAGTAGTAGGTCGGCTGGGCGAACAACTGCCGCGCCAGTGGGACGGTGGGGGAGAGGATCTCGTCGAACCTCACCTCGTCCCCCTCGTCCAGGGCGTGCAGCGCCGCCGCGGCGGCGGGAGCGATGGCCGCGAACACGCCGAGCAGCGCGTCGCTGTGGCTGCCCGCCTCCCCCTTGATCAGCCTCGGGTAGTTGAAGTCGTCGCCGGTGTAGAGCCGGACCCCTTCGGGCAGCCGCTCCCGCAACCGTATCTCGTGCTCGGCGTCCAGCAGCGACACTTTCACCCCGTCGATGCGCTCCGGATGCGCGTGCAGGATCTCCAGCAGGGAGTCCGCCGCTTCGTCGATGTCGTTCGAGCCCCAGTATCCCGTCAGCGCCGGGTCGAACGCCGGGCCCAGCCAGTGCAGGATCGCGGGTTGCTCCACCTCGGCCAGCAGCTTGTCGTAGACCTTTCGGTAGTCTGCGGGGCCTGTCGCGGCCGCGGCCAGTTGCCTGCTGGCCATCAGGATCACGCGTGCTCCGGCCCGCTGCGTGACGTCGAGTTGTTCGCGGTATCCCTCGATCAGCTCGTCGAGATCGGTGACCTGGGGTGACAGGTGATCGGTGCCCACTCCGGCGGCGATGCGTCCACCGACGCGGGCCGCTTCCTCACCACTGCGGCGGATCAGCTCACGAGTCGCATCCCAGTCCAGGCCCATGCCGCGCTGGGCGGTGTCCATGCCCTCGGCGACCCCGAGGCCGCACTCCCACAGGTGTCCGCGGAAGGCCAGTGTGCTGTCCCAGTCGATCTCGGCCGCCGAACCGGGGGTGTTCTCCCCGAACGGATCGGCTACGACGTGGGCGGCGGCGTAGGCGATGCGACTGGTGGGCGGTTCCGTCGGAAGGGATCGGTTGACCGGCTCGTGCAGGTGGTGACTGTAGAGCGAACCGTCCGAGCGGGGCAGTTGGATAGTGCGCGACACGGAGACCTCGTCGAAGTTTTCTGGTCGGGTTGTCGGGATGCGCTCTGTTCGCGGTGGCCGGTGCTGGCTTCGGTAGCTGGCCGCGCCGAAGGGGTCATACCGGCCGCCGACAGGACTGGGAGGCGTGCTTCAGGTAAAGGAAAGCGTTTTCCGAAAGCTTAGGACCAACCTCCCGGGAACGCAAGAAATCTCCGGGGAGCGTGCTGGAAAGAGCTTTCCAGCGGGTAGCATCGGATCACCCGAGGGTGAGGGAGGACGGATGCCGCGTGGTTCCGGCAAGGTGAACCTGGTCGACGTCGCGCGCCAGGCCGGGGTTTCACTGGCCACCGCGTCGCGAGTTCTCAACGGCAGTACGCGCAGCGTCGGCGCGGACCTGCGGGAGCGAGTCCGGCAGGCAGCCGCGAACCTGGACTATTCGCCCAGCGCCCCCGCGCAGGCCATGGCGCGGGGTGGCACCGATGTGGTCGGTCTGGTGGTGCCGGACATCTCCGATCCGTACTTTTCCACCATCGCCGCCAGCGTCGTTCGGCACGCGGAGCCGCACGGCCTGATCATTACCCTGGCCAGTACGGAGCGCCGTTTCGAGCGCGAGGCCGAGTACGTCGCCTCACTGCGCAGTCAACAGGCGCGCGGCGTCGTCCTGGTGGGCAGTCGCACCACCAACGAGGAGCAGCTGGAGGCGTTGCGGGCCGAGCTGGACGCCTACACCGCCGCTGGCGGGCGGGCCGCGGCCATCGGACAGCACATACTGCCCGCCGACACCGTGATCGTCGAGAACCGGAGCGGGGCCCGCGCGTTGGCGGAGGAACTCGTGAATCTGGGCTACCGAAAGTTCGCCGTTCTCGCCGGACCCGCCGATCTGCTCACGGCTCGCGATCGGCTGGCGGGTTTCCGGGAAGGGCTGCGTCAGCACGGCATCGAGGTGGCGGACAGGGATGTGATCAACGGTGAGTTCACGCGCGACGGTGGTTACGAGGCGGCCTCGGAACTGCTCGAACGCGACCGCGCTCCCGAGTGCGTGTTCGCGGTCAACGACGTCATGGCGGTGGGAGCCCTGTCGGCGTTTCGCGATCGGGGAGTCCGGTTGCCGGACGAGCTGGCAGTGGCGGGATTCGACGACATCGCCAGTCTGCGGGACGTGTGGCCGTCGTTGACGACGGTGCGGATCCCGCTGGAACGTCTCGGTGAGGAGGCGCTGGGCTTCCTGCTCGACGAGCCCGCCGAACGTTCCCGCACCCGCCGGTTCAGCGGTGAGGTGGTGGTGCGCGCCAGCACTCCGCCGGTGAGTTGAGTCCTGGGCGTGGACTACGGGCATTCCGGTGTGTCGTTGCCCGGAAATGGTGGTGCCGTCCGGCTGCTACAACGCCGGAACGGCCAGTCACCCGGCCCCGGGGCCAGGACGACCGGAACCGCCGATCACGGGAGTGGAGGCCGGTGACCGAAGGACATGCGGTCACCGGCCCGTGTGTGTCACGTTCGCGGAGCGCCGGATTCACTCCGGTCGGTTGCCGCTTTCCGCGTCGAACAGGTGGATCTCCTCGGGGTCGCGCACCACCACGTGCACCGTGTCGCCCAGCGCCGGTGGCCTGCGCCCGTCGGCACGTACGATCAGCCGTTTGCCGTCCACGGCGGTCCGGCCGTGAATCAGGCAGTCGGCCCCCAGCTCCTCGACGAGTTCCACGTGCAGTGCGAGGCCGTCAGGCTGTTCGTCGGCGACCAGCCGCAGTGATTCGGGCCTGATTCCGACGGTGACCTCGGAGCCGCCTCCCAGGGAGTCCATCGCCGCGCGGGGGATCGGCAGGGTCACCTCGTCCAGTCGGGCACCGCCGGTTGTCAGCGGCACGGTCTCCAGGTTCATCGCGGGTGAGCCGATGAAGCCCGCCACGAAGGCGTTGGCAGGGCGTTCGTAGAGCTCCCTGGGAGTGTCACACTGTTGCAGCACCCCGTCCGCCAGCACCGCCACACGATGTCCCATCGTCATGGCCTCGGTCTGATCGTGGGTGACGTAGATGGTGGTCGTGCCGAGTCTGCGCTGCAGCGCGGCGATGTTCGCCCGGGTCTCCACCCGCAGTTTGGCGTCCAGGTTCGACAGCGGCTCGTCCATCAGGAACACCGAGGGTTCCCGCACGATGGCCCTGCCCATGGCGACACGTTGCCGTTGCCCACCGGACAGCGCTCTGGGCTTGCGGTCCAGGTACTCGGTCAGGTCCAACAGCTCGGCCGCCTCCGTCACTCGCTGCCGCACGTCCTGCTTGGGTATCCGGCGCAGCTTCAGCGCGAACCCCATGTTCTCGGCCACGGTCATGTGCGGATAGAGCGCGTAGGACTGAAAGACCATCGCGATGTCGCGGGACTTGGGCGGCATCGAGGTCACGTCGGTATCACCGATGTGCACGCTGCCCTCGTCGATCTCCTCCAGTCCCGCCAGCATGCGCAGCGCGGTGGACTTGCCGGATCCGGACGGTCCGACCAGCACCAGGAACTCGCCGTCGTCGACGGTCAGCCGTAGGTTGTCGACCGCGCGGACAGGGGAGTTACCGGCGAACACACGTGCGGCGTCGTGATAGGTCACTCGCGACATCGATCGTCCTTTCGGGGTGTTTCGCGGTTGTTCGACGTCACTGTTCGAGGTTTTCCAGCTGGACCCGTTGTCCGGTGCTGGAGGAACGCAGCCCCGCTTCGGCGAGCTGGATGCCGCGCGCACCCGCGAAGAAGTCGTACGGGTGGGCCCTGTCCCGGAGTACGTCGTGCAGGAACCGTTCCCACTGGGCCTTGAAACCGTTGCCGAACTCCTCGTTGTCCGGAACCGGCGACCACTGCTCGCGGAAACGTTCGCCGCTGGGTATATCGGGGTTCCAGACCGGTTTCGGCGTCATCGACCGGTGCTGCACCCGGCAGCCGCGCAGCCCGGCCACGGCACTTCCCTCGGTACCGTCGACCTGGAACTCCACCAGTTCGTCGCGGTTGACCCGTACCGCCCACGAGGAGTTGATCTGTGCGATCACGCCGTCGGCGAGTTCGAAGATCCCGTAGGCGGAGTCGTCGGCGGTGGCCTCGTAGGCGTTGCCCTGCTCGTCCCAACGACGGGGGATGTGCGTGGTCGCCCTGGCCGTCACCGACTCCACGCGTCCGAACAGGTTCTCCAGCACGTAGTGCCAGTGACAGAACATGTCCGAGACGATCCCGCCGCCGTCCTCGCTGCGGTAGTTCCAGCTCGGCCGCTGCGAGCTCTGCCAGTCGCCCTCGAAGACCCAGTATCCGAATTCGCCGCGTACCGACAGCACCTGCCCGAAGAAACCCCCGTCGAGCAGCCTGCGCAGCTTCAACAGCCCGGGCAGGAACAGCTTGTCGTGCACCACGCCGTGTCGGATCCCGGCTTGTTCGGCGAGCCTGGCCAGTTCCATGGCGCCGGCCGAGGTCTCGGCGACCGGTTTTTCGGAGTAGACGTGTTTGCCCGCCGCGACGGCTGCCCGGATTCCCCGTTCCCTGGCCGAAGTGATCTGGGAGTCGAAGTAGATGTCCACCGAGTCGTCGGACAACACGGTGTCGAGCTCGGTGCTCCACTCGTCGATCGAGTGTTGTTGGGCCATCTCGGCGAGTTTGGCGGAGTTGCGGCCCACCAGGACCGGTTCCAGCATCACCCGCTCGCCGTCGGCGACCTCGAGACCACCCTGGTCACGCAGTTCCAGGATGGAACGCAACAGGTGCTGGCGGTACCCCATGCGGCCGGTGACGCCGTTGAGTGCGATGCGCAGTGTTTTCCGCGACATGGATTCTTCCTCTGCTTGTCTGGAACGGAGAGTGTTCGGGGTTCCCACGACCTCGCGCGGGGGTATCGACGGGGTCAGGGGGAGGAAGCACGCGCCTGGATCGCCGTGGCGGCCAGGATCAGCGGCCCGAGTATCAGCACGACGAGCACGGGCATCATCCACACGCACAGTGCTGCCACCGCCACGGCAGCTAGCAGCAGTACGCTGCCCAGCGGATCCAGCACGCTCGCCCGTGCGGAGCTCCGCAGGGCCGCCAACCAGCCGTGCTCGGACTCGGGCAGCGCGACCGCCCGCAGACAGACGGCCGCGAGTGTCGCCACCAGCAGTGTGAGTGTCACCGTGACGATTCCGGTTCCGGGAATCCCTTGGGTTCCGCGTATCAGTAGCAGGTCGATGATCAGTATTCCGCCGAGCAGTGTCATCACCAGCCCCGCCATCAGGTCGGCGGGACCACGTGCGCTCCCCAGCCGTCGTGCCAACGTGCGGAAGTAGCCGAGTCCGTCGGGAGTGCGGCGTCCCTCGGAACGCGCTCGCAATTGCCCGCAGCCGGTGGACACCGCCGCGGGAGCGGTGATCACCGGCAGCGAGGCCAACGTGGTGGCCACGCCGATGCCGAGCATGTCGGCGAACAGTTCGAACCCCGCGCCGAACGGGCCGCGCTGTCCAGCGGCGTCGGTGGCTGTCATCCGGTATTCACCCCTTCACTCCGGAGCTGGCCATGCCCTCCACCAGGAATCGCTGGAAGGCCATGAAGAACAGCACGATGGGAAGCAGCGCGATCACCGACATGGCGAACATCGGACCGTAGGCGGACTGGCTGGAGGTGTCCACGAAGGAACGCAGCGCCAGCGTGATCGTGAACTTCTCCGGCTCGAACAGATAGATCAGTTGCAGGAAGAAGTCGTTCCAGGTCCAGATGAAGGTGAAGATCGCGGTGGTGATCAGGGCCGGCCTGCTCAGCGGCAGGATGATCCGGAAGAAGGTTCGGAACGGCCCACATCCGTCGAGTGTGGCCGCCTCGTCGAGCTCCTTGGGAATGCCGCGCATGAACTGCACGGTCAGGAACACGAAGAACGCGTCGGTGGCCAGGAACTTCGGCAGCACCAGCGGCCAGAAGGTGTTGACCATCCCCAGCTGGTTGAACACGATGTACTGCGGGATCAGCACCGCGTGCTGCGGCAGCATGATCGTGGCCAGCATCAGCGCGAACAGCGGTCCCCGAAGTGTGAAGCGCAGTCGGGCGAAGGCGTACGCGGCGAGTGAGCAGCTGATCACGTTGCCCAGCACCGCCCCGGTGGAGATGATCAGCGAGTTTCCGATCAACCGCAGCACACTCACCCCGCCGACGCCTTCCAGCGCGGTGGTGTAGTTGTTCATCGCCAGCCTGCTCGGCAGCAGCCGCAGGCTCGAGATCACCTCGTCGGCCGGTTTGAACGAGGTCGCGATCAGCCACGCCAGTGGGTAGAGCATGACCAGCAACGCGGCCAGACACCCGACGTGCAGCCCGATCCGGGCCCAATCGATGCGGCGCCCCGGTAAGGATTCTCGGACGGCTACCATCGTCACCCCTTATCGTTGTAGAAGACCCAGGAGCGCGCACTGCGGAACAGCAGCGCGGTCACGATGCCGATGACCACGAGCAGCACCCAGGCCATCGCCGAGGCGTAGCCCATGTGCGAGGCGGTGAATCCGCGGTCGTACAGGTAGAGCGTGTAGAACAGCGTCGAGTCGGCGGGACCACCGCGACCGCCGCTGACCGTGAACGCCGGGGTGAACACCTGGAACGCCTGGATGGTCTGCAGCACCAGGTTGAAGAACAGCACCGGTGAGAGCATCGGCAGCGTGACCGACAGGAACCGCCTCATCCGTCCGGCGCCGTCCACCTCGGCCGCTTCGTACAGCTCATGAGGCACCTGCTGCAGCCCGGCCAGAAAGATCACCATCGGCGCGCCGAACTGCCAGATCGTCAGCAGCGCGACCACCAGCAGTGCCCAGCCCGGTTGGTTCACCCAGCCGCCCATGTCGAACCCGAACGTCGACAACAGGTCGTCCACCGTGCCGCCGTCGTTGAACAGCGCGCGCCAGACCAGGGCGATACTCATGCTCGCGCCCAGCAGTGAGGGGGCGTAGAACGCCGAGCGGTAGAACCCCTTGCCGCGCCCGATGGAGTTCAGCGCCAGCGCCACGGCGAGTGCCACCGCCAGCTGTAGCGGTACCGCCACCAGCACGTAGATCAGCGTGTTCATCGCCGATCTCCAGTAGCGGGGATCGGAGGTGAACATGTGGACGTAGTTGTCCAGCCCCACCCACTCCGGGGCGGTGAACAGGTCGTACTGGGTGAACGACAGGTACAGCGAGACCAGCATCGGGGTCAGCGTCAGTACCGCCGCTCCCAGCAGCCACGGTGACAGAAAGACCCAGGCGGCCCCCTCACGTCGTCGTGGACGATTCCGCCGGGTAGCGGAATCCGCGGCGGCGGACTCGGAATCCGGTCTCCCGCGCGGTGGACTCACCTGTTGATCAGGTGCTTCGACGTTCATCGCTGCAGCTCCGATCTCGCGTTGGTGAGGAACTGCTCAGCCGTTCTTCGTGGTGACTGCAGTTCGAAGCCGACATGGTCGTAGTCGCGCTGAAAGGCGGTTTGCAGCGCCAGATCTCCTTGCGGGGGAGCGCTCGGCGGTGCCAGCAGTTCGCCGTCCAGGCTTTCCTGGAACTCGGCGATGCGTTTGTCCAGCCCGCTCAGCGTGGGGGTGATGTCCTCGCGGATCGTCCGGTTGACGGGCAGCCCCCGGCTCACTCCCAGAATCTCGCCCGCCCGGGGATCGTTGATCAGAAAGTCGACGAGCTTCGATGCCGCCTCCGGGTGGGGGCTGTTGGCCGAGGCGCCGATCAGCATGGAAGGCTTGAAGTACTGCCCCGGTGTGCCGTCCGGCCCGACCGGCAGTGGAGCCAGCCGCAGGCTGTCGCCGATCAGGGCCTGGAAACCGCCCACCGCCGAGTCCCAGGTGAACCCGGACAGCGCGTTGCCCCGCCCGAACGGCATGTTCGCCGCGGAACCGTCGATCTGGGTGGTCTGGCGAGCCGGGCTGACCGCGCCCTGTTGGCTGAGCTCGTTCGTGGTGCGCCAGAACTGGGCGAGATCCGCCGCGTCGTAGTTCAGCTTCCCGCTGTCGGTGTAGAGGCTCTTGTCGCGGCCGCGCAGCCACACCTCGAACCAGTCCTCGCTCCACCCCGGATCGGTGGCCCCGGTCCTGTCGGTGGCCTCGCCCAGCTCGCGCATCGCGCGGCTCCAGTCCTGCCAGGTCCAGCCGTACTCCGGCTCCGCGACTCCGGCCCGCTGCCACCGGGCGGAGTCGTAGACCATCACCTGTGAGGTCCGCCCCATCGGGATGGCGTACTGCTCGCCGCTCGACTGGCCGGTACGCAGCATCGCCGAGGTGACGTTCTCGGTGTTGATGGCGGACTGCTCGTCTAGGTCGAGCAGCAGACCCGCCGAGGCGTACTGGCTGATCTGACGGTAGTCCAGCTGCATCACGTCGGGCGCGTTGCCACCGGCCGCCTGGGTGGCCAGCTTCTGGATGTAGGAGTTGTAGCTGGAGAACGAGGTCTGTACCTCGATGTCGGGGTTGCGCTGCTCGAACAGCTCGACGGCCTCGTTGGTGACCTCGGCCCGGTCGGCGTTTCCCCACCAGCTGAACTGCAGTTCGATCTTGCCGCCCGCCGCGCCGTCGGCGCTCGTGCCACACCCGGCGAGCAGGCCGCACAACAGCAGTACCGCCGTCGTCAGCACGGGGACTCTACCGGCCGGTGTCGGTTTCGGGGCTCTCGTCGCTCGCTGCCGCATCACTCGCCTCCGTACGCGACGGTCGTGCCGGGAATCTCGTACTCGTCGCGTCTGCCGCACATGCCGTATCCGCCGTGCCTGGACGGATGTGCCAGCCGCACCCGCGAGTTCGCTAGCTCGTCCGTGTCACCCGCGGCCAGCGCTTCCAGCCGTGCGCCGGTTCGTTCGGCCGCGGCCAGCGCCCCGCCGCGCCACAGCGTTTTCCAACGTTCCACCCGGGGACTCACCAGTGCCGCGGCCGCGCGATGGAACTCGCGCAACGGCTCGGGATCCCCGGCGTGCAGCGCGTCCCGCAGCGGCAGGTAGCCGGACACCGCCAGATCCCTGCGCCGTCGGGCCGCCTGTTCCGCTTTCGCGCCATCGGGCAACGCCGCGGCCGCGGCGTAGGCGTCCCGATCGGCCATGATCTCCGGTGGAAAGGTGAACACCGCGTCACCCGCCTCCGGCAGCCCGCTGTTCTGCATCAGCACCGTGACGCGCAGCCGCTCGTGACCCACCATGCGGTGTACCGTGCCCGGTTCGAACCACATGATCGCTCCGGCGGTGAGCTCGTCCTCGCGGTAGCCCGCCGAACTCAGGGTCTGCACCACGCCGCTGCCTTCGATGACCACATAGGCCTCCGTGCAGGCCAGGTGCATGTGTGGACTTCCGCCGCCGAGCCCGTCCGAGGCGGGCCAGTCGTAGCAGTCCACATGGGAGATGCCGATCGCTCCGGGAAGCGGTATCGGCCGGTCCTCGGTCATGCCGACCTCCTACCAGGAGTGTTCGTCGAGTTCTCGTTCGATCTGTTCGTGATCCCTGGCTCCGTCGGCCAGCAGGATTCGATAGGTGTAGGAGAAGTCTTCCCCCGGTGGGAGTGCGAACTCCTCGAAAAAGGCCCAGGAAAGCGCCACGGCGGGGGTGGGTTCCGAGCGCACGAACCAGTGGGACTCGTGAATGGCGTGATCGTTCGCCGGAGCGTGTTCGAAGACCACCGTGGAACAGCGGTCGACCTCGTCGTGCTCCCCGACGAATCCCAGCCAACGCGCCCGACGTCCCATCATCCCGGCCTCGCCGGAAATCCCACCCGGACCGAGCACGTCGCCGCCGGTGAACTCGCGCGGGCCGCGCCAGTGCAGCCCGGTGTAGCCCGCCATTTCCCGTCCGGCGGTGGTCGGGCTGCCGAACCGCAGCGGTTGCTCGCGCACGTTGACCAGGCGGATGGACCAGTCGAGTGCCCAGCTGCCCCGCTCCGGATCGACGGAGTGCACCCTGATGCTGCGGTGCTCTCGTGCCCAGGGGGTTCCGTCGTTGTGCAGCCAGTGCAACCGTTCGGTGAACCGCAGCTCGTCGGTCTCGACCTCGAAGGACTCGAACTCGTCGTGGCGCATCGAGCCGATCCGTTCCGGCAGTTCCCGGTAGCCCTCGCCGGTGACGTAGCTGTGCCCGCCCCAGAAGTTCTGGCCCGAAACGTGGCTGGCCGTCAGTTGCAGCCCCTTGTGCCAGCGATGGTCGTTCGGCCGGTATCCGGTGACGGTGCTTCCGGCGAGGGTGCGCAGCGGGTGCACGTACGGTTTCCGCGATTCGTACTCGACCGGGTCCGGTTTGTACACGTAGTTCAGGATCTCGGTCCCCGCCGCGGCGACCGTGATGTTCTCGCCGTGCCGATGGGTCACGGTGATCGGATGGCTCATGATCGCGTCGTCTCTCCGTTACCGGTCAGTTTCTCGGGGAATCCGCCGTGGATCACGGTGTGGAACGGGTCGTCGGGGCCGATCTCTCCCGAGTGCACCTCCCGGCCGGTGGCCGCGGACTTGTACAGCGCGGTGACCAGTTCCAGAATTCCGCGGCCGTCCCGTTCGTCGCAGGGTGGGCGTCCGCCCTCGCGCATCGCCGTGACCAGCTCCCGCAGCATGGCGCCGTGGGAGCTGGGCTCGTCGTGCTCCGGGGTGCGCCAGCGTTCGATCCGCGTCTCGTCGGTGACGTGCGGTGCCGGGGTGTAGCGCCAGTCCTCGTTGCGGTGGCCGTACAGGTGGGTGAGCTCGACGGTGGCTTCCGAGCAGTCCAGTCGGATCCTGCTCATCTCGTCGGGGGAGAGCAAGCTGTTGACCACGGTGGCCATCGCCCCGGACTCGAACCGCACCAGCGCGGTCGATACGTCCTCGGTGTCCACCTCGTGCCAGAGCCGTCCGGTCATGGCACGGACTTCGGTCCACGGCCCGAGCAGATGCAGTAGCAGGTCGAGCTGGTGGATCCCGTGGCCCATGGCCGGGCCGCCGCCCTCGGTCTCCCACTTGCCGCGCCACGGGGCCGCGAAGTACTCGGAATCGCGGTACCAGGTGGTCTGGCAGTGCGCGACGAGGGGAGTGCCCAACTCCCGCGTCGCCAGCAGTTCACGGGCGTGCCGCGCTCCCGAACCGAATCGCTGCTGGAAGACGAAGGACACGTAGGGACCGTCGGTTCCCTGCGCCGCGGTCATCTCCTCGTAGCCCGCCAGCGACAGGCAGGGTGGTTTCTCGCACCACACCCAGGCACCGTTGCGTAGGGAACTGGTGACGAGCTCCACGTGTGAGGCGGGTGGGGTGCAGACCGAGACGAGGTCGGGGCGTTCGGCCGAGAGCATCTCGTCGACATCGGTGTAGCCCCGTAGCTCGTACTCGCCGGAACGGCGGAAGGCGTTCAGCCGTTCGGGGTCGACGTCGACGGCTGCCACGGGTTCGACGTCGTCGTGTTCGGACATGGCGGACAAGTGGTGTGCGGCGACGGCGCCGGTTCCGATGATCGCGGCCCGTAAGCGGTGGTCGGCGGGGGACGTGGCTTTCTCCTCTCAGGTGTGTCGAGGCCCTGTCACCTCGACCGGAAAGTTGGAAAGCGCTTTCTTGTGTTGCGAGACATTAACCCGGCTGTAACGCCGACCACAAGGGGAGGATCGGATTTCGAGGAGAGGCGCAGGCTCCGTGGTCACTCCGGGAGTTGGCCTGCGGTGCGGCGAGAACGTCCCGTTGAGCGTTCCTCCGGCTTCGGCGCGATCGGTCGTCTTCGTGGCTACGCGCCGCGTGAGATGCGTTCGACGTAGCGGTTGAGTGGGGCTCGGTACGGAATCAAGAACCGGGGCTCACGCACTGTCCACGCGGACAGCTCGTGAGCCCCGGCTTCACCGAAGCGGTATGACCGACCGGAAGAGTGGTCGCGTCGTGGCGGACTCATCGGCCGTGGCTACTCGTTTTCGCTCTCGCGCTCGATTGACGAGGGGATTCGTCAGCCGGATTCATGATCCGTCCGGCAGGAAAACCTCCATCAGTTTCCGCAGGTCCGTGCGTTCACGTGCAACGCGAGCGCCGTGTTCGACCCGAGGGTTGCCGTGAACCGTCCCGCGGAGTCGACCGTGACGGGCGTGTCACGCTGCACGTCGCAGTACTCGCCCGCGGGCAACGAGGTCTGGAAGGTCCGGCTCAGCGAAGTGGCCTCGTGGTTGATGGCCACGAACCCACTGCTGCCTCGTCCGAACGCGATGGCATCGTCGCCGTTGTCCCACCAGTCGGTGACCGCCGCGCCGTCGGTGGCGTTGCGGAAGGCGACCATCGACTCGATCTCCGGCCAGGCGTGCTGGCACTTCCAGCCGTCCTGCCAGCACGCGTTGACCGTCCCGCCGTTGGGCGGCCCGGCGTCGGTGTCGCTGAACTCATAACCGGAGTGCACGTCGGGGGACGCGTAGGGCCAGGCCAGCATGAAGACGTTGGCCAGCGTGTAGTTCGCGCCGTCCTTGTAGTTGAGCGTGTCACCGTTGCGTTCAGTGTCGTGATTGTCTACGAAGACCGTCGCATGGGAGGAATCCATGTAGCCCCAGCTCTCGCCGTAGTCGTTCAGGTGCGCGAGCTTCTCCTCGTTGAACACGCGTTCGAGGTCGCGGGCGTAGCGGAACTCCTGAACGTCGCCGGTTCCGGTGTATTCGGTCGGTGAGACGACCTCGCCGGAGCCGTAGATCACTTCCTGCTTCCAGTAGACGTCCGGGTCGCTCAGCCGGGACTTGATGTCGGCGAGATCCGCGGCGGCCATGTGCTTGGCCGCGTCGATCCGAAATCCGTCCACTCCCAGCGACAGCAGATCGTTGAGATAAGCGGCGATACGACCACGCACGTATTCCTCACCCGTGTCGAGATCGGAGAGATCGAGCAGTTCGCAGTTCTGCACCCGCCACTTGTCGTTGGTGTAGTCCGATTGGTTTATCGCGGACGTGCAGTTGTCGAAATCGTAGTAGGAATAGATTCCGGGATAGTTGTACTTCTCGTAGGACGAGCCGCCGGTTCCGGTGCCGGAACCCGCGGACATGTGATTGATCACCGCATCGGCGATGACCTTCACCCCGGCCGCGTGGCAGCTCTCGATCATGTCGGCGAAGGCGGTGCGATCACCCAGTCGCGAGGCGATCCGGTAGCTCACGGGTTGGTAGGAGGTCCACCACTGTGACCCCTGGATGTGCTCCTGCGGTGGGGAGACCTGCACGGCGCCGTATCCGGCCGGGCCGATTCGGTTCGTGCACTCCTCGGCCACCGAATCGTACTTCCACTCGAACAGTACGGCTGTGACGTCCTTGTCGCCGGGTAAGTCGGCTCGGGCCTGTGTCGGCACGGCGACGGCCAGAGCGGTACTCGCCACAAACGCGAGCCCGACTCCCAGGTATTTTCGAAGCATGATTCCTCCGGCGCGGCGGAAACGGGGTTTCGTCGCTTCCGTCGCCGCGTAAAAGATCTTGATTATTTGCGTAATCGACGGTGCAGCGGATCACGGAAACGGTGCAGCTGATTACGCGAACAGTCAATATCTGAACGAATCTTGCTTTTTGACGTGCGTTTTCGGCGCGCACGTCGGCCCGTGGCCTCGAGTGGTGTGGCGACGGTTGGTGGGCGGCCGTCGGCTTACCGAGCGGCGCTCATCCGATGCGGTGGTTACCGGTCGTTTCGGCTCGTGGCGCGCGAGCACGTGAGAGCGCTGCGGAGGAGATTCGGACGATTTTCCGCTCACCGGGTCGTTCGTCCGATGTGTTCGATCCCGCGTCGTCGTGGCCGCTTCCTCGTCTCGCCGCACTGGTGAGTTCGGACAGTGTCGTGGACAGTTCCGCACTGTCCCAACCAGCCTCGGGCAATCGGGGCGCCGGAAGGCACACGTCCATGGCCTCGTCGAAGTGTTCCAGGTCCAGGTAGGCGAAGGCGAGCTGGCACCGGAGTCGCGATTCGGCCAACGGGTGACCCAGGCGTGACGCCGCCTCGATTCCGAGGCGGTGCGAGTCGATCCAGTCCCGGTAGTGCTTGCGATGGAAGAAGAACCCCCACATCGCTTCGCACAGTTGCCAGACCGGTTCGTCCCACTGGTTGTGGTGGGCTTCGATGATGACCGCCCGCAGATTGCCGCGTTCGCGCTCGAACCAGTCCAACGCCGACTCGGGACTGTCCCAGACGGGCCAGTCGTTGGCCCGGCTCGGGTAGTGCCTGCCGAACCTGGGGCGGCGAGGCGTGATGACCAGATCGGCTTCGACGGCGCGACCGATGTACCAGTCGATGACGCTGTGCAACGTGCGGCGCCTGACTGCCGGGGAGTCCTCGCCGAGGCTCATCGTCCGTGCGTGCGCGAGGACGAGGTCGTGGAACCAGTACCGTTGTTCACCGGCTCCCAACAGTCTGGCGTCCCGTAGCTCCGCCAATACCCGTTCGGAATCGCTGCCCTCGATCCCGGCGAGGTGATGGGTCAGCGCGACGGGGAGATCTCCCCGGGGGTGCTGTGCCAGTCTGCGGTAGAGCGTGGCGGCCTGCGGTGACAGGCCCTGGTAGCAGATGTCGACCACGCTGTGCGCCGCGAAGTCCTCGCTCCGGGGGAGCGTCGTCATCCGCTTTCGCTGTTCCCGCACCAGGTTGGCCGCGTGTGCCAGTGACCGGCGGGGTCGGGCGGCCAGCCACGCCGATATCTCAGTGGCGGCCAGGGGGGAGCCCGCGCACAGTTTGGCCAGCAGCCGGGCGTTGCCCATCTCGCGTGACACCCGCGAGCGGCCGAGCTTGCGGGAGAGTATGTGCACCACGTCCTCGGCGTTCAGCGGTGCCAGCTCCATGAACCTGGCACCCTCCATCGTCAGACCGACCAGGCGACTCCTGCTGGTGACCAGCAGCGTGCTCGTCGCCGATTCCGGAAGCAGCGGCCTTACCTGTGCGGTCGAGACGACGTTGTCCACCAGCACCGACAGTGATCGCCCCGCGGTGATCGAGCGGTACCAGCTCAGCCGTTCGGCCATCTCCAGCGGAACCCGTTCGGGCGGCACCCCCAGTGCTCGCAGCAGTCGCCCGAGCAGTTCCGCGGCCGCGATGGGGTGTTCGGCGGAGCGGGTTCCCGCGTCGACGTAGAGCTGCCCGTCCGGAAATCTCCGCTCGTGCTGCCGCAGCCAGTGGCAGGCCAGCGTCGTTTTCCCGATTCCGCCGGACCCGGTCAGCGCGACGAGCAGTGCGCGTTCGGAGTTCTCCCGATGCCATGCCTCCATGCGGTTGAGCTCGGATGTGCGTCCCACGAAGAGCCCGGAAGACGGCGGCAGCTGATGGGCGGCGACGGGCAACACGTCGATCCGGCCGGGGAGGCGTCCGGGAGAACGTCTGTCGAGAACTCCGGTGGTGCCGGTCCGGTCCGACGCTTCGTCGTGGCGCGTGGTCGGGACGCCGGTACGGGCCACATCGTTGGCAGCGCCGTGGGCAACGATGTCCCCGGTGGCGATCTCTCCTGTCACGCTCGTCTCCACACTTCGTGGCATACATCCGACTCCGCCCGTACGAGCAACCGGTCACTCGGGACAATCCCGCCGTTCGTCTCCCTTTCAGGTAAATGTGTTCGGCGGTCTCGAACAAGCACTTCCACCGGCGAGTCCGGAAATCGGTGCGATCTTCTTCCGCGCTGGTCGTGGTCGCTGTGCCCGGGAGTGGTGCGGCTTCCGGAGATTTCGCGAGAAATCGGCGCCACCGAAGGGTGTCGATCGGAACATCCCACCGACCGAGCACCTCTTCGGGAGCGAACGGAAACTTCGGTCACCCGGCGGCTTCCGCCGTGGTGCCGCAGCAGGCGGTTCCGCCACCACTCGGGCCGCTGTGCTCGGACTCGGGGGAGTCGTCGGTGACGGTGTACACCTCCCAGGGTTCCCGACCGGGGCCGTGCACCCACACCTTGTCCTGGGTGGCGTAGCAGCAGGTCGTGTCGTCCTCGACCCGGGTGAACAGGCCGAGTTCGGACAGCCGCCGCGTGGCGTCGTGAACGGTGTCACTGTCGGCCACCTCGACACCGAGGTGGTCCAGCACGGTGTCCTGCTCCGCTTCGCCTTCCAGCAGCACGAGCTTCAGCGGCGGCTCCGTCACGGCGAAGTTGGCATAGCCGGGGCGCAGCTTGGCCGGCTCGGTACCGAGCAGCCTGGTGTAGAACTCGATCGATCGCCGCAGGTCGCCGACACGCAGGGCGAGTTGAACACGGGACATGATCCCTCCATTGGTTAGATATTTATCTAATCAGTTGGACGACTCGTAGTTTGCGCCTTGGTTAGACATCTGTCAATGTAGAAGCATGTCGAATCAGGAGCGGGGTGAAGAGCGCTGGTGCTGTTCACCGGTGACGGGGGAGCCGCTGTCGGCCGAGCAGGCCGCGGACCTCTCGGCGGTGTTCAAGGCGCTGGGCGATCCGGTGCGGCTGCGGCTGCTGTCGTTGATCGCCGCCCACGCGGGTGGGGAGGCGTGCGTGTGCGACCTGAGCGGCGCGTTCGACCTGTCCGGGCCGACGATCTCGCACCACCTCAAGGTGCTGCGCGAGGCCGGCGCCATCACCGGTGAGCGGCGAGGCACCTGGGTCTACTACCGGGTGCTCCCGGAGACCCTGCAACAGCTGTCGGCGGTTCTCGGTCCGGCTCCGACCGTGTCCACATCGGCCTGAGCTCCGAACCTCGGACACCCCCGGACGGCAGGCTCCGCCGCGAGCACCGCGGCGGGCCGGGCCGCCGGATTCCCAGTACGACCACGATCAGGAAACCTGCGAGGTGACGCCGTGACGGACACGGCCCAGCGACCGTCCGAGACCACCGTGGCCCGGCGGTTGTCGGTTATGGACCGGTTCCTGCCCCTCTGGATCGGCGCCGCCATGTTGTCGGGCTTGCTTGCCGGTCGGTTCGTGCCGGGGTTGAACACGGCGTTGAACTCGCTGCACGTGGTCTCCGGAGTCTCACTGCCGATCTTCGTCGGGCTGTTGGTGATGATGTATCCGGTGCTGGCCAAGGTGCGCTACGACCGGTTGGACACCGTCACCGGCGACCGGCGGTTGCTGGTCAGCTCGCTGGTCGTCAACTGGTTGGTGGGTCCGGCCGTGATGTTCACGTTGGCCTGGGCGTTCCTGCCCGATCTGCCCGAGTACCGCACCGGGTTGATCATCGTCGGGTTGGCGCGCTGCATCGCCATGGTCATCATCTGGAACGACCTGGCCTGCGGTGACCGGGAGGCCGCCGCGGTGCTGGTGGCGCTGAACTCGGTGTTCCAGGTGATCGCCTTCGCCGGTCTCGGCTGGTTCTACCTGAGCGTGCTGCCCGGCTGGCTGGGGCTGGCCCGGGTAGGGCTGGACGTCTCGGCCTGGCAGATCGCCCAGTCCGTGCTGATCTTCCTCGGCATCCCGCTGGTCGCGGGCTACTTGTCGCGGCGTCTCGGCGAGCGCGCCAAGGGACGTGTCTGGTACGAGGCGACGTTCCTGAACAAGGTCGGCCCGCTGGCCCCGTACGGCCTGCTGTTCACCATCGTGGTGCTGTTCGCCCTGCAGGGCGGGGCGATAACCAGCCAACCCCTCGACGTGGCCCGCATCGCGCTGCCGCTGCTGGTCTACTTCGTGGTCATGTGGGCGGGAACCTTCGTCCTCGGCAAGGGGTTGCGGATGTCGTACGAGCGCTCGACCACGCTGGCGTTCACCGCCGCGGGCAACAACTTCGAACTGGCGATCGCTGTGGCCATCGCCACCTTCGGCGTGACCAGCGGTCAGGCGCTGGCCGGTGTGGTCGGCCCGCTCATCGAGGTTCCGGTGCTGGTCGGGTTGGTCTACGTCAGCCTGGCCGCTCGCCGCTGGTTCCGCGACGATCCGACCACCCCACCCGTCGCCGCTGGTGTCTCCCAGCAGCGCTGACCCCACTCGAACGCGATCCGAGGAGCGATCCGTGTCCGTCACACCCGAAGTGCTGTTCGTCTGCGTGCACAACGCCGGACGGTCCCAGATGGCCGCCGCACTGCTTGATCACCACGCCCGGGGCGCCGTGGCCGTCCGTTCGGCCGGTTCCACACCGGCCGAGGAGATCAATCCCGCCGTCGTCGAGGTCATGGAGGAACTCGGCCTCGACGTCTCCCAGCGGTTCCCGAAGAAGCTGACCACCGAATCGGTGGACGCCTCCGACGTGGTCATCACGATGGGCTGCGGGGACGCCTGCCCGGTCTTCCCGGGCAAGCGCTACCTCGACTGGCAGCTCGACGACCCCGCCGGCAAGACCGCCGAGCAGATCCGCCCCATCCGCGACGACATCGACGCCCGGGTGCGACAGCTGTTGAGCGAACTCGTGTGAGGGACGGGAACCACGCTTCGGTACCGGTTGCCGCGCTCGTGCTGTCGCCCGTGAGGCGATGCTCTTCGGAGAACGTTCAGCCGACGGCGTTTCTGGGCGGGACCACCAGCGAGTAGATCACCAGCACGCACAGCCCGATCGACACCAGTTCCCAGAACGGGAACGCGGCGAGGAAGGCCAGGTGAGCGATCGCGGCCAAACCGGCGAGAGCGATACCGGTCATCCGTGCCCACATCTGACCGGCCAGGCAACCCGCGCCTGCCACGACCTGCAGTGCGCCGAACGCGAGCCAGATCCAGCCCCAGGCGCCGAAGCCGAAGACCAGCAGCTCACCACCGGTTACCACGTAGTAGCCGGGCTGCAACAACGCGGTGAGACCGGCGATGACGTTGAAGACGCCGACCAGCGCGAGCATCCAGCCCCCGAAGGCCAGCCACCCGGACATCCCGGGCATCGGTTGGGCGGCCGTCATCGCCCAGCTGCCCCGGTCCTCGGGTGCTCGGCGTTCGGCACCTTCCCCGGCACCGGATGTGGACTGTGGTCCTGGTTGCGGAGTGGACATTTGAACTCTCCTCCCGTGCGAAGGGATGGCTGGTACCAGCGTCCTCCGGTTCGCACGTTCGCGCAGCGCAGCGGCGTGCCCACCGCGTAGCTGGACACCCGTTCCGTGACCGGGCCGATTCCCGCCGTCCCCCCGGTCGGGTAGCGCCTGACGTGCCGCGCACAGGTGATCTTGACCACTCTTCCGTCGAGCCTTAAATTATAGCGTAATTTAAGTCGCTCCGCGGTGGACGTGCCGCGCACGCCCACGAAGGGGTCAGGGCATGTCATCGGCCGTCGGCTCCTCGGCTCGATGATTCCCGTGCGCCCGGTCCACCCGATTCGCGCGTTAATTTAGATATTGAATTAATGGTAGAGCGGAGAGAACGACATGACCGTCACCGAGCTGGACTCCCGTGTCGAGACCACGATCGCCTGTCTGGACCTGCCGAGCAAAGTGGCCCTGTTGACCGGCTCGGACTCATCCGGTCTACCGGAGAACACGTCGATCGGGCTGTCCCGACTGCGCTTCTCGGGTGGCCCGAGCGGGCTGCGCGACACGGAACGCGCCGACGGCGGGACCGCCTCACTGCTGCCCAACCCCACGCTGCTCGCCCAGCACTGGGACGTCGCGGTAGCGGGTGAGGCCGGGGCGCTGCTGGCCGAGGAAGCCATCCCCCGGGGTGTGCACGTACTGCTGGGACCCTCGGTCAATCTGCACCGAACCCCGTTGGGGGGCCGTGTCTTCGAGTGCTTCAGCGAGGATCCGCTGCTGACCGGTGCACTGGCGACAGAGTACGTGCGGGCCCTGCAGCGCAGGGGAGTATCGGCCTGCCCGAAGCACTTCCTGGCCAACGAGTCCGAGTTCGAACGCACCACAGTGGACTCCGTGGTCGATGAGAAGACCCTGCGGGAGGTGTATCTGCTGCCGTTCGAGATGCTCGTGCACGACGCGTCCCCCTGGAGCGTACTGACCTCCCACAACAGGATCAACGGGATCAGCGCCCCCGAACACCCCCAGCTCGTCGAGCGACTGCTCAAGGGGGAGTGGCACTACGACGGTGCGGTCGTCTCCGACCCGTTCGCCGCGAGTCCGATCGCGGCCGGCACCGACGCGGGGCTGGATCCGGTCGTGCCGGTCCCGGACGGGCCGTGGGGTGCGGGCTTGGTCGCGGCGGTGCGTGCCGGTGACGTGGCCGAATCCACCATCGACGAACACCTTCGACGCGTACTGCGGCTGGCCGAACGAACCGGTGCTCTCGATGGTGAGTCGGAGGGCTTCGCAACAAGCCGTTCCGGAACGCTGCGACGCGCCTCGCGACCCGCACCCGACGCCCCGTTACCCCGTCGTCGGCTGCGCGCACTGGCAGCGGGCGGCATGACGGTGTTGACCAACCCGGCCGCTGTGCTGCCGCTCTCCGGTACGGAGTCCCTCGCCGTCATCGGTCGGCACGCCGTGGACACCGTGGCGCAGGGAGGTGCGACGTCCCGGGTGCGCCCACCACACGTGGTCTCCGTCGCCGACGGTCTCGTCGCGACGTTCGGACGCGACCGGGTCTCGGTGGTCGACGGTGTCGACGTGCGCAGTGGTCCGTCGTGCCGGTCGGAGTCGGCGCGCGATCCGGCGAGCGGGGGCATCCCAGGGCAGGCGATCCGGTCCGCTCCCGCGACCACCGCTGAGATCACCGAACGCGTGGCCCTGGCGGCGAGTGAGGTCGACGTTGCCGTAGTGGTCGTGGGGTTGACCTCGGAGCAGGAGACCGAGGGCAAGGACAAGTCCACCCTCGCGCTTCCCGGACAGCAGGACGCCATGGTCGCCGCGGTGGCCGCCGCGGCCCGGCGCACCGTCGTCGTGGTCAACGCGGCCACGCCGGTGCTGATGCCGTGGCTGGATCTGGTGGACGCGGTGCTGTGGGCCGGACTGCCCGGCCAGGAGGCCGGAGCGGCGGTGGCGGCGGCGCTCACCGGCGAGATCGAGCCCGCCGGACGGCTGGTCACCACCTTCCCCGCACGCGACGGGGACGGCCCCGCCTGGTCGACCTGTCCGGTCAACGGGGCGCTGGTCTACGAGGAGGGCACCGCGGTCGGCTACCGGGGTTGGTACCGGCACGCCGACGTGGAGCCGCTGTTCTGGTTCGGCCACGGCCTCGGCTACACCACCTGGCGCTACGACTCCCCAGCGCTGGTCAGGGATCTCAACGCGGTGCGCAGCGTCACGGTCGACGTCGCGAACACCGGTCCTCGGGCCGGTACGGAGACCGTGCAGGTCTATCTGCTGCCCGCGGCGAACTCCGAACCGGTGCGGCTGATCGGCTGGACCAGGGTGCACGTCGAGGCGGGGCGGCGGACCCGTGTCCGGGTGCCGTGCGACCTCCGGGCACAACGGGTGCGCGAGGTTTCGTCCGGAAGCTGGCGTTTTCTGCGCGGCGGGCGAATCATGCTCGGCCGGGGACTCGGTGACGTACGCACCACACTGTGGTGGGATCCGGAGTCGGACTGACGGGGGAGTCGGACTGGCTGGGACCGGCCGGACGGGGACCGGAGTGACAGGGGCCGGAGTGACAGGGGCCGTACCGAAGCACACTACTAGGCTCGCCTCTCGGGTTGCCGGTCGGCGACCGCCGGTATCGGAAGGAGCGACATGGGGGATCGGTACGGGCGGACGGTACGCGATCTACGGCGCGGCAATCGTGCCGCGGTGCTGCGCCGACTGTACTTCGGCGGACCGCTGAGTCGGCACCAACTGGGGCCCGCCACCGGTCTCAGCCCCGGTTCGGTGAGCAATGTGGTCGGTGAGCTGGTGGCCGACGGCCTCCTGGAGGAAGCGGGCTCGGTCGAGTCCGACGGGGGACGTCCCCGTACACTGCTGCGCGTCTCCCACGAGAGCGGACGCGTGGTGGGCATCGACATCGGCGAGACGCGGGTCCGCGTGGAGTTGTTCGACGTCGCCCTGACCGAGATCGCCCGCGCGGAACGACCCCTCGACGTCGGCAGACGCGACCCCGAGCACGTGATCGCACGGCTGGCAGAGGCGTTCGACCGGGTGGTGATCGAAGGGGGAGTCTCCCCCGAGTGGTTGCTCGGTGTCGGTGTCGGCGTTCCCGGCATCGTGACCTCGGACGAAGTTCACGGTGCCCTGGTGCACGGGCAGACCATCGGCTGGGTCGGGGTGGCCGTCGAGCGGCTGGTTCGCTCCGCCGCGCACCTGCCCGAACACGTGCCGGTCCTGGTCGACAACGGTGCCGAGACCCTGGGGCAGGCCGAGATGTGGTTCGGCCACGGTCGCGGTGAGCGTGACGTGGCGGTGGTGCTGCTCGGCTCGGGTGTCGGCGTCTCGGTGTTCGCGGACGGAAATTCGGCGGGGATCGGCGAGTGGGGTCACAGCACGCTGCGCGTGCGCGGACGGCGCTGCCGGTGTGGCGGGCACGGCTGCCTGGAGGCGTACACCGGAGCCGAGGCGATGGTGCGTCGCTGGCGGCGCACCGGGGGAGATATCAGCCCCGACGCGGACGGCGAGCACGCGTTCGGTGCCTTGCTGGCCGCGGCCTCCCGCGACGGGAACACGATCTCGGATGCCGCGGCGTCGACCGTGCTCTCGGAAGCAGTGGAGTACCTCGGAGCGGGCATCGCGACCCTGGTGAACCTCTTCCTGCCCAACCGAGTGCTCATCGGTGGCTGGGCGGGACTGCTGCTCGGCCGACACCGACTGGAACTGGTGCAGGACAGCGTAGCCCGCTACGCGCTGCGCTATCCCGCCGACCGGGTCTCGGTGGCCGAGGGCAGGCTCGGTCCCGACGCGGTCACCGTCGGTGCCGCCACGTTGCCGGTCGCGCGCTTCCTCGACGAGGGCGGGCGTCGCACCGAGACCGTTCGCGCGGCGCACGCTCGGTGAGCGGGCTACGGCGCGCGGCGATCATCCCACGGCGCGTCCGGCTCCGTACGCTGCCGTTTTCGTCGTGCGTCCCGTCCGGGCCGCTGTGACACTCGGCGGATGGTGCAGCACTCCGGGAACGTCGAGCGACCCACCTCCGATGGACCGTATCCAGAAGGTGGTGAGTCCGCTCGTCAGCCGGGCTGGAAGTCCGTCCGGGTCGAAGGCCCCCCCGAGCGAGCACGCGCACGATTTCGAGGCCGCCGACCCCGGAACAGAACGTTCGAACGAGATCACCTTCACTCTGGGGCCGGAGCACGGTTCGCAGCCCCCCGCGACGGCTGCCGAGTCCCGGGACGAGAGCCCGTTGGCCGGGTTGCGTGTCGTGGTCGCCGACCACGACGTCGGGCTGCGGCGACGCACGGCCGAACTGCTGCGCGAGTACGGTGCGCTGGAGGTCGTCGAGACCGACGATCGCGAGAGATTCCGCACCGTGCTGCGAACCCGCCCGCGTGCCGAGAGCGGTTGGCACGTCGCGCTGTGGGATCGGGAGCTGGAATCCGATCCGGGTGGACTCGCCGAGTTCCTGAACGCCTGCGGGCACGAGTTCCCCGGCACGGCGTTCGTGCTCACCACCGATGAGGTCTCGACCACCGCGGCGGTGGCCGCGCCGCGCGGACGAGCCTCCGAGATCGTCACCCGCCGTGCCTCCGGCTCCGAACTGGCCGAAACGGTGCTGCGTGCCTTCCGGGACCGCCAACAGGATCGCGAGGAGGGCAGGGCGGAGTCCGGGGAGAGCGGGGCGGACCGGAAGCCGTTCCGGATGCTGGTGGTCGGCGCCCATCCCGACGATGCCGAGATCGGTGCGGGCGGGACCATCCACCGCCGCGTGCAAGCGGGCTGGGAGGTAACCGTGCTGACCATGTCACACGGTGCGGTCGGCGGCGATCCGGACGAGCGGGTCGCCGAGGCCCACGAGGCGGTCAACTCGCTGGGCGCGACTCTGATGTTGGAGGACCTGCCCGACGGCGGCATCCTCGACAACGGCGAGACGGTACGGCGGATCGAACGCGTGGTGCGGCGAGTCCGGCCCGATGTCGTGCTGGTTCATTCCGAGAACGACACCCACCAGGACCACCGCGCCGTCTACCGGGCCACTGTCTCCGCGGCGCGTGGCGTGGAACGGTTCGCCTGCTACCAGTCGCCCTCCGCCACGGTGGATTTCGCGCCGAACCGGTTCGCCGGGCTGCGCGAGACGGATCTGGAAGCCAAACTCACCTCCATTCACACCCACGGTTCGCAGGCCAGAACGCGGGCCTACCCGCGGGACGACCTGCTGCGGGCCACCGCGCGCTACTGGAGCCGTTTTACCAGGGAGTACTACGCCGAACCGTTGGAGCTGCACGGCAGCGGCCTCGTTCGTTCGGGAGTCGTCGAGCGGTGAGGCCGCCGTCTCCGGTATCACCCGATCCGGTGTCGTCCGATACACCACACCACGTGAAACGCGGTCCCAGCGGGGAGATGCGAAGCTCAGCGGGCGGAGTCGCCCCGGAGCGAGCACACTGGACGTGTCAGGAGCTCGTCGGGAGATGGGGGAACTCCGCTGAAGGGGCTGCTTTCGCTGCTGGCGGTGGCTTTGCTGGTGTGGTGGGTCAAGGAATCACCCGCCGAAGCCGCCTCGGCGGTGCGACAGGGTTTGGTAATGCTGCGACAGGCGGCCGAGTCGGTGAAGACCTTCCTCGAGGCACTGCCGTCGCTGTCCGCGTTGACTTCTTCCTAGCCGGCCGGCCCGGTGGTCGGTCGATCGCCGCGACGACGGGAACGCGCAGGGCACCGGGAACGTTTGGTGGAGGTCGGTTTCTCAGTCCGTGTAGAGCGCCTCGGCGAGCAGGGCGAGGCGGTTGGACAGCACGAACTCGCGCAGCGGTGCTGGGCGCAGGTCGAGCGTGGCCAGCGTTTCGGCGCGCATGTCGAACCGTTCCGCGCGGTACTCGCCACGGGTGGGGTCGTCGAACTCCGGGCCGTGGCGGGTGGATTCGTCCATCGAGGTCAGTCGTGCCACGAAGAAGTGCTGCACGGTGATGCCGCCGGAGCGGGCGGTGCTGCTCAGGAACACGCGTTTCGCGCCGGTGGCGGTGGCACCCATCTCCTCGGCGATCTCGCGGTGCATGGCCGCCTCCAGCGACTCGTCCCGGTGCTCCAGTCCGCCGCCGGGAGTTGTCCAGTAGGGCGCCATGTCCGGTTTCGTGCGGCGCAGCAGTACCAGGTGTTCCTCGTCGTCGATCAGGATGGCCCGGGCGGACCGGCGCTGGATCCGAACCGCCGGCTGGGACGTGCGCTGTTGGGTCATGCCGAACAAGCCTACGTGCGGTGCCGTGCCTCGCAGAGCGCGCCGGCCCGCTGACAACTTCGCTTTCTCGGCACGCTTCACATCGTGATTACACCTCGTGTTGTTCCATCCGATGCCGGAGTGCGCGAAACCGCGAACTGTCCGTCTCCCGGGGTCGTACTTCGGACCACCTCGACGCCGCGCTCTCGTTGGTCTCGGCGGTAACGGAAGGATTTTCACATGATCACGAAGCGGTGACTTCGTGAGATGGATCTCCTGTAAAGCGGCCGATCGCTCGCTTTCGCTCTTCCGAACGTCCCAATCCCACGTGCGCAAAGTGAGCATTGTTCGCATTCCTGTTCGCCTCGATGCTTTGTGCTGGTTTGTCCTGAACCGCCCGCCGCCGGCGAGGCGGAGCAGCACGTTGGAGGTAATCGAGTGCGCACGTCCCACAAGGGACGCCTGTTCAGATCACTGGGGGTAACTCTCCTGGTGTTCGCGGTACTGGGGTCTCCGTTGAGCCAATCGGTCGGCGCCACCGCCCGCGCCGCCACGGCCGAGCCGGTCGAGGCCGCGGCGACCGAGGCGGCCGCGTCGCGAGCCGCCGCCCGACAGGATTCCCGGGTCGAAGTGAGCGGTCTGACCACGTCCACCACACAGGTGTTCGCCAACCCCGGTGGTTCGTTCACCATGGAACAGTCCACGGTGCCCCAACGCGTCCGCAGGGACGGCGAGTGGACGGACCTGGACACCACACTGGTCCGGAGGAACGACGGCACCGTGGCCCCCACCGCGGTACCGGCCGAGGTCCGGTTCTCCGGGGGTGGCGACGGCCCGCTGGTGCGGCTCGGGGGAGTCGGTGACACGGCGGACAAGGCCCTGGAACTGGACTGGCAGGGCGAGCTGCCCACACCGGAGATCTCCGGAAGCACCGCCACCTATCCCGAGGTGTATTCGGGCGTGGACCTGCGGGTTCGTGCCACGCCGCGAGGCATTACCCACGAACTCGTGGTCAAAACGCGTGAGGCCGCGGCGGATCCGCGATTGGACCGGATCGGTTTCGACATGCGCGGCGAGGGCGTCACCGTCGAGACCGGCGAGTCCGGCAACGTGCGGGCGGTCGACGGGAACGGCGACACGGTGCTCACCACGGCCACCCCGATGATGTGGGAGTCCGCTACCGCGGGCGTCGCGAAGCGCTCCACGAGTTCCGCCACCGCGAAGGAGCAGCGGTCCCCCCCGCAAGCAGTCGCGAGTGGGAATGGAACTCGGTTCGGGCGAGGTGAGCCTCGTTCCGGATCAGGGAATGCTGGACGCGACGGACACGAATTACCCCGTCGTCATCGACCCGGCCTTCAGCTACGTCACTCCCGAGGAATCGGCGTGGACCCTGGTGCGACGCTCCCACCCGAACCAGGCCAACTGGAACCTCGCGCCACGGGACGAGGACGAGCGATACGCCGGTGTGGCGCGTGTCGGTCACGCACCGGGTTGGGGTTCGTCCTACATGGATCGTTCGCTGTTCCGGTTCGACACCAGAGCTATCAAAGGCGCTCGCATCAGCAAGGCCCAGTTCCAGATCTATCAGTCCTGGAAGTACTCGAACAGCTGTGATCCCGCCCAGGTGCCGCCGGTCGAGTTGTGGATGACCGGCCCCATCGGTCCGGGTACCACCTGGAACAACCAGCCGGGCTGGGGACGCAGGCTCGCCTCGAAGAGCACGGTACCGAAAGCGGGGCAGAGCTGTGGCCCCGCTTGGGTGGGGATGAACGCGCACAGCGCGGTGCAGCAGGCCGCCGACGAGCGGTGGAACGACGTCACGATGGGACTGAAGGCCACCGCCGCCGACGAGTCGTCCAACGATCCGGCCGCGTGGAAACGCTTCCACGTCAAGACTCAGGACGGGGTCCGGCTGTACCCCAAGGTGTTCATCGAGTACAACCGCCTGCCGGATCCGCCGCACGACACGTGGGTGGAGCCCTGGAGTGATCCGTGTCAGTTGTGCGATGGCACCACCTACCTCGGTGGTGACGAGGCACGGCTGAAAACCAGACTGACCGATCCGGACGGCGGTCAGGTCCGGGCGATCTGGGACATCCAGGCGGACGGCAGCAAAACCCGCGAACAGTGGTTGGCCAGTGACTCCGTCTTCAGCACACCGTTGGACCTGCGCGGACTGCACGGCAAAACCGTGTCCTGGAGCGTGCGGGGCAACGACGGTGCCCTGGACGGCGCCACCGCCAACGGTCCGAGCTTCGTGGTGGACCGGGTGGCTCCCGACAGCGCTCCGGGCGTGTCCTCATCGGTGTATCCGGCCGACAACAACTGGCACGGCGGCAGGGACGTTCCCGCCGAATTCACCTTCGACGCCGCCGGGGTCGGCGATGTGGACCACTACGTCTACGGATTCCAGGATCCGCCGAGCAAGACGGTGGCGCCGGACTCGCTGGGCGGCAGCGCCACGGTCACACTCACCCCTCCCACGGACGGGCCGGTGGACCTGTACGTGCAGAGCGTGGACCGTGCGGGCAACCGCAGCCCGGTTACCACCCACCACTTCTACGTCCGAGCGGGCAACGGCCCCGTGGCGCACTGGCCGCTCAACGGTGACGTCACCGACGCGGCCTTCCTCGGCGACCGGGACGGCAGCACGCACAACGGGGTCTCCTGGACGCCCGGTGCCGTGGACTCGGCGGTGCACCTGGACGGCAGCACCGACTATCTGACAGCTCCGAATTCCGTTCCCACCGACGCCGGTTTCTCCGTTTCGGCCTGGGTGCGCGCCGACGAGGTCGGCGACATGAGCCGCACAGCGGTGTCGCAGGACGGTGAGGTGGTCAGCGGTTTCATGCTGCAGACCCGCGCGGACGGCAAGTGGCACTTCGTGCTCAGCGGTTCTGACGAGACCGACGGCGGTACGTACAAGGCATTCGCGACCTCCGAGGTCGACGCCAAGACCGGGCAGTGGACCCACATCGCGGGTGTCTACGAACCCTCGGCCGAGGAGATCCGGCTGTACGTGAACGGTTCGCTGGCGGCCACCGAACCCTACTGGGGTGACATCTCCACCAGTGGTTCGACCGCGATCGGCCGGTCCAAGTGGAACGGCAACCCGACCGACCCCTGGGCGGGCGACGTCGACGAGGTGCGTGCCTACGACCGGGTGCTGGCCGAGTCGGAGATCAGCTCGCTGGTGAATCTGGACAACGTGCGCACCGGGCACTGGAAGTTCGAGCAAACCGGTGAGGCCGGTTCCGTGCCCAACATCGTTCCCGGTGGTCAGCCCGCCACGTTGCACGGTGATCCGGGCTACACCGAAGGGGCGTTGGGCTCCGCGCTGCGGCTGGACGGCACCGACGACCACGTCACCACCGCCGAGCCCTCGGTGCGCAGCGACGGCTCCTACTCGGTCGCCACTTGGGTCCGGCTGGACGAGAAGACCACCGAGCCGGTCACCGTGACCAGTCAGAACGGGCAGCAGCACGCCTCCTTCGAACTGGGCTACTCCGGCAGTGGGCAGGACTCCTGGACCTGGACGTTGCGCGGCTCCGAGCAGGCCACCGATCCGGAGACCGCCACCGTCTCCTCGACGAGAACACCGCGGACCGGGGTGTGGACCCACCTGGTCGGTGTCCACGACGTGCGAGCCGGGCAGCTGCGGCTGTTCGTCAACGGTGAGCTCGCCGGTAAGGCCCAGTTCAAGGGTGCCTGGCATCCGGAAGCCGGACAGTTCGAGGTCGGCCGGGCCAGAAGCGCGGGTTCGTGGGGCGGTTATCTGCCGGGCGCGGTGGACGAACTGCGCACCTACAGCCGTGCGCTCACTCCCGACGAGATCCGCGGCATCGTCAGCCAGGACAACGTCAGCTCCGGCTCCTGGAAGCTCGACGGCGACGTCACCGACGACTCCGGGCGCGGCCTGGACGGCACCGTGCACGGCGATCCCGGTTGGCAGGGCGGCCAGACAGTCCACCCCAACCCCGGGGACGAGGCGATCCAACTCGACGGCACCGACGACTACGTCGAAACCCCCAACGCGGTGGACACCAGTCAGAGCTTCACGGTCTCGACCTGGGCCAAACTGGACCACACCGGCGACTGGTACGAGGTGCTCTCGCAGGACGGCGACCGCACGAGCGGTTTCCACCTGCAGGTCAATCCGCAGGGCAAGTGGGGCTTTTCCATGTTCGGCTCGGATGTCGACGGTGGTGGCACTCCCACGCGGCTGATCTCGGCCGAAACCGCCCAGCTGGGGCTCTGGACCCACCTGACCGCCGTGTACGACGCCACGACTGGCGAGATCAGGCTCTACGTCAACGGTTCCCTGGTGGGATCGGCGGCACACACCAGTACCTGGAACGCCACCGGTGTCCTCGGTATCGGGCGGGGACAGTGGAACGGAGAGTCGGTCGATTTCTGGCCGGGCGCGATCGACGACGTGCGCACCTACAGCAGGGTGCTCTACGCCGAGGAGATCCGGCTGCTGGCCGGACGTGATCTGAACCTGGTGCACAACCTGCGGCTGAACGAGTCGGAAGGCACCAACGCCGCGGACTCGGTCGGCAACCAGCCGGGGACGCTGCACGGCGACGCCTCGTTCACCTCCGGACGTTCGGGCAACGCGGTGAGCATGGACGGCACCGACGACTACGTCTCCACCTCCGGCGTGGACCTGCGCACCGACGAGAGCTTCACCGTCTCGGCATGGGTGTATCTGTCCAGCAAGGACGATGAACAGGTTACCGCCGTCAGCGTCGACGGGCAGCAGACCAGCAAGTTCCGGTTGGGGCACGTTGCGGACATCGAGCATCCGTTGGGTGCCTGGATCTTCGAGATGCCGGAATCGGATACGGAGTCAGCACCGGTTACCGAGACGGCTGTAGCCACGCTGGATGCCGAGATCAACAGCTGGACACACTTGACCGGGGTCTACGATGCGACTACCGGCAAACTCTGGCTGTACGTCAACGGCAGTCGTATCAATGACGGAACGTTGCACAACACCTGGCAGAGCGACGGTGGGCTGCAGATCGGACGAGGTAAGGACGCCGGAGCTCAAACCGAGTTCTGGCCGGGATCGGTCGACGATGTTCGACTCTACACCGGCATGCTGAGCACTGACCGCATCGAATCGCTCTACGCGTCCTACGGAAATTCCTGAATCGAGGAAAACTCATACAGCCCTGAATTTTCGAGTTACAACGCGCGTCCCACCGGGAGGAAAGTGTGCGTTTATCGACGTCACGACCACGTGATAAGAGAGATGGATTAGCCGTGTTCCGAAAACACGTTGCCATGATAATGACCCCGGTCTTTCTGGCCGGTCTGCTGGCAGCCGTCGGAGTACCGCAACAGGCCAGTGCCGCCGACGGCCCTTCTGAACCGTTGCCCGATACGCCCTCGGTTCAGGTCGACCAACAGAACATGGCGATCGCCCCGAGGACGAGGCATCGAAAGACGCTCTGCAGGGGGACCAACCGGCCGGTGGTTCGGGAGGCCAGGAGAAAGGAGCGGGGAAGTACACCGCTACCTCACTCAAACCCTCGGCCACATGGGACGTCTCGGGCCACACCGGCAACTTCACCTGGAACTATCCCATCGAAGCTCCTGACGTTCCCGGTGGGCTCAAACCAGAGCTGGCGTTGTCCTATTCTTCGGGGTCGCTGGACGGACTGACCAGCGCGACCAACACTCAGGCATCCTGGATCGGTGACGGATGGAGCCTGTGGCCGGGCTACATCGAACGAAGTTACGCCTCGTGCGTAAGTGACTTGGACAACGGTTCAAACGACAAACCCGGTGACTTCTGCTGGAAGAGTGACAACGCCACGCTGTCCCTCGGAGGATCGGGCTCAAAACTCATCAAGGACGATGAAACGGGTGAGTGGCGGCCGAAAAGTGATGACGGGTCGCGTGTAGAGCGGCTGACCGGTGCGAACAACAGCGACAACAACGGGGAGTACTGGAAGGTCACCGAGGTCGACGGTACCCAGTACTTCTACGGTTCGCGTCCCGATTCGAAGTCGACCTGGACCGCGCCGGTGTTCGGGAACGACGCGGGCGAGCCCTGCCACGGTCCGAGCTTCGCGGAGTCCTCCTGCAAGCAGGGATACCGTTGGAATCTGGACAAAGTGGTGGATCCGAACGGCAACGTGATCCACTACTCTTACGAGACCGCGACCAATCATTACGGGCTGAACAACAACAGCGAGTCCGTGGAGTACGTTCGGGACGGTTGGCTGAAGAAGATCGAGTACGGTATTCACGAGAAACACGTACAGCAGCCGTCCGCGCGGATCCTGTTCGATGTCGCCGACCGTTGTGTTCCCGGTTCGACATGCGATCGTGAGCACGAGGAGAACTGGCCGGACGTTCCGTGGCGTTTGGAATGCACCGGTAACTGCGATGATACGCAGAACGCTCCGACGTTCTGGTCCACCAAGCGGCTTTCCAAGATCACTACACAGGTGCGTGGCGACTCCGGCTTCACAGCTGTGGACTCATGGAGTCTGCGTCACGAATTCCCCGATCCGGGCGATGGTGAACAACCCGCGCTGTGGTTGGACGGCATTACGCACACCGGCCATGTCGGTGGTTCCGCTGCCCTGCCGGAGGTGGAGTTCGAAGGTGTGCCGAAGCCCAACCGGGTTTACGCCGAGGACGGTCACGCCGCGCTGATCAGGTATCGAATCAGCGCGATCGTCTCCGAAGCAGGTGGGGTGCTCTCGGTCAAGTACGCCGAGCCGGATTGCGAGACCGGCGTGAACATGCCGGAGAAGCCGGAGACGAACACATTGCGTTGTTTTCCGGTCACCTGGTCCGCACCTTATGTCTCTGAGCGAACCGACTACTTCCACAAGTACGTGGTCGAATCGATCACCGAGCACGATCGCATCGGCAGCACGACGGGCTCCATCACCAAGTACGAGTACCTGGGTGGTGCTGCCTGGGCACACAGCAGTTCGGAGGTGACATCCGAAGAGGACCGGAATTGGAACGAGTTCCGCGGTTTCGGCCGGGTCCGGATCCGTACCGGTAGCGGCAATGACGGACCAGTGACGCTTACCGAGAAGCGATTCTTCCAGGGGATGGACGGCGATGCGTTGCCGAATAACGGCGAGCGTAGTGTCCGGGTCACCGATTCGGAAGGAAACAGCTACACCGACCATGAGTGGTTGCGTGGTTTCGCCTTCGAAACGATCACCTACAACGGTGAGGGCGGACCAGTGGTCAACAAGACCGTCACCGAACCGACGTGGCAGGGACCGACCGCCAAGAACGGTGACCTCGAATCCTACATGGTCAATTCCGGGACCGAGACGACGTACACGCCGCTGAGCAGTGGCGGTAGGCGTGTCACGCGTACCGAGACCAGCTACAACAAGCAGGGGCTGGTCACGCGGGTCAACGATCTCGGCAACGTCGACAAACCGGAGGACGACCTGTGCAAGCGCACCAGCTACGCGCGCAACACTGACAGCTGGTTGCTCAACCTGCCGAAACGTAAGTGGACGAACTCGGTGGCCTGCGGGAAGACGCCTTCGATGCCGCAGGACGCGGTGTCGGACACCCGCACCAGCTATGACGGCGGAAACTTCGGTGACGCGCCCACCTCGGGTAATGTCACCGAGGTCGAGGAACTGGAGCGGTACAACAACGGTTCCCCCGAATACACCACGGTCGCGACCAAGACCTTTGACGCACACGGACGTGTGCTCACCACGACGGATGCACTGGGCCGCGAAACGACCACCAGTTACACCCCGAAGCTGGGTGGTCCGGTGACCGAAACCTCTGTGACAAACCCGGCCGGACACACGGCCACTACGACCTTGCACCCATTGTTGGGAGCACCGGTCAAGGAAGTCGGCCCGGACGGTCGAATCACCGAGATCACTTACGACGCGTTGGGTCGTAGGACCAACGTGTGGCTGCCCAACCGTGATCGCGGCGAAAGCGAGAGCCCCAGTCAGAAATACTCGTACCGGATCGCCAAGGAAGAACCGGTGGTGGTCACCACCAGCACGTTGAATTCGGACGGTGACTACGTCAGCTACAACAAGCTGCTCGACGGGTTGTTGCGTCCACGGCAGATCCAGCGCCCGGCTTCCGGTGGCGGCAGGCTTATTACCGAGAAGCATTACGACTCGCACGGTCGCGTCTACCGTGCCACTCGTCCGTACTTCAACGACAACCCGGTGGACAAGAAGTTGTGGCGGGCGAGCAGCGCGGGTGAAGTTCCCGCGATGAGCCGCATCGAGTACGACGGGGCCGGACGTCAGGTAGCCGAGATTTTCATGGCTGGTGGCGTCGAGAAGTGGCGCACGGAGTACGGCTATGGCGGAGACCGCACTCACGTGACACCGCCGGATGGCGGTGTTCCCACCACCACGATCAACGATGCCCGTGGTCGCAAGGTCGAGCTCCGGCAGTACAAGAATTCCACTACCACCGGGGAATACGACTCGACGAGCTACACCTACACGGACGCGGGACAGCTCGAAACGGTCACCGATCCGGGTGGAAACACGTGGCGCTACACCTTCGACCTGAGGGGGCGCAAGGTCAAGGCCGAGGATCCCGACCGCGGGACCACGAGCTACTCCTACGACGCCGCGGGACAGATGGTGTCCCAGACGGACGCGAGAGGTAAGACGCTCGCCTATTCTTACGATGAGCTGGGACGTAAGACGGCCACTCATACCGGCTCCCTGAACGGGCAGAGGATTGCCGAGTGGGACTACGATTCCGCTCTTTACGGGAGTGGCAAACTGGCATCGTCCACTCGATGGATCGACGGCAACGCGTACAAGCGACGTATCGTTGCTTACAACGCGCAGGAAAAACCGACACGAATCAATGTCACGGTTCCCGACTCGGAAGGAAAACTATCCGGGACATACACGACCAAGTATGAATTCGAGGAAGACGGTTCGCTGGCGAACAAGATATTTCCTTCGATCGGAGGTCTGGACAAGGAGTCGATCGGACATTCGTACGATTCCCTGGGGAACCCGGCCACTACGTGGGGTTCACCCAACAAGGAGATCAAGTACGTTTCCGATACTCGGTACACCTCCTACGGTGAGCTCGCCCGCGTGCAGATGGGCGAGATCGGCAATCGGGTGTGGCAGTCGTACTACTACGACGAACACACCAGGCGCACCGAGCGCACGATCGTGGACGCCGAGGTGTCGGAACCGATGCAGGCCGATTTGGCCTACTCTTACGATCCGGCGGGCAACATCACCTCGATCGCTGATCAGCCGCGCAGTGGTGCCCCTGATGTGCAGTGCTTCCGGTACGACTACCTGCGTAGGTTGACCGAGGCGTGGACCACGGGTTCGCAGTGCTCGCAGGATCCTGCGACCGAGGATCTGGGTGGTGCGGCACCGTACTGGCGTTCCTACACCTATGACGAGGTCGGTAATCGTCTGACGGAGACGCGGCATTCCGCGGGTGGTGACTCGGTTCGCGAGTACTCGTACGAGGAGCAGGGTCATGCGTTGAATTCGGTGTCCACTGGTGGGGCGAAGAGTGGTGAGTTCGGTTATGACGCCGCCGGCAACATGACTTCTCGGAAGGTTTCGGGGAGTGATCAGTCGCTGGAGTGGAGTGCTCGGGGGAATCTGACCAGGGTTTCCACACCGGACGGCGAGAGCACCGAGTTCGTCTACGATGCGGATGGGAAGCGGTTGTTGCGTCGGTCTCCGTCGGGGACCACGTTGTACCTGGACGGTCAGCAGCTGCGGTGGGATGCGGAGTCCGGGGAGCTGTCGGGGACTCGGTATTACACGCATGGTGGCAGGACTGTGGCGGTGCGTGAGTCCGGTGCGGGGTTGACCTGGTTGGCGTCGGATCACCAGGGCACTTCGAAGTTGGCGGTGGATGCTGGGTCGTTGGAGACCACGAGGCGGCGGTTTTTGCCGTTCGGTGGGTCGCGTGGTGATCCGGCTGATTTTCCGGGTGAGAAGGGTTTCGTCGGTGGCACGATCGATTCCTCGGTCGGGCTGACCACGCTGGGTGCGCGGCAGTACGATCCGAGCATCGGGCGGTTCCTGTCGGTGGATCCGGTGATGGATCTGACGGATCCGCAGCAGATGCACGGCTACACCTACGGCAACAACAGCCCGCTCACCTATTCCGATCCCACCGGGCTGCAACCGGTCATCGGCACCGATGAGGAAGGCCAGCTCATACTTGCTCCGTTCCCCGGTAACTCAACCAGTAACAACGGGAAAACCCACCGGCCGAGCTCGGGTTCACAGACATCATCGGGAGCTGGCTCATCACGGCCGCGGGTGGATACGTGGGGCGCGAATCGTCCTGATCCCTCCCCGTCGCCGTCCGAGACACACCAGGGACCTGTCCCGTACAACGCCAAACTCCCCTCAGGCCCCAAGCCGTCGATTTCGATCGAGGAACTCAAAGCTCAGACCCACCGTGCTCTGGAATACGGGGGATTGATTCCGGTAATCGGCAACATTGCCGACGGCGCGAACTGTATCTGGTACGGGGCAGAGGGCAAAACCACCGACGCACTCCTGTCATGTGGGGCCATGATACCTGGTATCGGGCTGGGGATAGGGGTAGGTGTTATAGCGGCTAAGACGGGGATGCGCGCCTCCGACGACATCGCCAAAGGCCTCAAAAACACAACGAAAAAATCACCGAAAAAGAACAAAAAGAAAAACGAAAACGGTCGTGGCTATCTTAATAATAATGCTGCGGTAGGGGATCTAAAAAACCTAAAGCAAGGGAATGATCTCAAAAGAGAGCAAGAGATATATGGGAACTACTCTGATGAAGAGCTTCTACGTGCTGTCAGAAAACCGCGAGGCGGGATGGGAGAACAGCCTGGGGTTACCACGGATGGTAAAACTCTTCTGAACGGGAATCATCGAGCGAAAGAGCTCATCAGGCGCGCCGAGGACTCCAACTCGAGCATCAGCTATGATACCCCCATACCGTTGATAAACTTCAAGGGGGATTGATTTTATGGTACATATGTCAAAGGTTTTCTGGTGGAAAGTTCGTTGGTTTCTCTCTTCTTCTGTTTTTCGTTATGTCAACATAGAGAACATGGAAAAGATTTTCTCTGAATGTGAAAAGTACGGTATATCCGGGCATCAAAAAATAAATTGGTACAAAAAAAACAAGAATAACGTATCGAATATTTACATTAAGTTTGCTAAGCATGAGAGGCATCCGGTTTCGTGTTTTAGGTGTTTCGTAATTTTTGAAGTGTCGGAGGGTGAATACATCAAAACGTTGATGGATCTTTTGCCGTATAGGTATTTTAAGCAGAAATCGTTGCGCCGACATGAGGTTCATGGGCTCCTTGAACATGTGATAGATTTTGCTGTGCCGTTCGATCTCCTTTCGGGGAGTCAGGAATTTTGATACCCAAAAAATCGAGGAGGTGTATTTCTATTATGGTGGCGATAAATTTTGAAGAGTAGTATATCTGCTACTCATGTTGTTGCCGCTGTTGGTTGATTGTTTATCTGCGGCCCTTGGCTGATCCTTGTATTAAGTTATGGAGGATCAGGCGAGGGCCGCTACACATGCCTATCTACATAGACGCTGCGAGAGATATGACGTTCCGTTCTGGAGAGCTCCTCGATAGTGACGGAGGTGATTGTGATCTGGCTGTGCTGTAGTGGGTATTTCCAGTCCAGACTATGATTTGGTGGGGCCGTTCATCTGGGGGACATAGCGGCAGCGTGAAACCTGCCTTGTCTCGGTGGCTGAGGCTCGATCCAGTGTGTTTTCCTATACTTTCGAGTGCTGTTGTGAGGTGGCGAAAAGATGCCTGATACGTCACCAGGTCAGAATCCGCTAACTTGACATTTCGGTGTGGATTCTACCGGGACGGTACATGGCGACCGATGTCTCCATGAGCGTCTGTAAAATAGGATGAAGAGAGTCGTTATTTGTCAAGTTAGACGAAACCGACACGCCGTGGAGTTACGAATGAATGTTATTGATTGGAGATGCTACAGTATTTTTGATCCGGAAGTTTTAGGTCCTCCTCGGGATCTTTCTCGGCGTGATGTGCGGTGGCTGTATAAAAAAATCATGAGCGAGAAGCCGGAACGGTTGAAGGTGTTGCGAGAGTTTCTCGCGTGGCATGGTGTTGAGCTGTCGTCCGATGATGCCGGTGTGCAGCGGTTGAATGATTTCTTTCTTGCTCATGTCTCGGAAGACCCCGATTCTCCCGGCCGATTGCTTCCGGAATGGTACTCCGTAGCGCTGGACATGGGCTTGTTCCTGGGTGATGTGATGATCGAGCGGAATCCTAATCTATATTGGGAATTTCACACATGGGGAAAGAAAAATACAAATTACCAGAAGCAAGTTGTTGCGGGGTTTAATTTTCCTGATCCAAAATACAGCGTTGACCCAGAGGGCATAATTGTAATACAGGGAAATCGTGTCATAGATAATATGACAGTGAAGTCTGATAAGTTTATCAGAGCGGTTCATCAGGTTTCTGAGGATGCCAATCTGTAGTGGGAGTGTCGGGATCTGGTGCGGGTACGGTGTGCTGGGGCATGTTTGATGGTGGGGATGGTTGAGTTTGGTTGGTGGGTGAGGTGGTTTCCATGATGGTGGGGTGATGGTGCTGGCCTGTCTCGTCGGCTTCGCGCTGTGAGAGCGCGGAGCCGACGAGTGGTTGTGAGGCTTTTTGTCGAGAGTCTTTGGCGTGGTGGACTACCGGTTCGCGGTGTTCGCAGGGTCATGCGTTGAATTCGGTGTCCACTGGTGGGGCGAAGAGTGGTGAGTTCGGTTATGACGCCGCCGGCAACATGACTTCTCGGAAGGTTTCGGGGAGTGATCAGTCGCTGGAGTGGAGTGCTCGGGGGAATCTGACCAGGGTTTCCACACCGGACGGCGAGAGCACCGAGTTCGTCTACGATGCGGATGGGAAGCGGTTGTTGCGTCGGTCTCCGTCGGGGACCACGTTGTACCTGGACGGTCAGCAGCTGCGGTGGGATGCGGAGTCCGGGGAGCTGTCGGGGACTCGGTATTACACGCATGGTGGCAGGACTGTGGCGGTGCGTGAGTCCGGTGCGGGGTTGACCTGGTTGGCGTCGGATCACCAGGGCACTTCGAAGTTGGCGGTGGATGCCGGGTCGTTGGAGACCACGAGGCGGCGGTTTTTGCCGTTCGGTGGGTCGCGTGGTGATCCGGCTGATTTTCCGGGTGAGAAGGGTTTCGTCGGTGGCACGATCGATTCCTCGGTCGGGCTGACCACGCTGGGTGCGCGGCAGTACGATCCGAGCATCGGGCGGTTCCTGTCGGTGGATCCGGTGATGGATCTGACGGATCCGCAGCAGATGCACGGCTACACCTACGGCAACAACAGCCCGCTCACCTATTCCGATCCCAGCGGCAAGCTTTTCCTTATGCCGCCTCCATTCGATCCGATTGGTATGGTCACAACTGCCATCGCCGTCGTGAGTCACGTGACGAATTATGCTGGTCAGGGTTCGGATCAGCGTTACGTTGGCGGCGGTGGTTCCCAGAGTAGCTCTGGTGGTGTTTCCAGGGTTCGGGTGAAGGGGAAGGTCGCGTCGAAGGGGAAGCCTGAGGAGAACAATTCGTGGTTGCCGACGTTGAAGAAGGTCGGTCACGGGTTGTTGGACGGTGCCGGGATGATTCCGGTGGTCGGTAATGTCGCCGACGGCGCCAATTGTGCGTGGTATTCCGCCGAGGGTAAGGCGGTGGATGCCGCGTTTTCGTGTGCGGCGATGGTGCCTGGTGCGGGGCAGGCGGCGATGGCTGCCAAGTACGGCAAGCATGGCTGGGACGCGGCGAGTGGTTTGTGGAAGTCGTCGCGTGCCGCGCCGGTGCGGCGTAAGGCCGGGTCCGGGTGCGTGCCGGGAAACAGTTTCGTACCGGGCACGGCGGTGTTGATGGCTGATGGGTCGCATGAGCCGATCGAGGAGGTCGATGTCGGGGATCGGGTGATGGCCACCGATCCGGTGACCGGTGAGACCGAGCCCAAGCGGGTGGTGGCCACGATCACCGGGCAGGGTGAGAAGGATCTGGTCGAGGTCACCGTCGACACCGACGGCAACTCCGGGGACGAGACCGGTGTGGTCATCGCCACCGACGAGCACCCGTTCTGGGGCGACGACCAGGGCCGCTGGGTCGACGCCGAGAAACTCGACACAGGTGACGAGCTCCGCACCCCCTACGGTGAGCTGGTCGAGGTCACCGACACCCGCCAGTGGACCCAGACCCAGCGGGTGCACAACCTGTCCATCGCCGGCATCCACACCTACCATGTAAACGCAGGAAACACCGACCTCCTCGTCCACAACAAGGGGTGCAATTCAAAGGGCGGTAGTCAGAAAAATCAAGGAATTCAGGTTCCTGAAGGGGTTTCCAAAGGTAAGTGGCTCCAGGGGCGTGCTGCTAATCTAGGTTACGAACAAAGAGTTCCCGCGAACCAGCTTCCTTTTGAATCGATGGGAGAGCCCGGATTTTGGAGCAAAAAACAAAAAGCTTACATTACTCCTGATACAACTGGTCACAAAGTCACCAACGGTCGGAAAAAGTTCTCGAAAAGCGGCAAACGGCTGGGAACTTTCGATTCTGATATGAACTACATTGGGAAGTGATATGTTTAATATCGAGCTTACTAACGAAAAAGACGATTTTTTCGGGGAGTCTGTTTATAAGGGGCGCATAGTGGCCGGTGATTTGGATGAGTATTTCCGAAGTGAAACAAGTTGGTGGTCAAAAAGCGATTATGAAGAGAGTTGGATTAGGGAGATAATGCGCCTCATCAGAGGGGATACTGATGTGGCAGTATTGATCACTAAATTTTCCCCTCCGGAAAGTGCCAATTTTCTTCAGGGGTACGCTCTTTACGATTTTTGCGAGAATGTGATAATTCAAGAGCAAATGTTTGTTATTCACAATCTAGAGTATGTTTTCAACCCGTGCAAACCTGGAGAATTTTTGGAGTATAGCAGCACCACCGAAGAAGGCGAAATAATTTCTGAATGGAAAACGAAAAAAGAAGATTTGAGGATTTTTGTAAAAAGCCATGAATCGTGTTAACGACGAGGTGGATTCAAAAGCGAAAGTTGTGCAGATAGAACGTTTTTATCGGTGGTAACGCAAAAGCAACGGCTTTTCTGTGGTTGTGTGGATTTTTGGTCGGGCTCCATAGAGCCAGGGATGGCCGTTGCTTCTTGTTTTTCTCTGAACGTTGAAGGTTATGCAGGTGAGTTGAAGACGAGGACGGAAATAAAAAGCAACGGCCTTTCCGGTATCATGCTTTTCGACCAAGAACAAGCAGTATGCCAAGGAAAGACCGTTGCGTTACGCGGATACCACAGGGCTGAGTGAGGACCAGCTGTGCTGGTTGACTGAGCGGATCAGTGAGGTGATTCGGTGGGACCCGAGGAACACGTTGTCGGTGTTCATGGCTCTGGTGGTGACACTGGAGTCCTACCGGAGGAAATCTGACCCAGAAACAACTGGCGGCGTTCCGGAACACGAGTCAGTCGACGATCTCGCGGGTGTTGCGTCGGTTCGAGCCCGTCCTGGCCGAGCTCCTGGACGAGATGCACGCCCCACTGGAGGAGTTCCACGGACGAGTCACCCTCGTCGACGGTGTACTCATCCCCACAGGAAACCGTCGTGACCAGGAGAGACTGTACTCGGGAAAACACCGACGCTGCGGCGTGCGCCTGCAGCTGACCACCGATCTCCACGGGAACCTTCTCACGTGTTCGGAGATCTTTCCCGGCGCCACCCATGACCTCACGGTATTCCGGAACTCGTCACTGCACGAGACGCTGAACCATGCCAACACCATCGGCGATCTCGGCTACCTGGGCAGCGCCATCACCCAACCCACCAAAAAACCGAAAAACGGAACACTCGACCCCGACAGAGAAAAATCCAACACGACAATAGCGTTCCTACGCTATCCGATCGAACGCGCCATCGCCCACCTGAAAAACTGGACCATCCTCGCCAACCGATACCGCCGCTCACTCGTTCATCTTCAACGAGTACTCCACATCATCACAGGACTCCGACGACTTCAAGAGTCCTGGTAAACAGTTCAGTGCATAACCTTCAGGGTTCTTGTGGGGAGTGTCGACCTAACGGTGTAACTGCGGTGCCTGGAAGGCTTGGCCCCGCTGGGGCTGGGTCAGGAAGGGACCGCAGATGAGTACAACCGAAGAGCAGTCGCAGGAGCCGAAGCAGCCGGCGGACGCGTCGGCGTCTGTGGATCCGGGGTTGGTGCGCCAGCTGGCCCAGCGGGCCGCTGACGACGGCGTGGACCTGGTCGGCCCGGATGGCTCTTGTTGCAGCAGCTGACCAAACAGGTCCTGGAGGCCGGCCTCGAGGTCGAGATGATCGAGCATCTGGGCTACGACAAGCATGAGATGACCGGCCGCAACGGTGAGAACTCCCGCAATGGCACTCGTTCGAAGACGGGGACCACCGAGGTCGGCCCCGTCGAGCTCGACGTGCCCCGCGACCGGGACGGCTCGTTCGCACCGAAGACCGTGCGCAAGCGCCAACGCCAGCTGCACGGGGTTGACGAGATGGTGCTGTCGCTGGCCGCCAAGGGACTCACGACCGGCGAGATCTCCGCACACCTGGCCGAGGTCTATGGCACCGAGGTCTCCAAAGACACGGTCTCAAAGATCACCGACCGGGTCGTCGAGGAGATGGCGGCTTGGCAGGACCGGCCACTTGACCGTATCTACCCGGTGGTCTTCATCGACGCCCTCGTCGTCAAGGTCCGCGATGGGCAGGTCACCAACCGGCCCGTCTACACCGCCGTGGGAGTCACCGTCGACGGCGAACGCGACATCCTCGGGCTGTGGATCGGTGCTGGTGGTGAAGGCGCGAAGTTCTGGCTGCAGGTACTCACCGAGATCAAAAACCGCGGTGTGGAAGACGTGTGCTTCGTCGTCTGCGACGGGCTCAAAGGTCTGCCGCAGGCCATCGAACAAACCTGGCCACTGGCTATCGTGCAGACCTGTGTGATCCACCTGATCCGTAACACCTTCCGGCTGGCCAGCCGCCGGTACTGGGACGCCATGGCCAAGGACCTACGGCCGGTCTACACAGCGGCCACCGAAGCCGCCGCCAAGGACCGGCTGACCGAGTTCGCCGACAAGTGGGGCCAGCGCTATCCAGCCATCATCCGGCTGTGGGAAAACAGCTGGTCAGAGTTCGTGCAGTTCCTGGACTACAGTCCCGAGATCCGCCGGGTGCTCTACAGCACCAACGCCATCGAAAGCCTCAACGCCCGGCTGCGCCGGGCGGTCAAGGCCCGGGGGCACTTTCCCACCGAGCAAGCCGCGTTGAAGTGTTTGTATCTGGCGATCCGGTCGCTGGACCCCACCGGCACCGGCCGCCGCAAGTGGATGATCCGCTGGAAACCCGCACTGAACGCGTTCGCCATCGCCTTCGAAGGCCGTATCATCCCTACCAACGATCAGTAACCACCCGCACCGCAGTTACACTGTTCCTCTGACAGACCCCTCTTGTGTCGTTGTTTCGAATGTCCGAAACGCTTCGATCAAATGGAAGGTACAGGGAGGGAGCCTATCCCTGTCCCTGCTGCGGTTACCTGGTGCATGATTCCCCTCCGGGATCGTACGACATCTGCCAGATATGCTCCTGGGAGGACGACCCGGTCCAACTCCGTTGGCCGTGGTACAGCGGCGGAGCGAACAGTGAATCGCTTGTCGAGGCGCAGAGTGAGTACCGCACGGATATTCATGCCGGACGCTCGCGTCTCTCCAAGTGGTTCGCGAAGAAGGGACCCTCGAAAGGATCGGGGTTTCGTCCTATTGATCCGGAGGTCGACAACTTCGACTCCTCGGATGACACGCAGGATGAATGGCCGGAGGATAGTACGCGTCTATACTGGTGGCGCTCCAGTTTCTGGCGGAGCGAGTGATATTGGGTCAGTGGCCTGCTGGTTTCGCTGCGAGGTCGGTTGCTCACGGCAGTGCGCGTAGGTAGTCCGAACCGTCGGCACCGTCCAATCACAGTCGCGAGTAGCGATATCTTGTCAAAGTCTCCTGCCTCTAGCCAAGAAACAACGCTTTGTGGCATAATTCTCGCTGCGGAGAACACCACAGTAAACACAGTTGCGATGATCAATAGTGCGATAATTCCGGGTGGTTGATTGATATGGATTCCAGGTTGAAGCGGTACTGGTGGAATTTTCGTGGATTGCGAGGATCTAATAATATTCGTTTTGTTGCGGTCGAGGATATGGAAGTTATATTTTCCGACATCGAAAAGTACGGGTTGTCCGGGGTCAGGAAGAGGTGTTGGTACTACGAAAATCGAAATAGCATACTGAATATCTACACTAGGTTTGCCATACATGAAGGATATCCCAGGGACTGTTTTAGATGCTTTGTTATCTTTGAGATTACCGAGGGTGTGTACGTGCAGACTTTGATGGATCTGTTGCCGCATGTCTACCTCAGGCAGCGCCCGCTGCGGCGTCATGAAGCGCATGGTCTTATCGACGACTTGATGGGACGTCTCATACCGTTGAAGTATCTCACAGATGAATACCGAAATTGATTTCGGCGACTTTCTGGGGCGACTACGTCGTTCATGATCCCTCAAAATCAAATACTGTCTACCGCTTGAAGGTGTTGTGGGGTTTTCTCTCTTGGTATGGATTCATCGGGTGACTGATGATGCCAAGATGTAGTGAATTGTGAGATTCTGGTGTAGGGATTGGTGGGATGGGCGCTTGGTATATGAGGTGATTCCGTGGTTGTGGGGTGATGGTGCTGGCCTGTCTCGTCGGCTTCGCGCTGGTATTCTGCGGCATGTTCCGCTGGATAGGGTTAGTTGAATACTTTTGTCATGTGGTCGGCAAGCTCTTGCTTTGGGGATTTTTTACGAAGGAGGACGCCTTGCTCGTATCCAAGATCGACAGTGCGATGCAAAAGTTTCGCGAGAGCGTTCTCGATTTCGAGGAGTCGAGCATTCAGCACGACTGAGCCAGTGCGGAATCCTTCGTCCGGCGACCTCCTTCAAAATCGGTTGCCGGGCGTTCCGGGACTGTGGTCGTGTTCGTGTCGTGGTTTATTTTCACGAGAAGGACGTGGTTACACGGCTGCTCTTCGACGTCGACGCCGACTCGCTGGTCGACGCGCTCGACAGGTCGAGCAGGGTGGCCGAAACGGTGGAGTTTCCGGCGCTTCGGGTGGAGCTGAACGATCCGGACAATCCCGAACACGGGCCGAGATACGCCTCCCGTGCGTACTCCGCCGTGGCTCCGGACCCACGACACACGCCACAGGAGACACTGCTCGCTCCCGCCTATCCGGTGCTCGAAACGTACGACTTCGCCGCCGACCGCTACCACATGGACGACGAGGACGGCGTGCAGTCCGCGTTGCTCTTCATCGAGCATCGGTTCCTGCCCAGTTCGGGGGTGACGATCATCTCGATGTCGGGAGGTTTCGGTCCGCGAGCCGTCGAGGAGTTCCATGCCGCCGACCTCCCGCGTTGCGTTCCCCGGCCGGAGGAAGCAGGACGCGTTCACACAGCCTTCGAACATTCCGGAGACGATCCCGAACAGGCGATGGTCCGCCTGCACCTGTGGCTGCCTGCGGGGGACCTGAGCACCGCCATCGGCCTGGTCCGGGAACCGGTCCGCCGTCACGACGCGGCATTCGTCGAGCTGCTGCCCGCGGGCAAGCTACCGGAGGACGGTTATCACGCGGCACTGCTGTACCCCGCGCCGGAAGTCGCGAACGACGATCGGCCGCATACCCTGCGCACCGTCGCTACGGCCGCAGCCCGAACCCTCGGCCTTCATGCGGAAGAAGTGAATGTCGAGCAGTGCGGCGATGAGCCGATCGCTTTCGTAGCACGCCCCTTGGTGGACAGCCATCTCGCGGAACCGCGAGCGGTGGTGGGGGTCCACGTTCGCCTCGGAGGTGATCCGCTCGCGCTCGCGGCAGAGGACGAGCAGGACGAGGAAGACGACGAGGAGGACGAGCCGGACGTCGAACCCGACCCGGACTCCTGGGCAGAGGAGGAACGTGCCGAGTTCCACCAAGCACTGCGAGATCTCTTCGAATGGAACCGGGTCTGGCTCGTCGCCGACGCCGAGGTGCGCTGTACTGACGGTGCCATTGCCGAGGACGTGCTCTGGCGATGCGCCGATGAAGACCTCTCACGGGTTTCCGACGAGGATGTTCAGGGCCACCCCGAAGGAACCCGTGCCCTCGACAACGGGAACCACAGCGCGCGGTTGTCGATACGCACCTTCGAGGACGACCCCGACCGTGTGCTGGAGAACCTGCTCACCGTGCTCCCCACCGGCACGTGGCACAGCGAAACCCGCCCCTGGCGAACGGAACGGAACAAGGAAGTGGTGCTTCGCTGGTCACCACGTCGCGACGAGCACACGGCCCTCATCGCCGAGCTGCGGGTGCGTGTCTGTCGCGGAGTGCCGTCCCATCTCCTGTGAGAGCCGGCTTCCCAACGGCTGCGACCGGACGAACCGGCAGCGCTACGGCGTCGTGCCTCCGTCCAGCAACACCTTTCGGAACTCCGCCACCAGCGGTCGCAGGTCGATGTGGTGCCAGGCGGCCCACAGCCGCACCGAGGAATCGCACCAGGGCAGCTCCCGCAGCGCCACATCAGGGGGAGTGCCGCGCAGTACGCTGCGCTGCAGCAGCGCCATGCCCAGCCCGGATCCCACCAGCCCCAGCGCCGCCAGCGGCTCGGGCGCCACCGTGCGGATGTTCGGGGTGAACCCGTCCGTGGCGCACGAGGCGAGGAACTCCCGGAACTCCTCGCCATCGTCCTTGCGGCCGATGGCGATCCAGGGCTGATTGTCCAGATCGGATGGTTCGACGCTCTCGCGGTTCGCCAGCGGATGATCGGCGGGCATCGCGAGCACCAGCGGATCCGCCAGTACCAGCTCGGATTCCAGCACCGGATCGTCCCCGTCGGGCGGCGCGTCCACCAGCGCGATGTCCAGGCTCCGCCTGCGCAGCGCCTCCAGCTGTTCGGGCCCGGTCTGGTTGTACAGCGAGACGTGCACGTCCGGCCGCTCCCGACGCAACGAACGCAGCGCGCCGGGCAGCACGTCGGCGTGGATGGCGTGCTCCACGTACCCCAGGCACAACCCGCCGGTCTCGCCGCGTCCGAGTCGCTGCCCGAGCGACTCGACGCGTTCGGCGTGCCGCAGCAACGCCCGCGCCTCGGTCAGGAACACCTCGCCGTCCGGGGTGAGCCGGACGCGTTGTTTGCTGCGCTCGAACAGCACCAGCCCCAGCCGCTTCTCCAGGTCGGCGATCCGGCGGCTCAACGGGGACTGCGAGATACGCAGCCGCTCGGCGGCCCGCCCCACGTGCTCCGTTTCGGCCACGGCCACGAAGTACTCCAGCTGACGTAGCTCCACCATGTCAGACCCTCACCGCATCAATCTTCGCCAATTGAGTCTTGGACAGCTGTAACAGCCGAGCCTAGCGTCGTGGGAGAGGGGCCGGAAACCGGCCCGCACCACGCACGACGAGGAGTACACGTGAGCATCCGATCGTTGTTGTCCGGCGAGACCCTCGGTTTCGGCGCGGCCCCGGTGGGCAACATGTTCCGCCCGGTACCGGAGGAGGACGCGGCCGCCACGATCCGGGCCGCCTGGGACAACGGCATCCGCTACTACGACACCGCCCCGATCTACGGGGCCGGACTGTCCGAGATCCGGCTCGGCGAGGTGCTGTCGCGGTACGAACGCTCCGAGTACGTGCTCAGCACCAAGGTCGGCCGCGTGATCGAGTACGAGACGGACCAGCCCGCCGACCCGGACGAACAGGGCGGCATCTTCGCGCACGGACGCCCCAACAAGGTTCGCAACGACTACGGCTACGACGGCACCATGCGCTCGATCGAGCAGAGCCTGCACCGGCTGGGCACCGACCGCATCGACATCGCCTGGGTGCACGACATCTCCCCGGACTTCTACGGTGACGACTGGCTCGACGCCTTCGCCGCCGCGCGCACCGGAGCGTTCCGCGCGTTGACCATCCTGCGCGAGCAGGGCGTCGTCGGTGCCTGGGGCATCGGTGTCAACACCGTGGAGCCCTGCGAGCTCACCCTCGGGCTCGACGAGCACACCCCGGACGCCTTCCTGCTGGCGGGGCGCTACACCCTGTTCGACCACTCCTACGCGTTGCAGCGGCTGCTACCGCGCTGCGCCGAACGCGACGTGGAGCTGGTCGTGGGCGGACCGTTCAACTCGGGCGTACTGGCAGGTGGGAAGCACTTCGAGTACCAGGAGGCATCGCAGCGGGTGCTCGACGACGTCGACCGGCTGCGAAAGATCGCCGAGCGGCACGGTACCGACATCCGGGCCGCTGCCCTGCGGTTCCCGCTGGCGCACCCCGCCGTGGCGGCGACGATCCCGGGCATGTCGCGTCCGGAACGCGTGAGCCAGAACCTGGAGCTCTCGCGCACCCCGGTCCCGGCCGAGTTCTGGCGGCAGCTGCGTGACGAGGAGCTGGTCGACCCAGCCGCGCCGCTGCCGGACGGCGTCTGAGCCCGCCCACGACCGTCTCCGACGCGGGTGCCCGCGGTCCGCGCCTCCGCGGGCACCCCACCACAACCGAGCGAACCGATTCCGCTCATGCGTACGCACGATCTCGCCGAAGGGAACAGCCGCCCGGCATGTCGAACCAGAACAACCCCACGATCGCGGTCACCGGTGCCACCGGGGCGCTCGGCGGCACCATCGCGAAACGGCTCGCCGCCCGAGGTGCCTCGCAGCTGCTCCTCTCCCGTGATCCGACGCGGCTTCCCGAACTTCCGGGCGCGCGGCACCGTGGCCCGGCGAGCTACGACGACACCCCGGCCATGCGGGATGCCCTGCGGGGAGCCTCGACGCTGGTGCTGATCTCCTCCCACCCCACCGGCAAACGGCTGGAGGAGCACGCCAGCGCCGTACGGGCCGCGATGGACGTCGGCGTCGACCGAGTGCTGTACGTGTCGCTGATCGGCGCCGGCCCCACGGCGACCTACCGCAACGCCCGCGACCACTGGCTGACCGAGCAGTTCCTGGCAGGAGCCGGGGTGCGGCACACGATCCTGCGGTCCGGGTTCTACGCCACGACCCCCGCCGCGCTCGCCGACGACGAACTCGTCGTGCGCGGTCCCGGTGGGGACGGCCGGACCGCCTTCGTCACCCACGACGACATCGCCGAGGTGATCACCACCGTGGCCCTCGACGAGAGCACCGAGCACGACGGGCGGATCCTGGACGTCACCGGCCCCCAGGCGCTGACCCTGGCGGAGATGGTGGGCGCGATCGCGGAGTCCACGGGCAAGTCCTACCGGTACGAGCCCGAAACGCTGGAACGGGCCTTCGCCCGACGCTGGCAGCTCGGGGTCAGCGGCACGCAGATCGAGGCCTGGATCTCCTGGTACCAGGCCATCGCGGGTGGTGAGCTCGCCGCCGTCACCGATGTCGTCCCCCGCGTCACGGGATCACCGGCCACTCCGGTGTCCAGGATGGACTGGTGGCCCGCTCCGGACTCGGCTCGATGAACGCGTTCACGGTGGTGCCGGGCCGCGCTCGACGCACCCGGCGCCACCGTGACACTCACGCTGCCCTCCCGACGACCGCCAACTGCCAGGCGGCGCGGCACCGTTGACGGGCGGCGGTCGGCGAGGTGCTTCGCGACTCGACGTTCAGCGTGCTAATCGCCGTCCTCGTACCGCAGCTCGTCGACCAGGCTGGTTGCCACTTCACTCCGGGCGAGCAGCGGCACCCTCCCCGCCCCGCCTTCGCCGGAATCCACCCGCATCACCCGCACGGTGGTCCCGTTGCGTTCTACCACCTCGGTCAGTGCGACCTCGTCGAACGTCTCGTCGGTGGCGAGCAGCACTCCGGCGACCGCCTTCGGGTGCGGGGCCGCCGCGCGCAGTGCCGTTCCCGCCGCGCCGCTCGCCGCGACCAGTTGCAGCCGTGTCCCCGCATCGAACTGCCGTTCCAGCAGGGCACGTACCTGTAGCAACCCGTCGTCCACAGTGGATAGCGGGAACCAGTGCAGCGGCACGGTCTCGGCGAGTCCGGACCACGGGCCGGGAGGGCATCCCGCCCCCCGTCCTTCCGGGTCGAGCACCAACACCGCTGTCGTTGTCGGATTCGAGTCCGCCGAATCGGCACTGTCCATGCGGACCTCCTTTCCGCTGTGGCCCGGATACCCGGAACAGCGTGGTTTCATGCCGGGCGGCGCCGTTTTTCGACTGTCCCATCGGGGCAGGCGTGTCGAAAGTGCCGAATTCTAGATCTCCACCCGGTTTCTCGGTTCAGTGCGGATCCCTACCCAGCAGCCACGCCTGCCGGTGTCGGTTCGCTTCGAAGCACTTCCTGGCGAGCCGGGTCGTGCGCCGCCGTGCGGGGTTGTGCCCGATCTCCCGGGCGTTGACCTGCTCGGTGTCACGGGTGGAGGCGGTGGTCCTGGCCTGCTCGTGGCGCCGCTGCTCGTTCATCGCTGTGACCTCCGGTGGTTCCTGCTCGGATGACACGAGTAGTTTATATAGACAGGTCTGTCTAGTCAATTCGGATGTGCCGCTCCGACCTCACTCGTATCCGGTGTGGGAGTGAGGCGGGTACCCGCTCCGCACGCGTTTCGCTGGGGCGGTCGACTACCGCGCGGCGCGATCCCGGGCTGGCGCTGGACGTCGATCGTGCCGAGCTGGTGGTGGAACAGGTGCCGTTGCTCGTCCGGTATCGCGAGCTGCCCGTTCGGCTCGGGGGCTGAATCGGAACTTCGAGCGACGATTCTCAACGATCCCTCGAACTCTCCGAGGGAGTGACCGGTGCGGTGAGCATGCCGTGCGCGGCGTCGATCAGATCGATCGTCCAGTGCGCGGGGTGCTGCGGATCGGTCGGGGAGCCGGTGCGCTCGTGATCGGCGATGGTGTGCAGCACGAGATGCACCAGCATCCGCATCCGGCGGCCCAGTACCGCCTCCGGTAGTTCCTCGAGGCAGTGCCGTATCCCGGTCCACACCGAGCGCAGGCTGGAGGCCACCTCCCAGTCCCAGCCCGTGGGCGATGCGGGCTGGCTGAAGTACTGGGCCAGGAAACGTCCGTAGTGGCTGCCTGTCTCGTTGGTGCTGCTCGCCAGCGGCACGATGAACGCCGTCAGCAGGTCGCGCAGCTCGGTTCGCGCCTCGTCCTGCTGCTCGGCCAGCAGCCGCAGTCGGTGCTCGTTGATCCCGCTCATGCGGTGGTCGAGGATCGCGTTGACCAGTGACTCCTTGTCGCCGAAGTGGTACTGCGCCGCTGAGGTGTTGCGCTGCCCGGCGGCCACGCCGACCTCGCGCAGCGAGACCTCGCTGATGCCGCGTTCGGCGAACAGTCGCTCGGCGGTGACGATCAACCGTTCTCTGGTGCCCTGGCTGGTGGGACTGCTCATCCGGGCTCTCCGCGCTCGCTCGTTCGAACGGATTCATTGTGCCAACACCTTGCCCGTTTAATACACGTGCTTTAAATTGTGGCGCACACGACGGGGAGGGATCGATGAGTTCGATTCACGAATTCGCCGAGCGCTGCTGGAACGGCGAGGCGAGCACGCTGCACCACCTCGGCGGCGAGCAGCGCGCCGCGGAGCTGCACCGGATGGCCGACGGTGTTTGGATGTGGCCCGGTTTCGGCAACGTCTACGTGTTCCCCACCGAGCGGGGGATCGTGCTGTTCGACACCGGAAGCCGGACCACCGCCTCCGAGCTGCACGCCGCCGTCCGGCGGTACTGGTCACTGCCGCTGCACACCGCGATCTACTCGCACGGCCACGTCGACCACGTCTTCGGCACGGAACCTTTCGAGCGCGAAGCCGCCGACAACGGTGACCCGGCGCCCACAGTGCTCGCACACGAAGCGATCACGGCCCGTTTCCACCGCTACCGGCGCTCGGCCGGGTACAACACCGTCGTCAACCGCAGGCAGTTCCGTGCCCCCGAGCTGAACTGGCCCACCGATTACCGCTATCCCGACGTCACCTACCGGGACAGCACCGAGCTGCGCGTCGGTGAGCTCGACATGCGGCTGTACCACGTGCTCGGCGAGACCGACGATCACACCGTCGCGTGGTTGCCGGAACGGGAAGTGCTGTGCGTCGGCGATCTGTTCATCTGGGCCTCGCCCAACGCGGGCAATCCGCAGAAACCGCAGCGTCACCCTCTCGAGTGGGCACAAGGGCTGCGGTGGATGGCCGAGCTCGAACCCCGGTTGCTGCTTCCCGGGCACGGCGTGCCGATCGAGGGGCACCAGCGGGTGAGGCAGGCGCTGACCGACACGGCCGAGCTGCTGGAATCGTTGCACGACCAGGTGCTGGAACTGATGAACACCGGCGCATGCTTCGACGAGGTGCTGCACCGGGTCTCACCACCGGAACACCTGCTGTGGAAACCGTATCTGCGGCCGATCTACGACGAACCGGAATTCGTGGTCCACGCTCTCTGGCAGCGCTACGGCGGCTGGTGGGACGGTGATCCGTCCCGGCTCAAACCTGCCCCGCGTCCCGAGCTCGCCGCAGAACTGGCCGCCCTGGCGGGTGGAGCCGAACGGCTCGTCACGCGGGCCCGCGAACTCGGCGCGGCCGAACAACCCCGGTTGGCCGCCCACCTGGCCCAGCTCGCGGGTGACGCTGCGCCCCACGACCCGGCGATCCATCGACAGCGGATGCGGGTCTTCCGGGAACTGGAACGCGAGGCCGGTTCCACGATGGCACGCGGGATCTACGGTTGGGCCGTCGCCGAGTCCGAGGCCGTCGTGGAAGGGGGCGACGCGATGCGGGCTCTGGAACGCGCGGCCCGCCAGCACCCGACCGGTATCGAGCTGTGATTACCCGACGGCGGATTCGCCAGCGGAAAGCCCGACCTCGCAACCGCCCCGCGGCACCCGAGTGGGCAGCGGAGCCTCACCCTGTGGTGTGCTGTGGGTGACGGGAGCCGATTGTCCGAAAGGTGGCAGTGAACGCGCCATGTCAGTGCCCAGCCACGGAACCAGGCGCTGGCCGAGCCGGGTGTACGGCGAGGGGGACGAGCCGGACGCCCGGTTCTCACTCGCCAACGAACGGACCTTTCTGGCGTGGCTGCGCACCGCGATGGCGCTGATGGCCGCCGGCGTCGGTATCGAGACGGTCAACGCCGCCACCTCGTCGTCCCAGAATCCACTGGTCACCTGGCTGGCACTGCTGTTGTTGGCGGGCGGGGTGCTCGTCAGCGCCGCCTCGTTCACCAGGTGGGCTGCCACCGAGCGGGCGCTGCGCACCGGCAGACCGTTGCCCGCGCCCAGGATGGGGGCCGTGCTCGGCTACGGCCTCGCCGCCGTGGGAGTGGGGATCGCCGTACTGCTCGTGATCGTGGGGATCTGACGTGCCCGACCACCACACGGGTGACGAGCGAGCCCGCGCCCCGGTCGATCCGGGGTTGCAGATCGAACGCACCACGTTGGCCTGGTTGCGCACCGGACTGTCCTTCGCGGTCGGTTCACTGGTGCTGACCAGGCTCATCGCCCACACCAGGCCGCTGGTCGCGCTCGGCTGCGTGCTGGCGCTGCTGCCGGTCGCGGTGCTGGTGGGAGTGTTGGCGGTGCGCCGCTACCGTGCCGACAGCGCCCTGCCGCAGCATCGGCAACCGCTGGCGGACGGTGCGCTGCCCGCGGGCGTCGCGCTGCTGGCCGTACTGGTCGGAGCGGTAGGGATGGTTTACACCGTGCTGTTGTAGCTGAACTTTCCGGTGGTGCCCGCTCTGCGGTCTCCCTTGGCGGAACCTCCCGCACGGCTCTCGCTGCGTTGCTGGGCTGGTCGCTCTGGTGTGGTGGTTGCGTAGCCGTCACGTGAGTCGGCGCCTTGCGGTGTTGGGCCGCTCTTGAGTAGCGATCTACGCGGCGAGGCGGCCCGGCCTTGCAATGCATCCGACTCACGCACCGGGCACACGCGCGCTGCGACTCGCATGGTCGCTTCTCGACGTATGGCGCGGGGCGGGGGAAATTTCGCGAGAAATTGACGCCCACCCAGACGGTGCCGACCGCGTACCACCCCACCCGCTCGGCGATTTCGTGGGAAGTCGACACTACGGGGTGCCGATCCCACCGGTGGTGGTTCGGCACTGGTGCTCCGAATCGGACCGCACAACCCCAGTCAGGGATGCTCGCCGCGGTCCAGATCGGCCAACACCGCTTCGGCGGCGCGTCGCCCCGAGACGAGCGCACCCTGGATCGAGCTGGTGTCGCGGTGATCGCCGCACACGTACAGCCCGTCGCGCAGCCGTACCTTTCGCCGGAACGGATGTGGCGCGGGCATGGCGGGAAGCGCGCGTGGAATCGGATACGTCGCCAGCCACTGCCACTCCCGGGTGCCGCTGCCGAACAGTCGGGCCAGGTGTTCCCGGACCTCCGGTTCCACCGCGTGCGGATCGGGGAGTGCTCCGAGAACCGAGGTGCTGATCAGACTGCTCCCGTCGGGCGAGTAGGACGGTGCCACGTCGCTGAGCACCGTGGTGTTGAGCACCGCCCGTCGTGCGTCGGTGACGATCGTGCCACCGCGTACCGGGCTGTGCCGGGCACGGTGGTAGAAGGTCGTCACGGCGTTCCACGCGGGAACCCGCAGTCCCGGGAGCAGTTCACCGGCGGTGCTCGCGTCGGTGGCCACCACCACGGCCCGCCCCCGCATCGTCGCGCCGTCGCGCAGTCGTATCCGCCCAGGTGAGACCTCGGCGACCGGCTGTTCGTACCTGATGCTCGCCGGTGACAGCCGCGCGGCGAGCTGCCGCGGCAGCGCGGCCATCCCGGTACGGGGCAGCACCGGCGCGGCACGGGCGAAGCAGCGCCACACGTGGTGGAAGAACCGCGAGGAGGTGGACAGCCGGTCCTCCAGGAATACCCCGGAGAGGAACGGCCGGAACAGCTCCTCGACCGTTCGCGTCGACAGACCTCGGCGTGCCAGGTCCACGCGGGTGGAACGGTCCGGTGCCGAGGTGAGGTGCCTGCCCGGCAGCAGCGCGTCGCGGGCGGTGAAAAGGCCGAGCGCGGCCGCGTCCGGAATCGGCAGTCCACCGCGCACGAGCTCACCGATACCGGCCGGATCCGTGCGTGGATCGGCCAGCCGCACGACGCGGCCGTCGCGCCGGACGTGTCGTATTCCCCTGGTGAACCGCCGCGGTTCCAGGGCGGGCACGTCGACGCGGTTCCGCACCTCGGGGTAGGCGGGAGCCAGCACCTGGAAACCGCGGTCCAACCGGAAACCGTCCACCTCGTCGGTGCGAACCCGTCCGCCGGGCTCCTCGGCCGCCTCCAGCACCAGAACCCTTACACCACGCGAGACCAACCGCTCGGCGGCGCTCAGTCCGGCGAGCCCGGCGCCCACGACGATCACTTCCGAGGCCACGCGGTGAACCTAGTAACCGCATCCGCGCCGCGCCACTCGGCGAGCATCTGTCATTCGATCGAGTGAGTCCAGTCGGAATGGTGGGATGTGCTGCCGAAACCTCGTCCCCGCGGCCACGGGGACGCCGGACCGATCCAGTAGCCTCGTGCGGCGTGACCGCCCCCGCGATTCTGTGGTTCCGCCGTGACCTGCGACTGTCCGACCACGCGGCCCTGCTGACCGCCGCACGCCGGTCCGAATCCGTGTTGGCGGTGTTCGTGCTCGACGACAACCTGCTGCGCCCGGCCGGGGCCAGTCGGCGCGACTTCCTGTACGGGTGTCTGCGTGAGCTGGACGAGCGTCTCGGGCACCGGTTGCTGATTAGGCACGGGGACCCCGCCGAGGTGCTGCCGGAACTGGCCGGGCGCGTCGGTGCGGAGAGTGTGCACGTCTCCGCCGACACCAACCCCTACGGCAGTCGCCGTGACGGGCGTGTACGCGAAGCGCTGCGGGAACGAGGAGTCGACTGGGAGGTCACGGGCTCGCCCTACGCGGTGACACCGGGACGGATCACCAAGGCCGACGGTACGCCGTACAAGGTATTCACCCCGTTCCGCCGTGCCTGGTCCGAGCACGGCTGGCCGCTCCCCGCCGAGACCGGTGTGGACACCGTGGAATGGATGAGCCCCGACGGACTCGACGGTCTGCCCGTTCCCGACGTCGAGCGGGACGCGGGCCCCGAGCTGCCACCACCGGGCGAGACGAACGCACTGCGCCGTTGGCACGAGTTCGTCGAATCGGGCCTGGCGGAGTACAACCAGCAGCGCGACCGGCCGGACATCGCCGGGACCAGCAGAATGTCGGCCTACCTGCGTTGGGGGTGCGTGCACCCCCGCACGATGCTGCGCGATCTGTCCCGACTGGACCACCACGGCGCGGGGAGCTACCGCAACGAACTGGCCTTCCGGGAGTTCTACGCCGACGTGCTGTGGAACTGGCCCGCCAGCGCCCGGTACAACTTCGACACCCGCTTCGACCGGATGCCGCTGGACACCGGCAGCGAGGCGAACGTGCTGTTCGACGTCTGGTGCGCGGGACGGACTGGCTTCCCGATCGTGGACGCGGGAATGCGCCAACTGCTGCACGAGGGCTGGATGCACAACCGCGTGCGGATGATCGTGGCCAGTTTCCTGGTCAAGGATCTGCATCTGCCCTGGTGGTGGGGAGCTCGCCATTTCATGCTGCACCTGGTGGACGGGGATCTGGCCTCCAACCAGCACGGCTGGCAGTGGGCGGCGGGCAGCGGCACCGACGCCGCGCCCTACTTCCGCGTCTTCAACCCGACCACGCAGGGTGAGAAGTTCGACCCCTCAGGGGAGTACGTGCGCCGGTACGTGTCGGAACTGCGCGGTGTCGACGGCAGCAGGGTGCACCGTCCGTGGAAGCTCGACGGCGCGCGGGCGCCGGACTATCCCGCACCGGCGGTCGATCACTCGCACGAGCGGCAGGAGGCGCTGGCCCGCTACGGTCGCATCAAGAACTCGTAAAGAATTCGCGGCGGCATGTCCCGGGCTGCCGTGAGTTCTCCCTCCGAGCCCGTCGCGAATGTCCGGCCGCTGCGGAAGCGAGGTCGTCACCCTTCCGCGGGCTGCTCCCGCCGGGACGGGTGCTCTTGCCGGGAGGGTGCGGTCATCGCCCAGCGGATACCCGCCGTGACGGTCCGCCCGCTCAGTCGCACCAGAGTCGCCTCGGTCACCGGCAGGTACGGCAGCCGCAGCGGCAGTCGCGCCCAGCGGGGCAGCAGTGCCACGGCCGCCGCCGCCAGTCCCGCGTAAGGGGCACGGGCCGCCAACGGCAGCGGTGGTTCCAGCAGCAGGAACCGCGCGGTGGAGCGCGCTTCCGGGGTTCCCGCCAGTTCGGGACGGTACTGCCGGATCTGCTCGTCCAGTTCGGCCTCGGTCTCCGGTGGGTCGATCACGCCGAGCTCACGTGCGACGTGGGCGGTGTCTGCGACATAGCCGTCCCGACCGGGAGCGTCCAACGGGCGCTCGCCGTAGCGCTGGTGCGCCCGCAGGAAACTGTCGATCTCGGCGATGTGCACCCAGCGCAGCAGCCGCGGGTCGGTGGCCGCGTAACCGCGTCCGTCGGGCGCGGTTCCCGCTACGTGCTCGTGCACCGCACGGATCCGGCGGACGGTCTGCTCGGCGTCGTCGGCGGTGCCGAACGTGGTCACCGCCAGGAAGTAGCTGGTTCGTTGCAGCCGTCCCCACGGATCACCCCGGTAACCGGAGTGCGCGTTGACCCCGGCCATCGCCAGCGGGTGCAGCGACTGCAGCAGCAGTGCCCGCAACCCGCCGACGAACATCGAGGCATCCGCGTGCACCCGCCGGATCGGCCGTTCCTCGTCGAACCAGCGCGGTCCCGTGGTGGAGTGGATGCGCTCCCTACGTTCCGGTCCCTCCGAGCCCGCCACGTGTTCGAATACGCTCGCTCCCAGCCGGGAGCGCAGCCGCGATACGGTCATACCGCCATCGTGCGCGCATCCGTGCCACGCGCGCCACGGTGCGAGGCCCTCACAGCTCCAGCGGGATCCGGCTTCCCGCCGCACCGAGCATCGCGGCGATCGCGTCGGCGATGTCCGGGGTGTGACGACGGTTCTCGGCGTGCGCCACGCGCAGGTTGACCGAATGGCGTTCCGCGTCGTGCCACTCGGGCCAACCCCGCCGCGCCAGGTCTTCCAGCCTGGCGAACTCGGGCAGCGCCTCGGTGGTGTTGTCGAGCAGCCATCGCAGGTACTCGCGCTGCTGCGCGAGCACGGAGTCGTCGCGGGTGATCACCGGGCCGTGTCCGGGGACCAGGGTGTCCGCCTCGAAGGTCTCCAACCAGTCCAGTGCCTCGATCCAGCCCCCGATGCTGCCGTGCAGCGCCAGGGGAGTGACGCCGTGGAACAGCAGATCGCCGGTGAACAGCACACCGTCGTCGGGGTGGTGGATCACCAGGTCCCCGTCGGTGTGCGCCCTCGTGGGCACCGGGTGGATCTCGGCGTGGGTACCGCCGAGATCGACGGTGGTTCGCCCGGTTACCGGAGTGATGTGATCCGGCGGGTCGATCGAGCCCCAGTCGGCGTACTCGAACAGTTCCGGGTAGGTGTGCGGCCCGTCGTGGATCTCCTCGACCGCTGAGTTCGCCGCGTGGACCGAGCCGCCGTGTTCGACCACCTGACGTGCTCCGTGCGAGTGGTCGCCGTGAGCGTGGGTGAGCACGGCGGTCAACCCCGTCTCCGGCTCGGGACCTCGCGCCGCTTCCAACAGGGCCCGGCTGCGGCTCTCGGTGGCGCAGGTGTCGACGAGCAGGGTCCGGTGCTCCCCGGTGATCCAGCCCGCGTTGTTGTGGAACCAGCCGCCCGGCAGCTGCAGGTAGGCGGAGCTGTGCTTACCGATACGAGTGATCGCGGTGGCCGTCACTGCGTGGAGTCCCCTTCCGGAAACGAAGATCACGGATGTCGCTCGGTCATGTTATGCCGCACGGTTGTGACGCCGCGCACGCCACTGTCCGAGCTCGACGGATTCGGCGTGTCGCCCCTTGGCGGTTTCCGTTCTCGCCCCTCCTCGAACGGCAGTGTCGGATCGGTACCGGATCGAGAGATGCCGTCCTTCAGCAATAGTGCGTTTGAAGTTTCAGTATTGATCGAAATAAACTGCTCGTGCGAGCGGTGGCATCCAGCAGTAGGTGTCGTGGCTCCGCTGCCGAACGAACCGATCGGTTGTTCGTGCGGTGCGATCCTCGAAGTCGCCGATAGCATGACGCCATGCGTCACCCCGTGACACCGGACGGGCGTTACTTCGTGGCACGTGGCAGGTTGTGGCGCCGCACGAATCCGGATCTCGATCCGGACCGTCGGGACGAACTCGTGCGGGAACTGATGGCCGCCCGCAGGAAGAAGCGGGCCGCGATGCGCCGGGAGGACGCCGCCGCCCGGGAAGAGGCGCGGACCGAGGTCGATGCGGCGAAGCGTGCCCTGGGAGAGCGCGGTCCGGTGTGGTGGACAGACGGAGCTCCCGATCTCACCGGGTACGCGGTCGGCGACACGCCCTACGCGGGCTGGTTCGCGGGGCTGGGTGAGCACCACGATCCCTCCGGAGAGTGAGTCGGGGAGCACGGTGAACGAAATCGTCTCACGCTCTCCCGCTGGCCCTACAGGCAATGTTATGAATATTTTTCCGATACGTACGGTGGAGAATTCCTGCTGAGCTTCCGGCGGCTCGGCACCCGTAGCTTCCGGCTCTGTTCGACGTGTCTGTCCGTTTGGCGATTTTGACATGATTGTCCGAAGCCCTTGTTCGTCGAGCCGGTGCTACAGTGCTCAGTAAACGCTCTCGAACGCCCGAGCGGTAGTGATCGGCATTTCCTTTCGATGTCATCTTCGTTCGGTAAGCGACTTGTCAGCGGTGCATCAGCGGTGAGTCAGCGGTGCGTCAGTAGATCTCTCTACGGTTTGCGCAGAGAGCGGTGAACGGTGGCACCGAGGGAATCGATGATCGAGTGAATAAATATTTTGGTGTAGCGGTCGTGCGTGAGAGGAATGTTGTCGTTTTAAGCCGGTTTTCGATCGGTTGTGGTGAATCTGAACAGGGGTGATGTAGGTGAACTCAGGGGCCCAATGCTTGTGGAAGAGCGACGAAGTCGATCTCGAGCGGTATCTGACTCGTATCGGATATACGGGCGGACGAGCCGCCACAACAACGGCTTTGTTGGCGCTGCACCGCTCGCATGTCACTTCCATCCCCTTCGAGACGATCGACATCGTCCGCCGAAGGCCGGTGAGCCTGGAATTGCCGGATGTGCAGGAGAAACTCGTGAATCGTCTCCGGGGCGGTTACTGCTACGAGCACGTCGTGCTTTTCGCGGCCGTGTTGGAGCGATTCGGTTTCGGCGTAACCGGGCTGCACGCGCGAGTGACAGCTGACGCGCTGCGGTTGCTCGGCCTGCGTAAACGTCAGCGGGATACGTTGGATGACTCGCGCGCCGCACCGCGTCCCAACACGCACGCCGTTCTCATGGTCACAACCATTGACAGTCCGAATCCGTGGCTCTGCGACGTGGGGTTCGGCGGTGGTCCGTTGGAACCCGTCGAGCTGGTGGAGAACGGTTCTTCCGAGCAGTGCGGCTGGGAATTCTTCCTTCGGCGCGACAGCACGGAAATCGATACCGATCTCTGGAGGTTACGGCAGTACAGCCCGGCCGGATGGTTGGATCGCTACACTTTTACGATGATACCTCAGTACACCGTGGACTACGAAGTCGGTAATCATTACCTCACCACTCATCCTTCGTCGGTTTTCCGGCGCAACCTGTTCGTGCAACGTTTTCTTCCCGAACGTCACGATATCCTGCACGGCACCACTTGGTTCACCGTGCGACCCGACCAGCCATCCGTGGAAAAATTAATTAGCACGGAAGAGCTTTCCGGGTTTATTTATGACTTTTTCGGTATAGACGCGGAGGTGGAAAGCTGGTTCGATTCGTCCTTTTGATTCAGTGCATCCGCTCATGTTTTGGAGGGTTTTCTTGTTTTCTGAGAAAATTATTTCGCAAGAGTTTCCGGAAGTAGTGGAGTGGTTCCGGGAGCATTTGGAGAGTTCGAGTGAGAGTATGGATCGTTCGGGCGCCGTTTGCCCGTTTGCGGGACCCGCTCGAAATGCGGAAACGCTCGATTTTCGTGTGGCGGAGGTGGCCGATCGTGACGGCCTGTCCGAGCTTGCCGCACTTATGGAGGAGAACGTCGAAGAATTCCAGAAGATCGACTGGCCTGCGGGTAAGGAGAGTATAGGAGCGCTCGTTGTCGTCATACGGGGACTTCCGGAAAACCAGCATTTCCTGCTGGATGATGCCCAGGGTGCGGTGAAGGATATCGCGGTGCGAAAAGGATTGATGATCGGACAGTTTTATCCGGACTGCCCTGACTCCTCGGCGAGAAACTCGAATTTTCAGGTTTCGCAGGCTCCGGAGCCGCTTTTCGTGATACGTCGTATGGCTTTTCACGATATTCTTTTTCTGCACGACAATCCTAGGTTGTTCGCCGAGTACGAGCGGAGGTTCGGGCACTATTACACCGAACACGGGGAACGTAATATTGATCCAAGGTTCGTGGAGCTTTATCATACCGCTCGAGGGGATTTTTCCAAGAGTCCTTACATTGATTACCAGAGTATAGACACACTCTTGTCGCTCCAGTTCCCCAACACTCGGGCACCCGCCGAGATGACGTTCTACGTGATCGGCCAGGTAAAGGAAATGCTGTTCAAATTGATTTATAAGGAAGCTCGGTCCGTTCGGGCTCGTATTGTCGAAAACCGGGTGGAGGACGCCATCGTCCATTTGGGAAGAATCAAGCAGGAGTTTGACACGCTGAGCAGTACTTGGAATGTGGTCGACACTCTTTCCCCAGCTGATTTCGCCGAGTTCCGTGACCAACTCGGAGAGGCATCGGGGATCGACTCCTACATGTTCCGAATGATGGAGTTTATGCTCGGGAAAAAGTCGGAAGAAATGGCTGAACGCCACAGCGGTATAGCGGGTGCGGAAGAAAACGTCCGGCGCGCGTTGCGTGAGAGCAGCGTTTACGATGTTGCTGTGGAGCTGTTGCTCGATCGGACCGGGTCGGCTGTCGAGAAACAGAATTACCAGGATGTGCCACACGATTCTTCCGTCTCGGAAAAAGTGCTCGGTGCGTGGACGAGCGTGTACCGGCAACGAGATCGCTCCGACCAACTGTTTCGACTCGCGGAGTCCCTCATGGATGTTGCCGAGGCGTACGGGCGCTGGTGTTGTCAGCACATGCTGACGGTGGAACGAATCATAGGTTGCAAAACCGGCACAGGTGGGACGACAGGGGCTCACTGGCTTCGGAGCTCGGCGAATCATCGGATTTTTCCCGAACTCTGGCAGGCTCGCACTCTGGTCTGAATCTTTTTCGGCTCGGTTTTCATTGCTCCGAAGTGTTCGTTTTCCGTTTGATTTTCAATTCGAAATTTCCTTTCATGTGATTGTGAGGAGCTGTCTTGGTCACTTCCGAGAGAATCGCGCAGAAGATAGTCGACGAGTACGAGGACAGGACATCGGCATCACGGTCCGCCTTCCTGAAGGCGCAGGACCACATGCCGGGCGGTGATACGCGCACGATGACGAGCTACTGGCCTTATCCGGTGTATTTCGACAAGGGGCAGGAAAACACTGTACGAGATCTGGACGGGAACTGGTACACGGACTTTCTGGCCAACTACGGTGCTCTGGTGCACGGCCACAACCACCCTGCTCTGATCGAAGCGGTCCACGAGCAGATCGAGAAGGGAACCGCGCCGGGTGGACCCACGTTGGTTCAAATCGAGCACGCACGCCGGATGCGTGAGCGAGTCCCCTCACTGGAAAAATTGCGTTACTGCAACTCCGGTACCGAGGCGACCATGTGGGCGATACGAACGGCTCGTGCCTTTACCGGTCGTGATCTGGTGATCAAGATACACGGCGGCTATCACGGTACCCACGACTGGAGTCAGATCAGTGCCTTCGTCGTTGCCGGCGGGGAGTTCGAGCAGTATGATCGAGCGCTGGATCCGGTGCAGGTGAGTCCCGGGGTTCCCGAGAGTGTGCTGAATTCGGTTCTGTCCATTCCTTACAATGACACCGCGACAGCTCGACGAGTTCTGGGTGATTACGCGGAACGGGTAGCGGCCGTGATAGTTGAGCCGGTGCTCGGCGTCGGTGGTGGCATTCCAGCGGAACTGGATTTCATGCGCACTCTTCGTGACCTTACCGATGGTATAGGTTCCCTGATCATTTTCGACGAATGTGCCACTTTCCGGGTAGGCCCCTGGCAGCTGAAGCACGATGTACGACCCGACCTGACCACTTTCAGTAAGATCGTCGGAGGCGGGCTTCCCATCGGTGTTTTCGGAGGACGTTCGGACGTGATGAAGATTTTCGACCCACTGTCGGAAAGTGAACCGGTCTTTCACGCCAGCGCTTTCGGGGGTAACAGTCTTTCGCTGGCTTCAGGAATCGCTGCCCTGGACAATTTCGGTTCGGACGAGATCGAGCGTCTCAACGAACTCGGATCCGCACTTCGCGCAGGCCTTGACCGGATGGCTGCTCGGGAAGGGATCGCGGGTGACGCGGTTGGTTTCGGTTCCATCAGCTATTTCCACTTCGGCTCGGGAAGACTGGACAACGCGGCAGACACGGCGGCCAGACGTGCGAACAGGGCTACACTGCGAGGTTTGATGCATCTGGAGCTGCTCAACAAGGGATTCCTCTTGGGAAGACATGGCATCATTTGTCTCAGTACGCCTACGTCGAACGAGGCCGTTTCCGATTTAACGAGTGCTTTCGGCGAGGTGCTGTGCAAGCTGCGTCCCTACATCGCCCATCATCATCCCGACCTGCTTGTCGAGCCCTCGGTACACGGAGAATCGGCATGAGCGTCTCACCCGCTGATTGGTCGTTGACGCGAGCGGTTCGTGAGCTGACCAGTGGACGTATCACTGCCGAGACATATGCTCGCGCGCTTCTCGCCCGCTGTGCCGAATATCGCTGGCTGAACGCTTTCGTCGCTTGTGATCCGTCGCGCGTGTTGGAACAGGCACGGGTGGCGGACTCGGCAGGTCCTGATACCACACGTCCGCTGCACGGTGTACCGATCGCGGTCAAGGACAACATCGACGCCTCCGGGTGGAACACCACGGCAGGAACACCGGCATTGCGGAACAATCTCGCCCACTTCGACGCCGGGGCGTGGTCACGACTGCGTGACGCCGGAGCCATCCTGCTGGGCAGGACGAACATGCACGAACTGGCCTACGGGATCACAGGGGACAATCACTGTTTCGGGCCGGTCCCTAACCCGGTCGCCGCGGGCAGGCTTGCCGGCGGTAGCAGCAGCGGCAGTGCGGCGGCCGTCGCTGCTTCGCTCGCTCCGGCCGGTTTGGGAACCGATACCGGTGGATCGGTGCGCATTCCCGCCGCGCACTGTGGCATCATCGGTTTCCGGCCCAGTACGGGGAGATACCCTGTGGACGGAGTCCTCCGGATATCGCACACCCGTGACACGGTCGGCATCCTGGCACGTGATGTAGCCGATCTGTGTTTGCTCGACAGTGTGCTCGCCGTTGAGACCGAAGCATCGGGGTCCACGGACTGGGGAAAACCCGGTACACGATTCGTCGTCCCCTCGTTCCCGGGAAATGTCGACCTCGACGCGGAGCTGATGACCGTTTTTCGTCGTGGATTGGAGAGACTGCGGAGAGCGGGACTGGTTCTGATCGACTCCGACCATCCCCCGGAGGTTCCGGAGTTGATCGACAAAACGAGTTTCCCGATATCGCTCGCCGAAACCCCCGTCAACTTCCGGAACTATCTGGCCGGGATGAAATACCCGGTGGGACTGGAGCGGTTGTTGGCGTCGGTGGCAGATCCCGAGGTGCGCGAGTTGTTGTACCCGCTCCTGTTGGAGGAGCCCATAGGGGACTCCGAGTATCGACGGGCTCTGGACAGTCTTCTTCCGGAGCTCGATCAGCTGGCTCGGCACACCCTCGACAGGCATGGCGCGGTGGCTTACCTGGTTCCTACCACTGTTCTCGGTCCACCTGGTACGAACACCTGCCGCGAGGTGTCGCTCAACGGTCGTGGTGTTCCCACCTTTTCCACCTACGTGCGCAACACCAATCTGGCCAGCCTCGTCGGCTGGCCTTCGGTCAGCATCCCGGTCGGAAAAACGGTGCGGGGCCTGCCTGTCGGTCTCCAGCTTGACGTTCCTGCCGGTCACGACCGCCAACTGCTGGACCTGGCTCGACGCTGCAGCGCTCTGCTGTCCGGTCCTTCGTCGTAGTCGACGTAACTCCTCGGCACCCACTAAGCGGAACAGAGACGTCACAGGAGTGATTTCCTTGCGGAACCCCTCGGAAGTGTTCGGCTCCGAACACCTGCCGGATCGACTCCCCGACGCCGAGCTCATCGAGCGGTACCGGCGAAGCGGCGGAAATCCGGAAGAGTTGATCTATCTAAGTCTGGGGGAGAGTTGGACCGGACCGCCCACAGGGCTTCGTGAGGCGCTGTCGGGTGCGGTACCCGAGTACGCGCACGGCTACACGCTCTCCCCGTACGGTTTTCCCGCACTGCGGGATGTCCTACGGCGGTACATCGTTACCACGCACGATCTCCTCCCGGAGCCGGATGTTCGAACCGATTACGAGGTCGCGGTGAGCTCGAACGGAACCCGGGACGCGATGTTCGACTTCGGCAGGCTGTTGTGTGCCACCGCTGGTGAGCGTGAAGGAGACAAGATCGCGTTACTGCCCAACCCCGGCTGGGACTACTCCGGGGTTTTCGAGCCGCTCGGTTTCCGCGTGTTGCCCTATGATGTGTCGGAAGCGGACGCATATCGCCCCGACGTCGATTCGGTGGTGCGGCTCCTGGACGTCAGCAGGAAGAGCTGTCCACGAGCCCAGCTGTTGCTGGTTCTCAATCCGCAGCACAATCCTACCGGAGCGGACTGGGGGGACGAGGCCGTTCGACAGTTGATCAGAGCCGCGCTGCGGAACCGGGTCGCTCTGCTGATAGACGACGCGTTCTATGCCGTCTACGATCCGGATACTGTACCCACCAACACCGTCGGGATTCTGCTAGCGGAATCGGCCCGTAGTGAGGTGGGCAGTCGGTTTCCCTGGCTGGCCGTCCGAACCCTGGGCAAACAGTTCCACTGCAACGGCTGGGGGATAGGTGCGTTGACGGCCCATCCCGAAACATTACGCGGCCTGGTTCGACAGGTGCACCATCACGCATACGGCGCTGCCGTGCCTTTGCAGGCGGCAATAGCCGGATGGATGGCCGATCCGGCCTCGGTTTCGTATCTCGAAGGCTTACGATGCGACTATACCGCCAAACGTACGCACGTCGCCCGAAGGTTGGTAAGTGAACTCGGATATCCGGAGCACGCCGGTTTTCCGGGGTGCTGTACTTCTTATGTCCGCCTCCGTGTTCCCGAACGATTTTTGTGTTTTTCCGATCCGGCTGCGATATATCGGGGGAGATGCCTTCACGATGCTGGTGTTCTGTTCGGCGAGGGAAGTATGGTTCCCGAACATTATGGAAGTGATTCGGTCTCGAAACACGTACGGCTGTACCTCGGTCCGAAACGTTTCGAGCTCGATTCGGCGGTGGACCGGATCCTGGATGCCGGACTGAGCTGGATCGAGCCGACCCCAACGATGTGAACGATTCCGCTCCTGGTGGGGCGAACGGTTGCTCGTGGCGTCCGGTGGCGGCCCGCTGGGTAGCGCTCGTTCCTCCTGTTCATGGTCTCGCCCCTGGGCAGCACAACTAAATGAAAAATATTAATTTACGTGCGGTGTTCGGGTCTCCTCTACTCGAAAGTCGGGTTCGAGCTGAACCTTTTCGGTCGGATGACACGTATGGATGTCGGTGGTTGGGAGAGAACACGTAACCGGCTATCATGAATGCAAGAGTGGTTCACGGGTATGGTGTCAGACCGATGCGGCCGCTACACAGACGTTTTCGGATTCGTTGTTTCGGTTCCGAGGTTGTTGAGCCGGACGACGTGATGGGGCGCGTGACCGGTTGTGAGCTCTCGGCACCGTGCCGCTCTCTCACAGTCTGGAGGAAACCGCTATGACCAATTCCGTTCCGTCCACCGGTGACGATCGTCTTACCGGGGACGCTTCCGCACAACTGGTATCACCGACCGGACGATACGTCCTGGTGTTCAGCGACGATACATTCGCCCGTGAGACCGATCAGGTCGAAACGCTGCGTTCGGTGGGTGGCGCGGTCAACGTGGCCAGCACCTCCGACTACGAATGGCGTGCGCTGAACGTGGATCAGGCCGCCTCGGCCGATGCCACCGTCTTCGCCGACCTCGGTATCGGCACGGTGACGGCCGATCCGGACAGGGCGGCCTCGATCATGGCCGCCGCTGCCGAGGACCCCCGCGTGACGGCCATCGAGCCCGAACAGTACATGTACGCCCTGAGCGGGCCGGAGGACACACAAGCAGAACCGTCCACGGCTCGGACACCGACCACTGACACCGGCTGGTCCACCGTTCGGGCCGCCCCGGTCGAATTCCACGACACCTCCGAGGCGACCTGGGGGCTGCAGGCCACCGGAGTGCTCGACTCCGCCGCGACCGGCCAGGGAATCCGGGTGGCCGTGCTGGATACGGGGCTGGACTCGAGTCATCCGGACTTCGCCGACCGCGAGATCTCGGCACGTTCCTTCGTGAGCGGCGAAGCAGCCCAGGACGGCAACGGTCACGGCACGCATTGCGTGGGCACGTCCTGCGGCCCGGAGAACCCGCCGGAACCACCCGGCAGCCGTCGTTACGGAGTGGCGACCCGAGCCGAGATCCTGGTGGGCAAGGTGCTCGGTGACGGTGGATCCGGTACCGACACCAACATCCTCGCCGCGATCAACTGGGCGATCGGCAACGACTGCCGGGTGATCTCCATGTCGCTCGGTGCCGACATCCGTGCCGTCTCACGGCGTTACGAGACCGTGGGGCAGCGGGCGCTCAATCGCGGTTCGCTGATCGTGGCAGCCGCGGGCAACAACGCCGACCGCGATTCCGGGAACCCCGGTTTCGTGGGTGTCCCGGCCAACAGTCCCTCGATCATGGCGGTAGCCGCGTTGGACTCCCGGCTCGGCATAGCCGACTTCTCGGCGCGCAGCAACCCGGTCGACGGCGGGCAGATCGACATCGCGGCACCGGGAGTCGACGTGTATTCCACCTGGCCCATGGACCGGCGGTACCGCACGATCTCCGGTACGAGCATGGCCACCCCGCACGTCTCGGGCATCGCCGCGCTGTGGGCGCAGCGTACCGACGCGGCAGGGGAGGCGCTGTGGTCCACGCTGATCCGTGGTGCCCAGCGGCTCGAACTGCCCGGCGTCGACGTCGGAGCGGGAATCGCCAAGGCACCCTCGTGAGGCGCGGACGGAGACCATGACCGACGAAGTGGTGGTCACCGTGCACGACGAGTGGCTCGACCACATCGACACCGTGGCGCGGCGACTGCGTCGGGTCGGGATGCGCGTGGACCGGGTGCTCGAGCTCGTGGGGGTGATCACCGGCGTTCTGGAGCGTGAGCACTTCGACGCTGCCCGCGCCGTGCCGGGCGTCGCCGCGGTGGAACGTGGCGAGACCGTGCGGATCCCAGGCGGTGAGAACCAGTAGGAGTCCGCCACTTCGGTGAGCCGGGGTGGCGGACTCCGACCGGGGAGACCGCTCACGGGAACGCTCCTCCAGAGGTGGCTTCACTGCCCCCGGCGTTGTCCCGGGTACCACCAGTCCGATGGTGGATTCGGTTCCGTGCCACCCCGACCACCGGCACCATCCGGCGCGATTCCCGCTCGGTGCGCGGCGGCACCCGGCATTCGTTCGGCGAGGAGCCGGTTGAGGTCCGTCGCTGGCACGATCCCCTCCGCTCGTCCCTGATCCAGCACCAGGATCGAGCGCCGGGGGTCGTCGTAACGGGCGAGCACGCTGGTCACCGGTTCACCGCGACTCGCGGTGGTGAACTCGGAGAGCGGATCGGCCAGCTCGCGCAGCGTGTTCCGGTTTCGCTCGGTGATCGGCACCTCGTGCAGTCGACGGGGGCTGAGCACTCCGCGCAGCGTGCCGTCGCGATCCACCACCGCGAATACCGAGCCGTCGTGGCCGAGCGGGGCGTTCAGCACGTCACTGACCGACAGGTCCGACCACCGCGGGGTCGCGCCGGTCGTGACGAACTCATCTATCCGGGCATCGCCCAACGCCATGCCCAGCCTTGCCTGCTGGCGTTCGGCGGCGGCGGCCTGTAGCACGAAAAGGCCGACCAGCATCGCCCAGATTCCCTCGATGCCCCGCGTGACCACACTCACGAAGCCGCCCGCGATGAGCAGGAACCCCAGACCAGCACCCGTGCGGGTCGCCCACAGGGCGGCTTTGAAGCGCTGTCCGGTACGGGCCCAGATCACCGCGCGCAGAATTCGACCGCCGTCCAGCGGAGCGGCCGGAAGCAGGTTGAACACCATGATCGCGAGGTTCAACATCCCCAGATAGGCAGCAACGATGATCGCCAGCTGGCCGGCCTGCAGAGTGACCAGCACCCATGTCGCTAGCGCGAACGCCCCCGCCACCGCGCCGCTCACCAGCGGTCCGACGCCGGAGATGAACAACTCCGCCCTGGGGGTGGGGGCCTCGCCGCGCAGCCGGGCGATCCCGCCGAGCAGCCACAGCGTGACCCGGTCCACGCTCAGACCGTGTCGTACGGCCACGAGCGCGTGAGCCAGTTCGTGCAGCAGCACCGAGACGATCAGCAACAGCGCGGCCGCGGTGCTCGCGAGCCAGTAGAAAACCGTGGCGTGTCCGGGAAGCGTGGTGGGCAGCCAGTAGGCACCCAGCATGAAGACGATCAGTCCGATGATGCCCGCCACGCTCCAGTGCAGCTGCAGGCGAATCCCGGCCACCCGGCCCAGCGGAATCGTTCCCGTCATCACCGTTCACCGCCCTTCGGCGGGGTGTTGCCGACAGTGGGGTGCGAGGTGTGCCCACTGCGCGGTCATCCCGATGTCCAGCGTAGTCGCTTCCCCGGGCTGGTATCGAACAATCGTGCGCGCCCGAGCTTCGAGGAACGCGGGATCGCTCCGGTATCGTCCGCGACTCGCGGTGCCGCGAGTACCGTCGATTCCGCGACCGGGCGAAGGGAAGAGCTGCTGATGAGTACCGGCACGGCGACACGAGGATCGCGGCCGCGTGGTTCCGCGCGGGAGCGACTGCTCGAGGCGGCCTCCGAACTGTTCTACCGGCACGGCATCCGTGCCGTCGGCATCGACACGGTCATCGAGCGTGCCGGGGTCGCCAAGATGAGCCTGTACAACCACTTCAGCTCCAAGGACGAGCTGGTGGCCGCCTACCTCGAACGTCGTGAACAGCGCTGGAGCGCGTTCTTCGACAGCGAGCTGCGACGGATCGGCGGCACGTCCGCGGGCCGGGTGCTGGCGGCTTTCGACATCTTGGCGAGCTGGCTCGAACGGGAGTGTCCCCGTGGATGTGCGTTCGGCAACGCCGAGGCCGAACTCGCCGATCCGACGCATCCCGCGCAGGCGGTGATCGAGGGGGACAAGGCGCGGTTGCGCGAATGGCTGACCGAACTGGTCGCCGCTTCGGGGTCGGCCGATCCGTCGCTGCTCGCCGAGCAGCTCTTCCTGCTGTGGGAAGGAGTGCTGGTCACTTCGGGCACCGGACGGGTCCGTGATCCGGTCGCCGCGGCCAAACAGGCTGCCGCTCGACTGCTGGGATGAGTCCTACATACCCCCCCGGGGGTTCGTGGCCCGTCCGGTGGGGCCTGGTTCTCACGGGTGGGGTTACGGGTAGGGGGTATGCTGGGATTGGTTTGTCCGTGTCGGTGAGGGAGGTCGAATGCGCGGGTATGCCCAGGACAAAGAGGAGTACCTCAAGCGGCTGCGGCGTGTCGAGGGCCAGGTGCGCGGTCTGGCGCGCATGGTCGAGAACGATGAGTACTGCATCGACGTACTGACCCAGGTCTCGGCGGTTACCAAGGGGCTGCAGGCGGTGTCGCTGGGGCTGCTGGACGAGCACCTCAAGCACTGCGTGGCCGAGGCCGTCTCCGAGGGCGGTGAGGACGCCGAGGCCAAGATCCAGGAGGCCAGCGACGCCATCGCTCGTCTCGTGCGCTCCTGAGCCGGCCCCTTCTCGGCGCTCTGTCCCGCGGGCGCGGGTGCGTGTCCGTTCCGGGGCGAGTCCTGTGACCGGTGCTCGTCGTCGGTAGTCCGGCTGTGGGAGTTCGGCGCTCGACTCGTTGACACGGTACCCCCGTAGGGTATATAGCTGGATTCGGAACACGATATCGAACGCGGCCAGTCACGAGTCGCCGCCGGCGACCTCCGTCGCGGTGCCGCGGAAAGCTCCCGGTCGTGTCGAGAGGGGAACCAGCGATGACCACCGGCCGACAGGACACGCTCCCATCGGAGCAGGCGATCGACACCGAACTGTCGGTCGGCGGAATGACCTGCGCCTCCTGCGCCTCTCGGATCGAGCGCAAGCTCAACAAGCTCGACGGGGTGAGTGCCACCGTCAACTACGCCACCGAGAAGGTCAGGGTTACTCATCCCCCTGATACCGGTACCGAGCGGCTCGTCGGCACCATCGAGGCGGCGGGCTACAGTGCCACCCCCGCCGGCTCCTACAGCCCCGAAAGCCGCGACGAAACGGCGGGTGAAGCCACGGAGACCGCCGAGAGCGCGGGGAGCGACGAGCTGCTGCTCCGGCAGCGGTTGATCGTCTCGGCGCTGCTCTCGGCCCCCGTCATCGCCATGGCCATGGTGCCCGTGCTGCAGTTCACCTACTGGCAGTGGATCTCGTTGACCCTGGCCGCGCCGGTTCTGGTGTGGGGGGCGCTGCCGTTCCACCGCGCCACCTGGACGAACCTGCGCCACGGCGCCGTCACGATGGACACCCTGATATCGCTGGGTACCTCGGCGGCCTTCGGTTGGTCGCTGTACGCCCTGCTGTTCGGTGGCGCCGGGGTTCCCGGCATGACCCACTCCTTCGATTTCTCGGTGCGACACGTCGACGGTGGGAGCTCGATCTACCTCGAAGTAGCCGCCGGCGTGACCACCTTCATCCTGGCGGGCAGGTACTTCGAGGCCCGCTCCAAGCGTCGATCCGGAGCGGCGCTACGTGCGCTGCTGCGGCTCGGCGCCAAAGAGGTCGCGGTGCTGCGCGACGGCCGGGAGTCGCTCGTTCCGGTCGAACAGCTGCGCGTCGATGACCTGTTCGTGGTACGTCCCGGTGAGAAGATCGCCACCGACGGAGTGGTGACCGAGGGCAGCTCGGCCGTGGACGCGAGCATGCTCACCGGCGAATCCGTGCCCGTCGAGGTCGAGCCCGGTGACACCGTGATCGGTGCCACGGTCAACGCGGGCGGCCGGATGGTCGTGCGAGCCACGCGGATCGGTTCCGACACCCAGCTGGCCCGGATGGCCAAGCTGGTCGAGGACGCGCAGGCGGGCAAGGCGCGGGTACAGCGTCTCGCCGATCGGGTCTCGGCGGTGTTCGTGCCGATCGTGATCGTCCTCGCGCTCGGTACGCTGCTGTACTGGCTGTTCGCCGGTGGCGGAGTCACCACCGCGTTCACCGCCGCCGTGGCCGTGCTGATCATCGCCTGCCCCTGTGCCCTGGGGCTGGCCACCCCCACGGCACTTCTGGTCGGTACCGGCAGAGGCGCTCAGCTGGGAATACTGATCAAGGGCCCCGAGGTGCTGGAGTCCACTCGCCGCGTGGACACCGTCGTGCTGGACAAGACCGGAACGATCACCACTGGCGACATGGAGCTGCTCTCGGTCCACACCACCGAGGACGGTTCGGACTCCGAGGTGTTGGCCTTGGCCGGAGCGTTGGAGAACGGCTCGGAGCACCCGATCGCCCGGGCCATCGCTCGCGGCGCCGCCGAGCGGGTGGGTCCGCTGCCCGCGATCGAGGAATTCGGCAACATCGAGGGACTCGGCGTACACGGAGCCGTCGACGGCCACACCGTCCTCGTGGGGCGCGCCCAGCTGATCGAGCAGCGGGGCATTACGCTGCCCGGGCCACTCGCCGAAGCCAAGCGGGCCGCCGAACGGGACGGCTCGACCGCGGTGGTGGTGGCCCGCGACGGTGAGGCCCGCGCCGTGCTGGTCGTCGCCGACACCGTCAAACCCAGCAGCGCGCAGGCCGTGCGAGGAATGCGCGAACTGGGGCTCACCCCCGTGCTGTTGACCGGTGACAACGACGCGGTAGCCCGCTCCATCGCCGCCCGCGTCGGTATCGAGCAGGTCCGGTCCGAGGTGATGCCCGAGGACAAGGTCGACGTCGTCGGGCGTATCCAGGACCGAGGCGGCGTGGTCGCCATGGTCGGTGACGGGGTCAACGACGCCGCGGCGCTCGCACGTGCCGACCTGGGGCTGGCGATGGGAACGGGTACCGACGTGGCGATCGAGGCCAGCGATCTCACGCTGGTGCGTGGCGATCCGCGCGCCGCGGTGGACGCGATCCGACTGTCCAGGCGCACGCTTCGGACCATCAAGGGCAATCTGTTCTGGGCGTTCGGGTACAACGTGGCCGCGTTGCCGCTGGCCGCGGCGGGACTGCTCAACCCCATGATCGCTGGGGCGGCCATGGCGTTCAGCTCGGTGTTCGTCGTCGGCAACAGCCTTCGACTCCGCGGTTTCCGCGGGGTCGCTCACCAGGACTCCGCGAGCACCCCGCTCGGGGCCGGCGGCGATCCCGTTCGTGCGGAAACCACTTCGTTCACCCACTAGATCCAGGCTGCCGAAACTCACTCGCCGGTTCCGGAGGGAGCCGCCACCGGACCCACCGAGTCGTCCACCCTGCCGAACAACGCCTCCGAGCGCAGTGCGGCGTAACCGGGTTTGATCACCTCGTTGATCAGCGCGAGCCGCTGGTTGAACGGCAGGAACGCCGACTTCATCGCGTTGACCGTGAACCACTGCAGATCGTCCAGCGTGTAGCCGAAGGTGTCGATGAGCTCGCGGAACTCACCACTCATGCTCGTCTGGCTCATCAGCCTGTTGTCGGTGTTGACCGTCACGCGGAAGTGTAGTCCCCGCAGCAGGGCGATGGGGTGCTCCGGCAGGGAGTTCACCGTCCCGGTGTGCACGTTGGACCGCGGGCACATCTCGAGCGGAATCCTCCGGTCCCGCACGAAGGAGGCGAGCCGCCCCAAGTGGGCTGTTCCGTGCTCGTCGAACGTGATGTCGTCGAGGATCCGAACTCCGTGCCCCAGGCGCGCCGCGCCGCAGTACTGGATCGCTTCCCAGATGGAGGGAAGCCCGAAACCCTCGCCCGCGTGAATGGTGAAGTGGAAGTTCTCGCGGCGCAGGTACTCGAACGCCTCCAAGGACTGGGTGGGTGGATGGCCCGCTTCCGGGCCGGCGATGTCGAAACCGACCACGCCCTCGTCGCGGTAACGTACCGCCAGCCTGGCGATCTCGGAGGAACGGGAGGCCTGTCGCATGGCACACAGCAGCAGCCCGAGCCTGATTCGCCTGCCGTGCCGCGCCGCACGGTTCGCGCCCTCGGCGAATCCGGCCAGGATGGCCTCGACCACCTGGTCCAACTCCAGGCCGCCCTGGGTGCTCAGTTCGGGGGCATAACGGATCTCGGCGTATACCACCCCGTCGGCGGCGAGGTCCTCGGCGCACTCCGCCGCGACCCGGTGCAGCGCCTCCGAAGTCTGCAGCACCCCGACAGTGTGGGCGAAACGTTCCAGATATTCCTCCAGCGAGCCGGCCTCGGCCGCCGCGGCGAACCAGCCCTCCAACTCCTCGGGATCCGTGCTCGGCAGCTGCTCGTAGCCGTTCCGCGCCGCGAGTTCGGCGACCGTCCGCGGGCGCAGGCCACCGTCCAGGTGGTCGTGCAGCAGTACCTTCGGAGCCTGCACGAGCTGTTCGTCCGTGGGGCCGGTGGTCATCCCTCGCATCAGTGCTCCTTCTGCCTTGCGCAAGGTTGTCAGACAAGTTTGATTGGTCGAGTGTCTACACCTCGCGCCGCTCTGGTGTCAAACTTTGCTTGCGATCGGCGTTTCGCATGGTTGTCTTGTTGTGTTCCCAGCTCGGCCCGGCTGATTGACCAGGGTGCCTCTTCGGAACTAACTTGTCTGACAAAGTTCCGAATGAGGTGAAGTGTGCCGGGCAGTCGTGGATCACAGCGCAGACCGTCGGTGGAGCTCTACGAGCGGATCGTGGAGGCCGTCCGCCAAGGACACTACCCACCCGGCTCGGCACTGCCGTCCGAACCCGAACTCGCCGGTGAGCTGGGGGTGAGTCGCCCAGCGCTGCGGGAGGCGCTGATCCTGTTGCAGGAGGACGGGGTGATCACGGTTCGTCGGGGGGTGGGTCGCACGGTCAGCACCGGGACCCCGCACCGGGGTTTCGAACGCCTGGGCTCCGTGGAGAAGTTGCTGGGTGCCGAGGCGACAGGCGTTCGTGCGCTGGCCCGCTCCACCGAAGAGCCGACCGACCTGGTGCTGCAACACCTGCCGGTCCCCGCGGCCAGCGAGATCCGGTTCTGGGAGAGCATCGTCGACGTCGAGGGTTCGCCCGCCTGCCTGGTCCAGGAATGGATTCTGCCGGACGAGACCCTCGTCGAGCTGGATCCGGACCTGCCGGAAGCGTTGCGTGTCGCCTCGGAGGAGCCGAGGACCATGTTGGACGTGCTGACCTCGCGCTCTCCCGGGCTTTCGCTGCGCGGGTCGAGCGGGATCACGGCGACAGTGCTGGGAGGGCAACGCGGTGTGGCCTTCCAGCGTCCGGCCGACACCCCGGTGGTGTTGATCACCCAGGTGGTCCGCGAGGACAGCACGCCGCTGATGATCGGCAAGTACATGTTGCCCAGTGGGGCTCCCGCCGTGCCGTTGTTGCAGACCAGATGAGCGGTAGGAGTCCGTTGCCGTCGTTTTCCCGGAGAGGATTCGGGTTTCGAAAGGTGACGGGTAGACGTCCGGCTATTCGGTACGTGGCTGCGCCGAATCGGCGGTGCCGGGCACCGCCGAAAGGACGCTGTGCGTCGGATTGTGTTGACCGTGACGTCACCTCGCCCTAACTTGACCGAACAGTGTTCGGCTTTTCGAACGGCTGGTTTCGGAACGATCGGCTACCGCGTTCGGGTGGCTCACATTGCCCGGTCGAGTGGACCAGCGTGTCATGGCCGGTCAGGTGAACGCGTGATTCCTAGTGTGCCGAGCACGGACAACCTTTGAGGAGCCCATGTTCACCAAACGAATTCCACTTCGGATAGCGGGTGTCATCGCCGCTTTGCTGACGAGCCTCGGAATCGCCGCCCCCGGCGCCGCCGCGGCGGACTACCCGATGCCCGGTGCCGTGACCGGCGATATCGGCGCACACGACCCATCCATGTTGCGTACGGATTCCGGCTACCGATTGTTTTCCACCGGTGGCGGGATTCAGCAGCGCCTTTCCGTCGACAGAACCGACTTCGAACGTACCGGTTCGGCGTTCACCAGTACTCCCTCCTGGATCCACGACTACAATTCCGAGGGCGACATATGGGCCCCGGACGTCTCCCACCACAACGGCAGGTACTGGCTGTACTACGCCGCCTCCTCGTTCGGATCCAACCACTCGGCGATCGGTCTGGCCACCAGCACGACCGCGGCGCCCGGTGACTGGCAGGACCAGGGCATCGTCTATAGCACGACCACCAGCGACAACCACAACGCCATCGATCCGAACCTGTTCGTCGACAGCTCCGGAAAGTGGTGGCTGGCCTTCGGCTCCTTCTGGAGCGGGATCCGCATGATCAGGCTCGACCCCGCCACGGGAAAGCAGCACGGTACGGACCGAACGCTCCACCATCTCGCCAGCGGTCCAGCCTCGGACGCCGTCGAGGCTCCGGAGATCGTCGAGCGTGACGGCTACTTCTACCTGATCACCTCTTTCGGACAGTGCTGTCAGGGCACCGACAGCACGTACCGGGTCATGGTCGGACGTTCCACCTCGCCCACCGGTCCCTATGTGGACCGCTCCGGAACCCCCATGCTGCAGGGTGGTGGTACGCGAATACTCGGAAGCCACGACAACATCATCGGGCCCGGTGGGCAGAGCGTGATGCACGACAGCGACGGCAGCCTGCTGGTCTACCACTACTACGACGCCAACGACTCCGGCGCGCACAAGCTGGGGATCAACCTGCTCGACTGGGACTCCCAGGGGTGGCCCTACGTGACGTGAGCTCTCGGTTCCGCTCGTGGTGAAGCGGCCGGTCGGACCCGGGTGAGGTCCGACCGGCCGCTGTGCTCGACTCGTGGATTCACTCCTGATCGCGACCGGAATCGTTTCGTCGGGTGTCCTCCTCGGAGGTACTCGTCGTGCTACCTCCGCCCGGCTCACCGGTCGGTCCCGTCCTCGTCCGTCTGGTCGCGCTCTCCCGGAGACCGATTAAAGGGCTCGGCTCCTCCGTTCGGGGCAGTGTGCGGCGTTCCTGATTCAGTGCCCTGCTCAGACCCACGCACATCAGCAGCAGCACGATGCAGAACGGCAGTCCGGCCACGATCGAGGCGGTCTGCAACGCGCTCAGCGCGTCCGCCCCGCTGACCGCTCCCGCAGCCAGCAACACCGCGGCGATCACACCCTCCAGCACGGCCCAGAACAGCCGCTGCTGCCATCTCGGACGCGGATCACCGCCGTTGGTGAGGATGTCGACCACAAGCGAGCCGGAGTCCGAGGAGGTGGCGAAGAACAGCACAACCACGATGATCGCCAGTACCGAGGCCAGTATGCTGACTACCTCGACCACCGGTAGTTGATTGAACAGCACGAACATCGCGGTTTCCGAACTCGCGTCGCCGATGGGGTTGTTCGGGTTGGCACGAAGCCGCTGCAGCGCCGCGTCGCCGAACACCGTCAGCCACACCATCGAGGCCCCGACCGGTGCGAACAGGGCACCGGCGATGAACTGCCGAATCGTACGTCCGTACGAGATCCTGGCAAGGAACATTCCCACGAAGGGGGACCAGGAGATCCACCATCCCCAGTAGAACAGGGTCCAGTCGGCCTGCCATTCCCGGGCCGCCGCGTTGCCGGGGTAGGTCTCGAAGCTCGTCAACGGCAGGTTCTGCAGGTAGGTGCCGATGTTGTTCGCCAGTGCGTTGACGATGTCGCGCGAGGAGGCCACTACGAACACGAACACCATCAGGGCGAACGCCAGCCACAGGTTGATCAGCGACAGGTTGCGGATGCCCTTGTCGATGCCGAGCATCACCGACACGACCGCGATCGCCGTGATGGACAGGATCAGGATCACCTGCAGCGTGGCCGTGTTCGGAATGCCGAACAGAGTCTCCAGTCCGGCGCCCACCTGCTGGCCACCGATCCCGAGCGAGGTGGCCAGGCCGAACAACGTGCCGAACACGGCGAGGATGTCGATCAGGTGTCCCACCCAGCCGTAGATGCGGTCGCCGAGCAGCGGATAGAACGCCGCGGCAGGGCGCAGTGGCATTCCTCTGCGGAACGCGAAGTAACCCAGCGACAGCCCCAGCACGATGTAGATCGCCCAGGGATGCAGTCCCCAGTGGAAGAAAGTGAGGTTCATCGCCTCGGAGACGTCCGCCTCGGTACCACCGGGGCCGGTGGGTGGGTTGAGGTAGTGCGAAACCGGCTCGCTGACCGCGAAGTAGACCAGCCCGATACCCATGCCCGCCGTGAACAGCATGGCGAACCATGGCAACCTGCCGTACTCCGGTTTGGAGTCCGGCGGACCGAGCCGTATGTTGCCGAACCTGCTCAGCATGATCACGACCACGAAGATGAGGAACAGCGTGGCCGACAGGATGTAGAGCCAGCCGAAGTTGGTCGTGATGAAGCTGTTGACGTTGCTCGCTACCGTGTCGACGTTCGCCGGGGCCAGCACGCCCCACAACACGAATGCTATGGCCACGATCCCCGAGATGATGAAGACCGGGGGATTCGTATGTGTTCTGATGTAATCTCGAATCACTGTGGATCACCATCCCCGAGCGCTGCGGGGCGCCCGCGGTGAGGACACCGGGACGCTTGGGGCCCGCGCACTATCGTCCTCTATCGGACCGTTCCATGCAGAGCAGACATTCGCGTCCGCCCGCTCGACGCCCGGTTTCGAGAACTGTATCGATCCTGATCCCGGTTCCGGTGCGACTGTGGTTGGCGGTACAGCCCCTCGGGCGAGAACCACACGCCAACAGCGGGTTAACTTGGGGAGAGTCGTTCTTACCAGGAGGTAATGGTGCTGGAACCCGCGGCCCGCGCTGAGCTCGAGATGGCGGTTCCGCCCGAGCTCGTCTACCGGATGCTCACCGATCTCGACGTGCTCGCCGAAGTCTCCGAGGAACTCGAGTCCTGCACCTGGCTGGACGAATCATCTCCACGCCCGGGAGTTCGTTTTCGTGGCTTCAACCGGAACGGTGATAAAACCTGGTCGACAGTGGCTACTGTGCGTGTAGCCGAAAGTGGACAATGCTTCGCATTCGACGTCGACGACGGTGACACACCGGTCTCGCACTGGCGTTTCGAGCTCAGTTCCACCGATGCGGGCTGTCTCGTGGTGGAAAGTGCCTGGGACCGTCGTCCTGCCTGGTACACCCCGGTCAGCGCCGATACCACCGGCGAGGCCCACAGGCAGGAAGCAAATCAACGCAACATCGAGCGCACTCTGCACGCGCTACGAGCGGCCGTCGAGCGCGGTTGAACCGTTCGGGCCGGGCGAGTGCCGCTTCCGAAGCCGTGCGCGAGCTCGGTGCGGGCTTTGCCGCGGATTTCCCAAGCGGACCCGAGTGTCTTTCTCGTCCCTTCATCGGATTCGCCGGTCTCTTCCGGGTAAGTGCCGCGAAGTTTCCGAAACATGTCGCTTCGGAGGATTCCGGCGAATAAGTGATCCTGTGTGGACGGATACACGTCTTTCACACTCTAGTGGTACTCCGATCGGTATTAGTACCCGCCGCCGCTAGGAGTGATTCCGCTGGTTGCGTACGATCTTGCCCGCGACCACCTCACCGCACCGGAGTTGTGCCGGGCAAGTCCGTCATGGACCTCAAGTCGCCGGGCACGGACCAACTCCGGCGACGGCGGTGTCGTCTCCGTGGCTGCCATGACGCATGGTGCCCCGCACGTTCGTTCACGAGGGACGCATGACAACACAACACCCAAAGACCTCGCCCCACCACCGTTGGAGTGTCGCGTCGGTGGTGCGATCGGCGGGCGCCGCCGGTTTGACCGCCCTGGCGGTAGCAGGGGCGGCGGCCATCGCGCGCCAGCGACAGCGGATAATGGAGCTCGTTCGGGAGCGTGAGCAGCATCTCGCCGAGCTCGAACACCTGAGGACCAAGCGGTTGCCCGCGCTGGCCGAATCCCTCAACGGGATGTCGAGCGCCCCGGTGCCGGGTCCGTTGCGGCAGGAGGACGGCACGTTCGCCTCCGACTCGCTCGCCGAACTCGTCGACGTGATCGAGCGGATCGTGCGTGCCACTCGCGAGCACACCGAACACTCCTCACGACGCACCCTGACCGGTGTGCTGGACACGGTGCGCGGGCTGGCCTCCGAACAGCACATGGCGGTGTCGGACATGCAACACCGGCACGACGACGCCGATGTGCTCGCCGATCTCTACACCATCGACCACGCCGGTTCCCAGCTCAGCAGGCGGCTGCGGGGGTTCGCCGTGCTGTTCGGGGCCTGGATCGGGCAGCAACGTTCGGCGACGAGTCTGCAGGACATTCTCCGCGGTGCCCAGTCGCAGATCAGGGATTACCAGCGCATCTCCGTGAGTGCCTACAACCCCAGCACACAGGGCGATTCCGTCGGCGATCTCGGTGTTATCACTCGCGTGGTGGAACCACTGGTCCTGTTGGTGGCGGAGCTGCTGGACAACGCCGCGCGTTACTCCCCGCCGTACGCCCAGGTCGCGGTCGGAGTGCAGCACGCCCACAACGGCGTCGCCATCACGATCGACGACGCGGGAGTCGGCATGCCGCTGGAGGAACGGCGCCGAGCCGAACGGCTGTTGTCGAAACAGGAGATCGCCCTGGACGAGATCGGTGATCCTCCCCGTGTCGGATTCGCCGTCGTCGGGCTGCTGGCCGTCCGTTACGGACTGACCGTCTCCGTGGACGCCCCACCACTCTACGGCGGGATGCGGGCAGTGGTGTTCGTGCCCAACGAGTTGCTGACCCATATCGAGACCCCCGACGAGAACGAGGTCCGTCAGAAGGCGTCCACCGAGTCGGCCGGTGGCGAGGAGCAGTCCACCCCCGCTCGGCAGCGCACTTCGGGAGGACTGCCCAAACGCAGTCGCAGGACACGGGAAACCGCCGCGGCACAAGCCGACTCGGCACCGCCCGCGGACTCCGACAGCGCCGCGGGGTTGGCTGCCTGGCAGCAGGCCAGTGACTCCAGCAGTGCCGTGTCCGTTGGTGAGAACGAGGATGAGGACCCCCACGCATGAGTACGAACACCGTCCGGCGCCCGGAACTCCGTTGGATGCTCGACGACGTGCTGCTGCCGGAGGTACGCAGCGCCGTGGTCTTAGCCAGAGACGGATTGGTGATCACGGCCACGGGAGACATCGGTGAGGCCGACGCCGACCGGTTCGCGGCGTGTCTGGCCTCGCTGCGCGGTTCCTCCGCCGCGGCCACGGAGTTCTGCGGCGCGCAACCCACGTGGAACCAGACGCTCATCGAGTTCGACACGGGCTACATCTTTCTCATCGCCGCCGGGCCCCATGCCTACATGGGCGTGTCGACCACCAAGAAGGTCGACATGGGGCCGGCGACCCAGCGGTTCCACGCGGTGGTGCAGAAGCTGGGATCCGAACTGGGAACCCTGCCCCGATCCGGGGACAGTGACCGATCATGAGTCCGCCCCGCCGGCGGGATCGGGAGTCGCTGGTACGTCCTTACCTGATCACGGGGGGACGTGCTCACCCGACCAGGAACACTCTCGACCTCACCACGCTCATCCAGGCCACACGGCATGCCGATCCCGCGCTGCTCTCACCGGAGCAGCGTCGGACCCTGCGGCTGTGCTCCGGCGGATCGTTGTCGATCGCCGAGATCGCGGCCCATCTCGAGTTACCGGCCAGCGTCACCAGGGTGATAGTGGCGGATCTGGTGGACCAGGGGCATCTGGCCACGTTGTCGACCGAGTGGCAGCAGCACGGGCCGGACCGCGAACTACTGCAGGAGGTGCTTGATGGGCTCAGAGCCCTCCGGTGAGGTGTATCTGCCGGACAGCGTCCGTACCGCCGTCAAGGTTCTGGTAGTGGGGCCGTTCGCGGTCGGCAAGAGCACCTTCGTCAACACGTTGTCCGAGATCGAGCCGTTGCACACCGAGGAGACGATGACCCGGGACGGTGCGGTCGTCGATGATCTGCACGGGATCACGGACAAGACCACCACCACGGTGGCGCTCGACTTCGGCCGTCGCACGCTCAGCGACAGGGTGGTGCTGTACATGTTCGGCACGCCGGGGCAGCAGCGTTTCCTGTCGATGTGGGAGGACCTCGCCCACGGGGCGTTGGGTGCGCTGGTGCTGGCAGATGTGGCACGCCTCGAGGAGTCCTTCGACGTGATCAGCGTGCTGGAGGAGCGGGGACTGCCCTACGGAGTGGCGATCAACGATTTCAACAGTGTCGATATCCCCTCCCATGAGGAATTACGCGAGGCGTTCGACTTACTGCCCGAGATTCCGCTGGTCACCTGTGACGCTCGTGATCGCTCCGCCACCGCGCGAGCGATGATCTCCCTGGTGGAGCACGTGCTCGCCTCACCCTTGCAACACGCCCAGGAGTCCGCATGACCGAAACCGACCGGGACGAGACAGCAGTGCTGTCCGGTTGTCCGATGCACGCCGACCCCACGCCGATCCACGATCAGGCGTTCGCCGCCGACCCCGACGGTGTCTACGCCGAGCTGCGCGAGCAGGGACCGCTCGCCTCGGTCGAACTCGCCCCGGGAGTTCCCGCCACGCTCGTGCTCGATCACGAGACCGCCCTTTCGGTGCTGCGCGATCCCGAGACGTTCCCGAAGGACTCTCGTGCGTGGCAGCGTGAGGCGCCTGCCGACAGCCCGGTCGTGGCGATGATGATGTACCGGGACAATGTGCTGTTCCAGGACGGTCCCGCGCACGACCGGCTGCGGCAGGCGATCACCGACAGTCTCAGCCGGGTCGACTCCGTGACGCTGCGTCGGTACGTGACCGAGAGCGCCGAGAGCCTCATCCGGGACTTCAGTCCCACCGGGAAGGCAGACCTGCTCGCCGAGTACGCCCGGGTGCTGCCGTTGCTGGTGCTCAACAGGCTGTTCGGCAGTCCACCGGAACTGACCACCCGCATGGTCGACGCGATGACCGCCCTGTGGGACGGGAGCGACACCGAACGGGCCAACCGGGAACTCGGCCAGTGCATCGCGGAGCTGATCGCACTGCGTCGTGAACAGCCCTCGTTCGACATAACCACCTGGTTGCTCGGGCACGAGGCCGATCTCGACGACGAGGAGATGGTGCAGCAGCTCGTGGTGTTCATGGGTGCCGGTGCCGAACCGGTGCAGAACCTGATCACGAACGCGCTGCGGCTGTGGCTGGCCGACGACCGGTTCGCGGGCGATCTTTCCGGAGGACGGCTACCGGTGGAGGACGCCATCGACGAAGTGCTCTGGAAACAACCGCCGCTGGCCAACTACGCCATCACCTACCCGACACGCGAGGTCGAGTTGGCGGGCAGGTCGCTTCCCGCGAACCAACCCGTGGTGATCGGCATAGCCGCGGCCAACACCGATCCCGCACTGCGGTCCACCCGCCGTGACGGCAACCGGGCACATCTGGCCTGGAGTGCCGGTCCGCACACCTGCCCGGCAAGAGGGACGGCCCGATTGATCGCCTCTGTTGCGATCGAGACCATTTTGGATACGTTGCCAGATATGGACTTGGCTGTGCCCGCCGACGAGTTGGAGTGGCGACCCGGGCCGTTCCACCGTGCTCTGACCGCGCTGCCGGTGCACTTCCCGCCTGTCCAGGAGCCCGACAGTCGTGACGAGACACCTGGAGAAAGCGGCCGATGGAGCAATCGTCCTGCCCACACGTCCTGGATCCCACCGGAGACGACGTCCACACCGAAGCGCGCCGGCTCCGTGACCAAGGCCCCGCGGCGCGCGTTGAACTACCTGGGGGAGTGGTTGCTTGGTCGGTGACCAGTCACCGGCGATTACGGGAGCTACTCGCGGACAACCGTGTTTCCAAGGATCCCCGACAACACTGGCCCAGCTGGATCAACGGCGAGATCCCCGATGACTGGGCGTTGGCGAGCTGGGTCGCGGTACGCAACATGTTCACCGCGCACGGGCAGGAGCACCGCAGACTCCGCTCGCTGGTCTCCAAGGCGTTCACCCCACGCCGGATCGCCGCGATGCGCCCCTTCGTCGAAACGAAGACCAACGAGTTGCTCGACGAGCTGGCCGCCCTGCCCACGCGGGGCGGTGTCGATCTCCGCGAGCGGTTCGCCTATCCGCTGCCCATCTCCGTGATCTGTCACCTGTTCGGTGTCCCCGACGATGCTCGCCCCGGACTGCGCCGCGTCGTCGACGGTGTGTTCGACACCTCGGCCACACCCGAGCAGGTGCAGGCCACCCAGTACGAACTCTATGCGCTGCTCAATGATCTGGTGGCGACCAAACGGGCCGAACCCGCCGACGATCTGACCAGTGTGCTGTTGCAGGCCAGGGACGAGAACGAGGCTCGGCTCGACGAGCGTGAGCTGGTCGACACACTGATCCTGCTGATCGGGGCGGGACACGAGACCACCGTGAATCTGCTCGACCACGCGATAACCGCCGTGCTCCGCCACCCCGACCAGTTGGCAATGGTCCGGGAAGGCTCCGTTTCCTGGGAGGAGGTGGTCACCGAAACACTGCGGTGGCAGGCGCCGCTGGCCAACGTTCCGTTGCGGTACGCCGTCGAGGACATCGAGTTCGACGGTGTCGTCATTCGCGCCGGTGAGCCCATCCTGGCCGGTTACGCCGCGGCGGGACGTGATCCGGAGCGCTATGACCGTCCCGACGAGTTCGACGTCACTCGGTCGGACAACGGGGATCACCTGGCGTTCGGGCATGGCGCGCACTACTGTCTCGGCGCACCACTGGCGCGGCTGGAGGCGGAGGTCGCGCTGCCCGCCCTGTTCGAGCGCTTTCCCGGTATGCGACTCGCGGTCACGGGTTCCGAACTCCGGCCCGCCGGAGGCTTCATCGCCAACGGACACGCCACCCTTCCGGTGATGCTGGACGGACTTCCGCGACCGCGTGGCACGGCCCCTGTCGCGTGAGCCCCGCCGCGTTCGTCGGGTGGTGTCGTGCTGCCCCTCGGTAGTGCCGCGCTGTCGGACGAGCACGGCCGGTACGATGTCCGATTCGGACACGACGAGAGTGCTCTCGGTGAGCGGACCTCGTCGTCTCGCGACGTCGGACGAGTGATCGACAGCTCTTCCGGAAGGGACGGATGGTTTGTTCGCACGGCGGAAACTGGTGAGCTGGAGTGCGGGGTTGGCCGCCTCGGTCGGGTTGGCGCGTTCCGCTCGCGCCGAGTCCGGTGGTGGTGGAGGTCGCCGACCGGGATTCGACCCGGGCGACATGAGGTTGGTGAACCTCTCGCACGTCAACGATCCGGAAACGACCAGTATTTATCCGGGGGATCCGGAGTTCACCCTGAGCACCGTGGCCACGCTCGAACAGGACGGGTTCTACCTGCAGTACGTGCAGGAGGGGGAGCACACCGGTACGCACTTCGGAGCCCCCTGTCACTTCAACGCGGGTGAACCCGGTGCCGACGAGTTGGAACCCGAGGATCTGCTGCTTCCGGCGGTCAAGATCGATGTTCGTCGCGAGGCCGAACGGGACCCCGACCACGCTGTCACGGTGGAGGACCTGTGGCGCTTCGAACGGCGGCACGGTCCGATTCCGCGAAACGCCGCGGTGGTGCTGTGGACCGGTTGGCAGGAGAAATGGGGTACTCCGGCTTTCCGGAACCTCGACGAACAGGGTCGGATGCATCACCCGGGGTTCTCCCCCGAGGCGGTGGGTTGGCTGCTGGAAACCGGTCGACTCGGTTATCGCGGGGCCCTCGGTACCGACACCTTCAGTCCCGATGTCGGAACGGACCACCAGTACCGGGTGTCGCTGATGCTGTACAAACGGCACCGCATCAGTCTGGAGGTTCTGGCGAATCTGGAACGTCTCCCCACCACCGGCGGTTGGGTGTTGGCGGGCGGGCCCGCTCATCGCAACGGTTCGGGGGCCACGTCCACGGTGTTCGGGCTGTTGCCGAAGCACTGATCCAGGCGGAGGGGCTATTCGTGAAAGGGAGACGGCGGTTCTCCGGCCGTCTCCCTGATCTCCCCGAAGCGCCCACCGGCTGCTTCCGCGGGGGAGTGGCCGGTTCAGCCCACTACGGCTCGCACGAGCTGATTCGCAGCGGGTAGTCGCAGCTTCCTGCGTCGTGGTCCCAGCCGTGTGGAGCCACTGTGCACTGGCAGGACGGGATCAGTTGTGCAGCGAGATCCCATCGTCCGGAACGTTGGGGTTGTCCGGAACAGCGGGGCCGTCCGGAGCGGTGGGGCCGTCGTGGACGGAGTGGGCTTCGGTATCCGGCGGTTCGTCGTGAACCGGCGGAGCAGCACGGATCGTCCCCTCTTCCACCGCCCCCGCGCCGGCCGGTTCGTCGTCGGCCGGTTCGTCGTCGGCAGGGGCAGTCCCTTGAGGCGGTGTTCCGCCGCCCCGCTGTTTGCGCCGTTGTTTCGTGGCGTACATCGCCGCGTCGGCGTGATGCAGCAGTGTCTGGGCCGAGATCTCCTCATCGACCGGGCAGTGCACGATCCCGAGGCTGCCGCCTATCGTGTGACTTCGGCCCTCGACGGTGAAGGGACGCTGCAGTGCCGCCAGCACCCTCCCGCCGACCAGCTCGGACTCCTGCCTGCGTTCCGTGGCGACCAGCACGGCGAATTCGTCCCCGCCGAGCCGGGCCACGGTGTCGGCCGTCCGCACGCATTCGCGGAGCCTGTCGGCCACGGCGCGCAGCAGCGCGTCCCCCGCGGAGTGCCCGAAGGTGTCGTTGACCGCCTTGAAGCCGTCGAGATCCAGGTACAGCAGTCCGAACGGGTAGTGCGTCCGGCTGTTGCGCGTGATGCTGTCGTGCAGTCTCTCGTAGAGCAGCGTGCGGTTCGCCAGTCCGGTCAGGGGGTCGTGCGAAGCCTGGTGAGCCAGATCCTCCTGGGTGTTCCGCACCTTCTCCAACAGCTTGGCGTTGTCGATGAGCGTCACCAGCTGTCGCAGGACGACCAGCACGAACAGCAGGAAGACTCCGACCACTTCGAGGTCGTCCGTGCCGGCTCCCAGCACGGTTTTCACGGTCGTGTAGGAGGCCGCCACCATCAACGGCAGGTACGGCAGCATGAGATGCGCCCAGTCGACGGTGCGCTCCCGCCATTCGTGCCCGGACGCTGCTTCGTGATCGTCGGGGACGATCGCTGCCAACGCGATCAGCGCCGGCCCCGCCACGAATCCCGCGTCGAACAGGGGGTTCATGCTAGCCGCGCCGCTGCTGACCAGGTAGGCGAAGATGCTGTCGGAGACCGACAGGGCGATCAGGCCCGAACCCAGCAGCAACAACCGCAGACTGTTGCGGGCGCGTCGGAAGGAGGCGAGCAGTACGACGATCACCACGAGCACGAGATCGGTAACCGGGTACGCCACCGCCACCACGAATCCCAACGCGGTCGGTGCTCCCGAACTGACCACGGCGCCCAACGCGGTCGCCCAGGTCAACAGGAACAGCGAGCCGGTGACGATCAGACCGTCCAGCACGAGGACGGCGCGGGTGCGGGCCGCCGCTCGGGCGGAACGTGCCGTGATTCCCCTGACGGGTCGACCGTCCTCGGCGAACACCAGCAGGGCGGGCAACGCGAACACCGGCAGGGTCAGAAAACCGACATCGGCCAGCGACGGCGACGGCAACGGTGTGTCGGCGAAGGTGCGGAACCAGGCCCATACCGCCATGCCAGCGGTCCAGCCCGCGGTACCGAGCCCCAGCAGCACCCGCCAGTGCCGTTGACCGCCGTGGTTGTGCCGAGCTCGCCACCAGCAGGCGATCGTCGCTCCACTACCACTGATCAGTTGTGCCGCGTCGTCGACGATCAGCGCTGATTCCTCGGTGAGTACTCCGGACCCCAGAACGGCGATCACAGCCACCACGTAACAGCACACCAGTGCCGACACCAGCGGAAAATATCTGGTCATCAATCCTCCGCCTGCGGCGAACGGGTCCGGAGATCGCGGCCGGTACATTTTACGCCCCGTCGCGATCATGAGAATACCTGTGACCGGATCAATTCGTGCCCGTAACACTGGCCCGTAACACTGGATGGAATATTCCGATAAGCTGGAATCGTCGCCTCCGTGCGCGTTCGCCGTGAACTCCGTGGAATCGTTCCGGGCCGAGATTCCGCCCGGAATCGCCTTTCCTACCGCTCCCGAGGGGCGCTACCGTCTCCCCTCCGGGAGCTACGGACAGCACGCCCGAGGCCTCGGCGACCGAGTCCGATGAACGTCCTTCGGACGGGGGTGGCCGAAGCACTAGTATCCGGCGGGCCGTCTCGACAGTGCTAGGAGCGTTCATGCCCGTGCCCGCCGATCGAGCACCTGGCTTCGCGGAGCCTCGGACCGGGTGGTCAGCGCCCGATCCGATGACCAGCGTGGCCACGGCGTACCGCATCACGAAGAACCTCAAGGAAGGTCTGAACGGGACCGGGGTCAAAGCGGCCGCACGGGATCTTCGACGACTGCTTCGTGCGCGGGCGGTGGTGCTGACCGGGCTGTCCGGTGACTGGGTGCGGGCGGGAACTCCGAACGATCCGCGAGGCGCGGCCAAGTTGATCGACAAAGTGCTGCACACCGAGACGCGGCACGGTCGACCGCCGCTGACCGCCGTTCCGCTCCACTCGAGTGCTGAGCTCGTGGGGGTTCTGCTGGTCAGCGGCCGTGTGTCGGTGTCCGCGGTGAGCCGGGCCGGAGACTGGATCGAGGACTCGTTGGAACGCGGCAGGCTGGAAAGCACCGCCGAGCGGGCAGCGCGTTCCGAGCTGCGTGCGTTGCGTTCCGAGATATCCCCGCACTTCGTCTACAACGCGTTGACCGTGATCGGATCTCTCATCCGCTCCGAGCCGGATCGCAGCCGTGAGCTCGTGCTCGATTTCGCCGATTTCATCCGCTACGGGCTCGCGCGAAACCGTGAGTACGCCACCGTTTCCGACGAGTTCCACGCCATCGAGACCTACCTCGCGCTGCAGCGCGCGGTGCTCGGCAGTCGACTGCGGGTACAGATTCGTGTGGCGCCCGACGTGCTGGCCGTGTCCGTGCCCTACCTGGTACTACAGCCCTTGGTGGAGAACGCGGTGCGGCACGGGATCCAACCGGCTTTCGTCGGGGGTGCCGACGGGGCCGGCCTCGTGCAGGTCTCCGGTGAGGCGGCCGGAAGCGATCTGGTGATCAGTGTGGAGGACGACGGAGTGGGCATGGATCCGGCCGACGCGGAGGAGATACTGGCCGGTCGTGGTTCCGAGAACAGTGTCGGCCTGGCCAACGTGGATCGCAGGTTGCGATCCATCTACGGTGCCTGGTACGGCCTGGTCGTCGAGACCGCGCGAGGGGCGGGGACAAAGGTGATTTTCCGGGTACCCATGTTTCAACCCGGAGTGGTGCCGCGATGACCAGAGGACTTCGAGTGCTGGCTGTCGACGACGTTCGCCCCGCCTTGGACGAGCTCCGCGAGATGCTGCGGGGTGCTCCCGAGGTCGCCGAGGTGACGGGAGCCGACGAGGCGTTGGCGGCGCTGAAACTGATACAGAGCGACCGGTTCGACGTGGTGTTCCTGGACATATCGATGCCCGGCCTCGACGGCATCGAACTCGCATCGCTGCTGACCAGGCTGAGTTCTCCGCCGGTGATCGTGTTCGTCACGGCCTACGACGGGCACGCCGTGACGGCATACGACATCGGTGCCGTCGACTACCTGCTCAAACCGGTACGTGCCGAACGGCTGGCCGCGGCACTGGCCAAGGTGAGCAGGGTGGTGGCCTCCCCCGGTGATGCGGCCGACTCGGAGCAGCCCGTTCCGGTGACCGACGCGATGCCCGCGCTGCCGGTGGAAACCGCCGGTCGTACCAAGTACGTGCGCCGTGGCGACGTGCGTTTCGTGTCCGCCGACGGTGACTACGTCCGACTGCACACCCCTTGGGGGGAGCACGTGGTGCGGATGCCCATCTCACGGCTGGCTGAGTACTGGTGCTCGGCCGGTTTCCAACGAGTGCACCGCAGCTTTCTGGTCGCGTTGCAGGCGGTGCTGGAGCTGCGCAGCGACTCGGCGGGTGGTCTCGTGGCGCACACCGAGCTCGGTGACGTCCCGGTCAGCAGAAGGCACGCGCGCGAACTGCGCGAGAAGTTGCTGCACCAGGCCCAACGGGTCGAGCTGGACAGCGCGTCCCGGGGAAGCCGATGAGCGAGGGTAAACGGGTTCCGGTCATGAGTCCCCAGACCCGGATGGCTCGTGTCCGACGGGTCTCACGGACCAACTGGAGCGAGCCACCGCTGGGGCCCGCCGAACTCGAACGGGCCACCCGGCTCTACCGTGCCCAGCGGTTTCACGGGGCGATCACATTGTCCGGACTGGTCCTGCTCGTGTTCGGTCTCCCCCTGGTACAGGCCTACCTGCCTATGGTCACCTCGGCGCGGGTGGCGGGGATTCCGGTCTCCTGGTTGCTCCCGGTGCTCGTCCCGTTCCCGGCGATGGTGCTGCTGGCGTGGCGGCAGCTGCGGCGCGCTGAGCGGCTGGAGCGGCACCGATGACGGTGGCGGTGCTGGCGGTCGCGCCGGTGGTGCTGCTCACTCTGTTCGTCGGGGTGCGCGGCGTCGCCGCGATGCGGACCACCTCGGACTTCCTGGTCGCGTCCAGACAGGTCTCGCCGCTGTTGAATTCGGCTGCCGTCTCCGGTGAGTACCTCTCGGCCGCGTCGTTTCTGGGGATCGCGGGCATGATGGTCAAGGACGGGCCCGGCGCGCTCTGGTACCCCGTCGGATTCACAGCCGGTTATGTGGCGATGCTGGTGCTGGTCGCCGCTCCCATGCGGCGCTCGGGAGCGTTGACAGTCCCCGATTTCGCCGAGGCTCGGTTGTCCTCCACAGCGCTGCGCAAGCTGACCGCCGTGGTGGTGCTGCTGATCGCGGTGCTGTACCTGGTGCCGCAGTTCCGCACGGCGGGACTGGTGCTCAGCGCGGTCAGCGCCACGCCGTACTGGGTCGGGGTGGTCGTCGCCGGGGTCGTCATCAGCGTCACCCTGGCGCTCGGCGGTATGCGGGCGGCCACCTACGTGCAGGCGGTGCAGTTCTGCCTGAAGCTGTTGCTGTTCGCCGTGCCTGCCGTGTGGTTGACGGTCCACGCCGGAGCCGACGTGCGGCAACAGGCGTTGCGGCCCGTGGAGTTCGAACACTTCGAGGAACGGACCCGTGTGGAGTTCCGCATCGGGGTCACGTTCCGGATCACCGAGCCGACGCGGATCCATCGTCCGGACGGTAGCGACCGTGTGCTGCAACCGGGCACGCACCGGGTGCGGGCGGGGCGGACTCTCGTCTTCCCTGCGGGAGAGCCCGTGCCGCACGTCGGTTCCGGTGGTCGTCCGGGAGGGGAGCGATGGCGACTTCCGCTGCTGGACGTCGCCGATGCCGGACATCCGCTGTTCGGAACCTGGGCGGTACTGATCGCCACCATGTTCGGCACCATGGGGCTCCCGCACGTGGTGGTTCGGTTCCACACCACCCCCGACGGGGCGGCCGCGCGTCGTACCGCTGCTCTGACGGTGGGACTGCTGAGCGTGTTCTACCTGTTTCCCGGTGTTTACGGGGCTCTGGGCAGGGTGCTGCTGCCGCGACTCTACCTGTCCGGAGGAACGGACACGGTGGTGGTGGCGCTGCCCGCGCGCGTGGACGGCGGTTGGGTGGGCACGCTGTTCACCGTGCTGTTGACCGGTGGTGCGTTCGCGGCGTTCCTGGCCACCTCGTTGGGACTGTTACTGGTACTCGCGGGAGCCGTCTCGCACGACCTCGCGCCCGGAGGTCTGGGGCGACTGCGCGGTACCGCTCTGCTCGCGGCCGCGGTGGTCATCCTGCTGGCGCTGTTCGCGGCTCCGCTGGAAACCAACATTCTGGTCACCTGGGCGTTCACACTCGCGGCGGCGACCTTCTGCCCGCTGCTGGTGTTGGGGATCTGGTGGTGGCGGCTCACGGCGGCGGGCGCTGTCAGCGGCGTACTTGTCGGACTGCTCGGTTCCTCGGCCGGAATCGTGGTGACGCTGTTCGGTCCGGAGCTGCGTGGCTGGTGGGCGATTCTGCTGGCTCAACCGGCGCCGTGGGCGGTACCGCTGGCCTTCGGCACGATGGTGCTGGTCTCACTGCGAAGCGGTGCCTCCTCGCGGTCCAGGTCGGCCATGCTGCGGCTGCATCTGGACCAACGGACGACGTCGGAATCCGGGCGGTGAGGATCGGTGACGGATTCCGCGTCGCCCGCGTCGTCTTCTCCGGGAGCGTCTCGTTCGTCTCGTTCGTCTCGTTCGTCGCCCCGCTCGTCCACCGCTCGTCGCACGGTTCGCCCATTCGTCCCACGTGCCTCCCCAACACGGCGCGCTCTTCCTACTGTGCCTTGAGTCACTCTTTCGTGTGAGGAGGTCGCTCGTGACAACCGACGAGTCCGAGTCCCGTGACCCGACGGTCGAACAGTGGAAGGAGGCCCACGCCAGCGCGGACTTCGTGGCCCTGCGCCGCAGGTTGCGCGGTTTCGTCTTTCCCGTGGCCGTGCTGTTTCTGAGCTGGTACCTGCTGTACGTGTTGCTCGCCGACTACGCCCACGGATTCATGTCGATCAAGCTCGTCGGCAACATCAACGTTGGTCTGGTGCTGGGACTGCTGCAGTTCGTGTCCACCTTCGTGATCACCGGAATCTACGTGCGGTTCGCGAACCGGCGGCTCGATCCGGTGGCGGGCAGGATCCGTGAGGAGATCGAGGGGAGGTCGGAATGACCCAGTTGGCGCAGAGCGGTGGGCTGCAGGGCAGCAATCCCGTCATCAACATCAGTATATTCGTCGCTTTCGTCGTCGTTACCCTGGTCGTGGTGTTGCGCGCCAGTCGCACCACCAAGACCGCCTCGGACTACTACGCCGCCGGGCGAGCGTTCTCCGGTCCGCAGAACGGGATAGCCATCTCCGGTGACTACCTCTCCGCGGCGTCCTTCCTCGGGATCGTCGGTGCCATCGCGCTGTACGGCTACGACGGCTTCCTGTACTCGATCGGCTTTCTCGTTGCCTGGCTCGTCGCGCTGCTGCTGGTCGCCGAACTGCTGCGCAACACCGGCAAGTTCACCATGGGTGACGTGCTCGCCTTCCGGATGCGCCAACGTCCGGTGCGGGCGGCCGCCGCGACCTCGACACTGGCGGTGAGCTTCTTCTACCTGCTGGCCCAGATGGCCGGGGCCGGAGTACTGGTGTCACTGCTGCTGGGAATCAGCAACCCGGTCGGTGTCAGCCTGGTGATCGCCATCGTCGGCGTCATCATGATCATTTACGTCCTCGTCGGTGGTATGAAGGGGACGACCTGGGTGCAGATCATCAAGGCGGGCCTGCTGATAGCCGGTGCCGGTGCGATGACCCTCTGGGTGCTCGCCAAGTACGGTTTCGACTTCTCGGCTCTGCTGCAGGGAGCGGTGGACAAGGCCGGTGCCGACGGACAGCGACTGCTCGAACCGGGGGCGAAGTACGGTACCTCCGAGATCAGCAAGTTGGACTTCCTATCGCTGGGGCTGGCGCTGGTGCTAGGCACGGCGGGTCTGCCGCACGTACTGATGCGGTTCTACACCGTCCCGACCTCACGGGAAGCGCGTCGTTCCGTGGTCTGGGCCATCTTCCTGATCGGGCTGTTCTACCTGTTCTCCCTGGTGCTCGGCTACGGCGCGGCCGCCATGGTCGGACCGGAGACGATCAGCCAGGCCCCGGGTGCCTCCAACTCCGCGGCACCGTTGTTGGCCCAGGCGCTGGGTGGTCCGGTCCTGCTGGGCTTCATCTCCGCCGTGGCCTTCGCGACCATCCTCGCGGTGGTGGCGGGACTGACGATCACGGCGTCCGCATCCTTCGCGCACGACATCTACGCCAACGTCATCAAGAGGGGCGAGGTCTCCGACAAGCAGGCGGAGGTCCGCGTCGCACGGATCACCGCCGTGGTGATCGGTGCCGTGGCCATCGTCGGCGGCATCCTCGCCCGCAACCAGAACGTGGCGTTCCTGGTGGCCCTGGCGTTCGCGGTCGCCGCTTCGGCGAACCTGCCGACGATTCTGTACTCGTTGTTCTGGAAGCGGTTCAACACCACCGGCGCGTTGTGCAGTATCTACGGTGGTCTGGGCATCGCGATACTGCTCATCGTGTTCTCGCCCGCTGTGTCCGGCAGTGAGACCGCCATGCTCAGCGGCGTGGACTTCCAGTGGTTCCCGCTGGAGAACCCCGGTCTGGTCTCCATCCCGGCCTCGTTCTTCCTCGGTTGGCTCGGCACCGTGCTCTCCGGCGAACACGACGAGGCCAAGTACGCCGAGATGGAGGTGCGTTCCCTGACCGGTGCCGGGGCGGAGAAAGCCTCCTCGCACTGAGCGAAGTTTTCCAGCCGGGTCGTCCGAGCACTCTGTGAGTCGACCGTCGGGTGCTCGGACGACGCGATCGAGGAGGCCCGGCCGAGCGGGTCGGGGCCTCCTCGAACTTCGCTCAGCCCGGTGGCTGCGTTCCTGGGGGCAACCCCTCCGGCGGCGGTGTCGCTTCCGGGTGGATGCCCAGCACGATCGAAGCGCTGATCGTCGGTCGGACGGATCCAACCGGCACACGCCCGATCCGCAATCGCGTCATCGGGCCCTCGTCACCCGAGTTATACAACAGGTCTTCGGCGTTGGTGGTGCGTGGGACGGTGTTGTGCGAATACGGTTCGGTGCGGGCTAGGCGTTCGTTGAACTCCCGCGGAAAGTAGAGCTGGCCGGTGTGTGAGGTGTCCCCGCCCCGCCAGCTGCCGTCCTCGCGGTGTCCACCGGTGATCGTCTTGATATGGATGTGCGTGGTCCGCCCCCGGTACCAACCGGGCACGATGCTGCGGAAATTCGCGAAACCGCGTCGATCGGTCAGCTGCACACCACGTAGCCATGTGGTGTGGTCGGTCGGCTCGGCGTGTCCGGTTTCGTCCAGCGGTGGGATCTCGCCGTCGTCGTACTCGGTGTAGGAGGAATAGACGCCGAGCGCGTCGCAGTGCCAGATGTCGACCGCGATGCCGGGCAGCGGTTCACAGTTTGAGGCGTCCACCACGACGATGTTCAGCAGCAGGTCGATACCGCGTTTGTGCTCGGTTATGTTCCTTCGGAGAATCCGGTAGTCCAGATAGTAGGGACCTTCCATCTGTTCCGGTGCCAGCACGCAGGAGGGTTGAAATCGCCCGCCGGACTGGGTCTCCTCGGCGGATCCGGTCGCGTTCGCCGGCTCCCGGCCGGTTCCCGCGGCGAGTGTGCCGATTCCCAGACCGCCGAACGCGGCGAGAGCGGTGCGTCGTGTCGTGCCGCGCTGGTCCGCCTCGTGCTCGTCGTCGGGTTCTCGTTCCGTCATGGCGGGCAATGTAGGCTACCGTGATCGCCCTCCGTGGCCGAGCGGACCACAAATTCGTGTTTCCCGATGTGGCTTTTCCGCTCAAGGATGGAACCACGTGAGCGCGTCCGCTCTGCGACGTTGCCGCGACCAGCGGCGCAGCTCCGCCGCGAACACGGTGAGCGGTGACCGTCCGTCGGAGACGGTGGAGGTGAGCAGCGGTGTGAAGTAGCGCTCCACCAGCCGGAGCCACAGTTCCTTGTCCGGTGTGAAGTGCAGGTGCAGTCCGGAGTGCTGTTCCTGCCAGCGGCGGATCGCCTCGATCTTGCGAGTTCCGTGACCGTGACAGATCAGGTGAATGTCGCGGTTGTCGAATTTTCGGTTCTCCAGGTCGCGGAGGAACCGCACCAGATTCCCCGAACTGTCGTTTCCGGTGGGATGGGAGAGGCGGTTCGCCAGTTCCGTACGCAGCACCACGTCGTGGTCACCGGGAGCCGGTGGGAAAACCCTGCCCGCACCGTTGTCGGGATCGTGACTCTCGTCGAAGGCCATGACCATGATCGACTCCGGCGGAGCGAGGTAGAGGGCCGTCCAGGGGGCGTTCCTGGTGGCTTCGTTCGTTCGACCGGTTTGTGCGGTGCTGATGCCGAGTCGGTACAGAATTCGCATCACCGAGGAGGGGGACACTCCGGCCCGACTGGACAGCGCGCGCTTGGTCCACCTGATGCCGTTCGGTGGTGGTTCGGTCAGTACCGCTTCCAGAATCGTCTGTACCTGTTCCTCCGAGATCGACCGTGGTGCCCCCGAACGGGGCCGGTCCTTCAACGCCGCGAGCCGTCCCTGGCGGAAGCGCCGCCGCCATTTGCCGACCACCTGTGCGGAAACTCCGACTTCGCGGGCAACGCTCGCGTCGGACAGCCCGCGTGCGCACTCCAGCACGATACGACAGCGCAGCGCGACCGCTTGCGAGGTGGACGGCAGTCTCGTCCAACGAATCAGCCATTCCCGTTCCGCTTCCGAGAGCGACAGCGCTTCCTGGGAACCGGAGGTGTCCATCATCGGCGATGCTAGGTCAATCATCCGCTCTCGGGAACGGTTCCGAGGTTTCCGTGCCCGAACATCGCAACCGTGGCGCTTCCTCCGCGACAGTGGCGGAGAAAGCGCCGCTGCTGTCACGCGCTCAGGGCCAGAGACGTTCGGTCGCCAGTTCCGCGCCCTGTGCCAGCGATTCCAGTTTCGCCCAGGCCAGTTGCGGATGGACCCGTCCGCCCAGCCCACAGTCCGTGGAGGCCACCACTCGCTCACGCCCCACGCATTCCGCGAACCGCACGATGCGGTCGGCGACCAGTTCGGGATGCTCGACCACGTTGGTAGCGTGGCTGACCACACCGGGCAGGATCAGTTTGTCGTCCGGCAGAGTGACGTCCTGCCAGACCTTCCACTCGTGCTCGTGCCGGACGTTGCCCGCCTCGAACGAGTAGGCTCGCACATCGATCGAGAGCAGGACGTCGACGAGATCGCGCATCGGCAGATCAGTGGTGTGCGGGCCGTGCCAGCTGCCCCAGCACAGGTGGAACCGGATGCGGTCCTTGGGCAGACCACGGATCGCATGGTTGAGCGCCTCCACGCGGCGCATGGTGAACCGCTTGTAGTCCGCCACGGACGGTTCCGGGTTCACCTGGTCCCAGTTCTCCGCGATGGCGGGATCGTCGAGCTGCAGAATGAGACCGGCGTCGATGATCGCCTTGTACTCCTCCCGCATCGCCTCCGCACACGCGTAGAGGAACTCCTCCTGGCTGTCGTAGTACTCGTTGCCGATCCGGGAACAGCTCGCCGGGGCGATCGCCGTCATGAAGCCTTCCTCCAGGCCGTTGGCCCGCAGCGCACGTTTGAACCTCGCGATGTCGGCGTTGATCGCTTCGTGGCCGACGTAGGTCAGCGGTCCTCGGCACACGGGGAAGCTCATCGGACTGGTGGAGACCTCCACACCCGATGTCGGATCGGCGTAGGCTTCGGCGAACCTGACACGGTCCCGTCGATTCCCGAAACTGGTCAGAGCCACTTCTTCGGTGGCTCGCCGTCCCTCGTGACTCGTCTCGAACAGCGAGGAATCGGCGAGCTCCAGCCCACCGAGCCGTTGGAACGAGTACGACCACCAGGCCCCGTAGTCCACCCGTTGACTCACCGATTTGCCGAATTCCCCGTCTCCGACCAGATCGAGTCCGGCACCGCGTTGCCGTTCCACCAGTTCGGTGACGGCTTGGTTCACTCCGCTGTGGTACTGCTGCTCATCGATACCTCCCTCGGCCCGGGAACGATTGAGCTCGATGAGTTCTTCCGGACGCGGCAGACTTCCAGCCTGGGTGGTGAGGATTCGGTCTGTGCTCGAACGCATGGCTGCGGTCCTCCACTCGGGGGTTACTGCGAGCGCCATGCTTACCCCGGAACCCCGAATCGGCAACCGTGCTGGTTACCGTGCCGTGGGCGTGTCACGCCCCGCCCCTTCGGTCCGGACCGCTGCGTACGGACTTTCGGTCCGGACCGGAACTCCTCGTCGAACGCACCGGGGTTCTTTTCGGACCGGGCTTCTTCCGGTTCGGGCCTCGAACGGCCCGGTTCCGCGACGAGTGGCATCCTCGATGTCGTGTCCGAGCAGCCAGCCGCCGACAGGCACCCGCCATCCGCCGCGAAACTACGGGCCTGGCGCAGGATGCTGGCCGACGAACGAGCCGAGGCCACCGTTTATCGTGAGCTCGCCGACCGCAGGCACGGCACCGAACGGGAGATCCTGTTGCGGTTGGCCGAGGCCGAGCAGCGTCACGCCGAGCACTGGCGGCGTCTGCTCGGGGAGTACATCGGTGAGCCGCGCCGCGCCACGTTCCGAATGCGGGTGTTGGCCTTCCTCGCTCGCGGATTCGGATGGATCTTCGTGCTGGCGCTGGTGCAGCGTGCCGAAATCCGTTCCAACTACGAGTCCACTGCCGACGCCACCGAGGCCATGGCCGCCGACGAGCGTGTGCACGGCGAAGTGGTACGCGCGCTGGCCGCACAGGGGCGGGCACGGATGTCCGGAACGCTACGAGCGGCCGTTTTCGGCATCAACGACGGTCTGGTCAGCAATTTCGCCCTGGTGCTCGGTGTGATCGGGGGAGGAGCGGGTACCACCCTGGTGGTTTTGACCGGATTGTCCGGGCTGTTGGCCGGAGCGCTGTCCATGGCCGCGGGCGAGTTCGTGTCCGTGAGCTCGCAGCGAGAACTCATCGCGGCGGGAAAGCCCGACGACACGGCGGACGGCGCGGTGCCGCTACTGGATGTGGACGCCAACGAACTCGCTCTGGTGTACCGGGCACGTGGTATGTCGGCCACGGAGGCCGAGCGACGTGCCGAAGTGGTACTGCGCCGACCCGTTCCGGAACAGCATCCAGCGGGTGAGGAGCCCGACGGTGGGGAAGTGGTCGGCAGTGGTGCGAAAGCCGCCGCCTCCAGTTTCGCGGCCTTCGCCATCGGGGCGCTGTTGCCGGTACTGCCGTTTCTCCTCGGGCTCCACGGCCTGCTCGCCGTGCTGGTAGCCGCGGCGTTGAGCGGTTCGGCGTTGCTGCTCACCGGAGCCACAGTAGGGGTGCTGTCCGGAGCCGCCCCGCTGCCGCGCGCCCTGCGTCAGCTCGCTATCGGAGCCGGAGCAGCGGTGATGACTTTCCTGCTGGGGCTGGTGTTCGGGGTGACCGCCTCCTGATCTCGTTCGGGTGAGCCCGAGTCTCGTCGCGCGAGCCAGTGAGGGAACGTTCTCGCGAACGTCCGTGTCCCCGGTTCACGGGGATTTACCCGCTTCACGCCTCGGAGAGCGACTCGACCAGTTCGCCCACCCGGGGCTCCGGCATGGTGCGTGCCATGTCGGCAACCGTGAGCATGCCCACGAGCCGTTCCCCGTCGATCACGGGAAGGCGCCGGATCCGGTGCTCGTTCATGACGCGCATCGCCTCGTCGGTCGTATCGTCGGCGCCGATCGTGACGGCCTCCTGCTGGTTGAGATCGCCCGCCGGGAACGTCCCGGCGTCCCGTCCCTCGGCCACCACTTTGATCACGATGTCCCGATCCGTAACCATGCCCTTGATCCTGTCGTCCTTGCCACAGATGGGAAGTGCGCCGACCGCGAGACGTGCCATGAGCCGGGCGGCGTCGGCCGCGGTCTCCGAGGTGCGTACGCAGTCGGCTCCAGGGTGCATGATTTCTCGTACCGTGCCCATCGTTCACCTCCGGTGTTTTCCCGCCGGGTGCTCCGGGACATTTCCCGCCCGACCACATCAGGATGTCCTTCTCGAGTGTTTCCCCACGCTGTGGCGCTCAAACGCCACAGTCTTATCCGGGTTGCCGGTCGGTGAGCGAGCAAGCGGTGTCACGCCCATCCCCAGTGGGATCGTTGTGCCCGTATGGACCATGCCGAAACGGCTTCGTGATCGGGCTCCTCCGGAAGCGGCGTCCGCTGCTCGGACAGCAGTCGTTCCGCTCGGGCGCTCACCCGTTCGATGTCGT